>JBCBWU010000053.1:0-37424 GCA_039816955.1 Bacteroidota bacterium
ATACGGCAACTAGGCAGATGATAGTGGTGGAGTAGATCCTGACGCTTGCGGTCAGGACAGGCCCACGCCTAACCCCCTCCCTACGACGGAGGGGAATATGTTCTTGGAGAACTCCGAGTTCTCTGAGAACTTGATAAGAATCCCGGATGGTAGTGATGCTGTCCGGGATTTTATTTTTTGAAAAATCGGTGTCAAAAAATGAGACTCGTTGTATAAATACATTAACACATTGACGCGTGTTCATAAATTTTAAGATACTGATAACCAGCGATTTATACTAAAAGGTGCACCGTCTCATCCCCGAAGCGACCAGCTGAGGACGGCGGCCGGAGGGCGCAAGGACAAGGGATAGAAAGGGCTCTGAGCCCTGTAGAGCCCGGTGCCCAACACCGCCAGAGAGGGCGGTGTGCAGGTAGGGCCCAAAAGAAATATAAAGATTAGAGGCAATGTTTTACACGTCCCAAACGTTAGCAAATCGCAACTATCAAGGTTCTCCAGCTCTGGCTCAAAGAGCGGAAGGACCAACAATACCGCTACCTGACAGCTACTAAGCCAAAAAATAGAGTAATCTGCTCCCGCGCTTTGGTTATGATGTCTTACTTTTGTGGTAGCCCTTCAGAAGCGCCGATTTCCGGTAAATAATGTTTTTTGCGAGTGTTTTTTGAGAATGATGGTTCTACTGCTGCGGCAGTATGTACTGTTGTTATTTTATTTTCATCGTAAGTCCGGATTATGAATCGCACTTTACTATTAGCCTTATTAATTGCTTTGTTCACTGTTACCAGCTACGCCCAAATTGAGGTGCAGGTGGTTGTAAATAGTGGAACTGCTTCTTCTGATTGTTCCGATCCCTTTGGTGGTACACCTGATCCGCTTTTTGCGGTAGCAGTGGAGGGAGGTGACTATAGTTATTACCCGGAAGATGCTGGATGCTTTAATGCGCTTCCGCATACCCCTTATCAGGCTAATTTTTCCTGCCCATCTGATCTGCCGATGACCGTGGAGGTATGCTTACAGGTGTTCGATAATGATGCCTTCTTTCCTCCTCCTTTAAGCTGTGACATTGTGCCGGATTGCCAAGAAATACTTTGCAATGATTTCGTGGTGCCGCCACCGGGAAGTAGTGCCGACTACAATTTGATGATTGATATGCCGGGAACCTCCAGTGGTTCAGTAGATTTTACGATTGAAACGGGGCTGTCGACCTTTCCGGATAATGATCTGATTTGCAATGCGGTGGATCTGGGTACCCTCGTTTATGGCGATACTTTAGGTGATATGACCATTGGTAATTACTCCAATGCTTGCGCTACAAATACCGGAGAACCTAATCCACAAGATTTGGGATACTACTTTACGAATGAGCAAGGGGTTTGGTTTCGCTTTAATACTGGGCCTAACCCTAGCGGCCAGTTTGTGGTAGAGGCGCTAAGTGATCCGGAGGGAACTGGCGATCCAATTGACCTTGAGTTAGGTGTATTCCTTACGGACAATGGTGCCTGCGATGGAAACTTGGTACCATTGACGGGGTTCAACTTTAACAATACTAACAGCGACTTTCACGACTTTCGTTTGCCGTGCCCGCTTCCGAATACGGACTACTACATACTGATAGACGGAACAAATCAAGCGGGCGATTTTGGCGGTATCTTTGGTCTTCAGGTATGGGATGTAGGGGTGCCCGAGGGCGGCGACCTGCGGTGTGATGTGATAGACTTAGGCTTGGTGCCTGAAGGGGGCGCTGTAAGTGCCATGGGGCAATATGCCAACTTTTGCGCCACCGATACACAGGATCCTTTTCTACCCACCTTTGTAAGCCAGCACTCCGTTTGGTTTAGCTTTATCGCACCACCATCGGGCCACGTCATTATTGAAGGTATTTCGGATACAATCAAGCAGCCGCTGGGCGTGCAGTTGGCCTTGTACCGCTCGTTCAATAATACTTGTACCGGCTTTTTCTCCTTTGTGACCGCACAGTTTACCCCCGAAGATCTAGACGAAGTGATGGAGGTAACCTGCTTGTTTCCCGGGCGACCTTATTTTATATTGGTAGATGGATCGGGAAGTGCGTCGCGCGGCATCTTTGAACTCTCCGTGACCGATGCTGGAGATATTACTCCCATCACGGATCAGGACCTCACCATCTGCGCTGGGGAGACGATTACCGTAGGACCCAGCACTTATAACACTTCAGGGGTTTATGCCGATACCCTTCAGGTGTTTCAAGGCTGTGATAGTATTGTGAATACCACGCTTACCGTATTGGAAGATCTGGTGCTGACTGTAGAGCAAACCCAACCCGCTATTGGTGCAGATGGCACGAACGGCATAGCGGTGGCTTCGGCAGAAGGTGGACTAGGAGATTACACCTTCACCTGGTGCACCGGGGAGACCGGTACTATGTCGAATATGCTAGTAGCAGGAGAGGAATGCTGTGTGCAAGTAGTGGATGAGAACGGCTGTATGGATGAAGTTTGCTTTACCGTGGAGTTTACTACAGCTATCATTCCAACCTTCCAAAACGATACTTTAGCCTGTAATGGTGACACTGATGGAGTTATTACGTTTTCGATAGAAAATGGTGTACCACCCTATGACTATACATGGACGAATAGCGCTGGCACCCTTAGCGGCGGCGGGCAAATTGTAACCGAAGCAGGTACGGCGGATATACCGAACCTACCGGCGGATAGTTATACCATTACTGCCAACGATAATTTCTTTGACACCATGTTTACGGTGCTCGTGGTAGAACCGGAGCTGCTCTTTATTGAGCTGCAGGCAGTGGTAGACGCCTCGTGTTTCAGTTTCTGTGATGGAAGCATAAGCACTAGCGTAAGTGGTGGAACGCCGCCTTACACTTATGTATGGACGGGAAGTAGCAGTACTACGGAAATGGCAGACCAATTGTGCGCCGGAGCGTACCAACTGCTGGTGCGCGATGCGAATGATTGTGAGGCTACGCTGGACGTAAATGTGGATCAGCCGGCGGAGTTTATTGTCACTGCGAGTATGGTACAAGAAGTGTCGTGCTTTGGCGGTATGGACGGAATTGCGCAGGTGACAGATAACGGTAACTCGGTAGGCTGGGAGTGGAGTAGTGGTAGCATGAGCCAAGTGGCAGACAATCTGCTGGCTGGCACCTACGAAGTGATTGTGCAAAATGGCGATGGTTGCCTGGACACAACTACCGTAAATATTACCGAGCCTAACGAGCCTCTGGGAGTAAGCATTGCTGAGTTAACTCCAATTAGCTGTTTTGGTGCCGCAGATGGTGTACTGGTCGCAGCGCCTACTGGCCCCTTTGCCAGTTTGAGTTATGACTGGAGTACGGGTGGAATGCAGAATACTGTGAACAGCCTGGATGTGGGGACGTATACCTTGCTGATCACCAACGAGAAAGGCTGTGAAGCTACCGCAAATTATACCCTGGACCAGCCGAGCACGATCATGGCGGAAACCTTTGCTGTAGATATCAATTGTGTGGACGGACCCAATGCCGGAGCCATTACGGTCGAGAATGTTGATGGTGGTACCCCAGGCTATACCTATGGATTGCAGGACCAAAATTTTGGACAGGTGCCTCTGTTTGAGGGTTTGACAGCCGGAAGTTATAGTGTAGTCATCAGAGATGCCGCGGGCTGTGAATTACTCATTCCGACTACTATTTTACCACCACCTGATATTACAGTAGAACTAAGCGGGGAAGATGAGGTCAAGCTAGGAGATGAAGTGATCCTGCGAGCAATTACCAACAGCCAGAATCCACTTTTTACTTGGTCCCACGCCGATACGCTAGTGGGGGACGTGGCACTGCTTCGCCCTACAGAGACTTTGTTATACGAGGTGACGGTTTTGGATACGGTAACCCTGTGTAGTACAAAAGATATCTTTAGAATTTTTGTGGATCAGCGTCGGCAATTGCATGTACCGAACGTCTTCAGCCCCAATGGAGATGGAAGCAATGATAGCTTTACCATTTTTGCGGGTAATGATGTGGTGAATATCCGCACGTTAAGGGTATTCTCTCGTGGGGGGCAATTGGTATTTGAAAATGAAAATCTATTCCCGGGCGACCTCAGTATGGGGTGGGATGGTTCCTTTAACGGCGAACTACTCAACCCTGGGGTCTTCGTATTCTTTGCCGAGGTAGAGTTTTTTGATGGTAAGGTAGAGCTGTTTCAAGGAGATGTGACCTTGATCCGTTAATTTTGGGTCAAATCATGAGCACCTTTATTTATGGAATTCTGGAACAGCCTTAAAACCGTCTCAATTGGGTATTACGAACTCTTCATCCTGTACCTTCCACGCATTGTACTAGGTACGGTAGTTCTTGTAGTCATCTGGACCTTGGCGGGTAGAGCTAAGCGTGCTTTAAAAAAGCGCCTAGGGAAAACTATGGATGATCCCTTATTGGTAGATTTTCTATCGCAAATATTGAAGGTGTCCCTGGTCATATTTGGCTTACTGCTCTTTCTAGGCATTGTCGGATTGGGGAAGGCCGCATCTGGCCTGCTTGCTGGTGCGGGTGTTTCTGCATTTATCATTGGCTTTGCCTTTAAGGATATTGGGGAAAACTTCCTGGCGGGCATTATTATGGCCTTTGATCGTCCTTTCCGGATTGGTGATGTAGTAGAAATTGCGGGAAAAACCGGTAAGATTATTGGACTGACACTAAGGGATACTCACGTGAAGACCTTTGACGGTAAAGATGTTTACATCCCTAACGGAATGATTGTACGCAACCCCATTGTAAATCTCACAATTGACGGTTTTCTACGCAATGACTTTACAGTACGCCTCACTGCTGAGGCCAATGTAGACGAAGCTATTGCGTTGGTACGCAGTACTTTGGTAAAGGTCGTTGGGGTGCTTCAGGAAGATCGAGCACCGAATATCTTTATTGCCGATTATCAACCCAGCGGAATTAGCTTGGCCATTCAATACTGGTTCAATACCAACGATCCCAATGTGTCAAGTCTGGCATTAAAAACGGAGGTGATTCAAAAGTGCTTAAGCGCGCTAAAGGAAGCAGGCTTTCACTTCCCACTCGATGTTCGTGAAATCCACCTTAAAGATGACCGTTTAGCGGATGCCGACTAGTTAAATTGAATGCAGAAGGCTTAAGTAAGCAAGAGATATAAATGGGCGGACTTGTACCAAAAGGACACAATTTCCCTCATCACACCGTTATAATAGCAACGAAAAGAACGTTTTAATACGGAGCTAAGCGAATTCTATGCGTTTGCTATTGCGTGTTTTGTTGCTCATATCGGTCACCCTATTACTCAGTACGGTAGGGATAGTGGGCTATTTTATGCAAGACTCCAGAGCAGTACTCGCACGGGTGGAGACTTACATGCAGGAGACGCACCAACTCGATTTACAAATTGGCTGTGCTGATCTCTCTTCCTGGCGCGAGCTGCCCCAACTGCGTGTTAGTCTAGAAGAGGTAAGCCTCAGTCACTTCGATGATCCCTCCACTGTTCTTCATTTTGACCATGTGGATCTAGACTTGGAAGTGTTAGACTATTGGGAGTTTGCTTTGCGCTTAGGTAGTGTGGCCGTCAGGGGGGGATACACGCAGGTACAAGCCAACTCCTCCTTAATTAGCGCTCTTCGGACCTTGGCCCAAAAGGACAACACTGGTGGGCCATCTAACCTAAGTTTCACGCTCGCTTCTGATCTACCTCTCAGTCTTCAGCAATTTTCATTACTGTATCAGGATAGTCGGAGGGCAAAACATATGGAGGGCCGTGTGAATAGTTTACAGACTGTTATTACTAAAAAAAGGCAAGGTTTAGCAGCTGAGCTAAACGCTAATATTGATATTGAACGACTAACGTTTAACCCCAAAAAGGGAAGCTATCTAGCGGGTGCAAACTTACGAATGCAACCTTCTTTGAGTTACGAGGAAGGCTGTCTTAAGCTACCTGATTTTGAGCTTTGGTTAGATGAGCAACGGTTTTCAGCCTCCGCTGAATTAGAAATAAATGGAGCTGGTCATTTCTCATTTGATTTACAAAACGAATCCACCCCCTTTGCTTCCACTATTGCTTATGTACCAGCGGAACTGCGGCAGAAGCTTACGCCCTACACCATTGCTAATCCGCTTGCGACTCGGATTCGAGTGAATGGGGGCTTTGCTGCCGGAGACAACCCACTGGCGCGCATTGATTTTCATACCGTGAATAACCGATTCGGGCTCAAAGATTATCCGCAACTGGAAGAAGTATCTGCCAGCGGCTACCTAATCAATCGGGCAACATCAGATGCCAGTAATTGGGCCTCGGAGCACCCATTGAACCTACGTTTACATTTTGATCAATTAACGGCTTCTTATGAAGGTGTACAGCTGGGCTTCCCACAACTAGTAGTAAGCAGTACGCCCGAAACACCAATCTACCTGGCGGGAAGCTTGCTAGCTGAAGGCCCCTTACAGGCCATAAACGGCTTAATGCCTCAAGGCGATTGGAGGGTGAGTGGTGGTGAGTTTCAGTTGTGTACGGTATTTGCAGGTCCGGTAGAACACGAACTGGATATCCTGCAAAACCTGGAAAAGACAGCGCTAGAAGTAGCTCAGGTGAGTGTGCAGAACACCTCAGTTGCTAGTGAAGGATTCGAACTAAGGCAGGCGAGTTTGGTCTTGGACGGTGATACGCTGGCATTGCGCAACGCCCAGCTAGCCTTAGCTGATACGAAACACGAAATAGAGCTAGCAGGATATTGGATCAATAATTGGCCTTGGCAGGTTGGTACAGACCTTGAGCCAGAGAGTTTTCTGAGCTGTCGTAGTTCCTATCTAAGTGTAGCCACGCTGAGTTCTAGTCTCGCTGCCCTAGTAGCTTCCGAGTCGGAAAGATCCTCTATTGCTACTATTGTGGATAAGGTGAGAAAGCAATTTAATCCTCGTGTGGTATGCTATATAGATAGCCTGGAGCTGGAGCGTGACCTAGCCGAGCAGGTCGTATTAAAGACGAGCTTGAGTGACCATGCAGAATTGCAAATAGAGCAGTTGAGCGCTACCATTGGAAGAAACGAACTAGCGTGCTCCGGTACCATTGATTTTACACCCACTCAGCCTTATTGGAATCTTGCTGTCCGCTCTCAGGGAGAAGCAGTTTGGTTTAATCGTCTCTTCGATAATACTACTTTCTTCTTTGAGCGAGGGGCATTTAATTTCGCTGGCCAGGTAAGTGGAGAGATTGAGCATTGGTCTGATCTACAACGCTACGCAAAGGGCAAGCTGGCCTTGTGGGACGGAGATGTATTAGTGGGTCCCACCGCAGTACATTTACCATTGGGGGAACTCAAGGTAGATTACAGTGGTGAACATCTGAGACTTGATGCCATGCGGGTTCCCTTAAGCAGTGGGCAGTCGATTGAAATGACGGGTGAGGTGCGTCATTTTAGGAGTCTGATTAGCCCCGATGGAGATGCTGCTGATGTAAGCTCTTCCGTGCAGGTTAAGGCCAATCGACTTGGTTTTGATGACCTACAAAGGATATTTTCTTCGGTGCAGCAATTCGCCGAAGGGCGCCCTGTAGAAAGTCAGTTGGCACTGAAACCTAGCTTTCAGGCGCTTTACGAGAAGTTCCACCCCTGTTTGACATTTCAGCTTGATACCTTTCAATTTCAGCAATTCGTCAGTACGGATAACCTCGCGCGGGTGAGTTTTCTGGACGAAAATCGAGTGACGTTCCAAAACACGGGATTTGAGTTCAAGGGACGCCCGGTGCAAATGTCAGCCATCGTAGATATTGAGGACGCAGCAGAAACCCCATTTGAGGTGACCGTGGAAACTGAACGCTTTGATTTGGCGGCTCTGGTAGAGACCTTTGATTACTTCGGCCTGACCTCTCTGCAGCGGGCTGAGCGGGTAGCAGGGAAGGTGTCTTTAAGAGCTAACTTGCAGGGGAAAATCATTGACAGTGTGGGCCTGCAAAAGGATAGACTTTTAGGGCGTGTCCACTTTAATCTGCACGAGGCAGAGCTGGTAAATTTTGCTCCCATCCAGCAAGTGGCCAATAAGTTTTTCCGTACGGAACGCTTGCACAAAATCCGCTTTGCCCCAATTACGGATACCCTCTTGATCACACACAAAGTGGTACATATACCGCGCATGGAGATTCAGTCTACAGCCTTTAATCTCTTTGTAGAGGGGCATTTGAATTATGATAATAACACCAATATTTGGGTGTCCTTGCCGTGGCAGAACCTCCGGAGCTGGCAAGAGGGAGAGCTACCCGCAAAGACAGGCTATGCAGAGTCTGGAGGAAAGCTTTTTGTAGAAATTCATGATGACAATGGTGAAATGGAGTATAAATTTCGCTTCACCAATAGGCGCCTCTATAAGCACCGCGGAATCTCTGATCAATACCGAATTGATAAGCAGGAGGAACGTGCCACTCGTAGAGCTTGGCGCAAAGAACGCCGCCGCGCCAGACGTGCCGGAGCCTGAGCTAAGTTTCCTTCTATTCATAGCTCAGACCATGCCCAAAGGGATAGAGTGGATCCTTTGAGTCGTAGGGCATATCTTCCTTCTGGTTCTCAACTGCCTCAATAGAGGATGGTAGTTCGAATGGTAGCTTTCCCTCTGGGACGAAGTCACCGAATAGCATTCCAAAAATGATATCATCTTGGCTATTGAAGTCTGCAATCAGAGCACTACTGGCTGCGGCAATTTCCGAGAGAATAGGGGGGCGTTCAATGGTGACTATCGTAATTGTTGGCTTCTGTTTAGCCAATTCTATGATAGGGGCCAGTTCGGATTCGGTATAGTGCAGGCGGCCCTGATGGAAGAAATTCTCCAATAGGTATTCACTCCGCGGATCAAAGGGTGTCGCAATTTTTTGGATAATCACATCTGCTTCCGCTGGACTAGCAACCAACTGAGCAAAGGATTCGAGCGCAGGCTCATACAAGCCAGACAAATACACTTTGATATTCTTTTTGAGCGGGAGAAGCCCGTCATTCTTAAGCAGCGTCAATGATCGTCGCTGCGATTCTTTACCAGCTTCCCAGAAGGCGTCTTGGCCAACAATATATAGGTCTTCCAGTGGTACGTAAGGATCGTCAAATAAGCCGAGGACAAACTTGTCTCGCATTATTTTGCGGACCGAGCGATCAATTCGTTCCTCACTAATGCGTCCACTGTTTACCAGTTCAATAATATAATTTACGCAGGATTCTCCCCCGAACATATCACATCCGGCTTCAAGAATTTTTTCGACTCGTTCAATCTCAGATAGGTGCTCAACTCCCCAAGCCGCTGGTGGCTTGATTTTACTTTCAGTAATGAGTCCCCAATCGGTACAGACAACTCCCTTAAACTGGAAGCTATCTTGGAGTAGATCGCTGATAATCTCTTTATTGTAAGCAAAGCCCACATTTTCACTAGTTTGACCAACGGGAACCCCGTAGTAAGGCATAATGCTAGCCGTATTGGCTGGAAACACGCCATCGCGGAAAGGGATCAAATGATAATCGAAATTGTCTCCAGGATAGGCCTGGTCCTGGCCGTAAGGAAAATGGGCATCTTCACCATCCTTTTGTGGACCACCGCCAGAAAAGTGCTTGCTCATGCAAGCTACACTACTATGATTTAGGCTATCACCTTGAAAGCCTAGTATGTAGGCCTTGGTCAGTTTGGCACTTAGTGCAGCGTCTTCCCCAAAGGTCCCTCCAAAGCGCCCCCAACGAGGCTCCGTTCCCAAGTCGGCCATAGGAGAAAGTGCCAGTCGAATGCCTACGCCTACATATTCTTGCCGGGCAATATCACCAAAGCGCCGCATTAAGACCGTATCACCAATGGCAGCGAAACCAAGTGGTGATGTCCAGCGGGAAAAGAAGGGAGTAACAATACTTGCTCCAACATTATTACCTGCTACGTGGCGAGGGTCCGAAGCGACAGTGATGGGAATACCCAGACGGGTCTGCTCGGCGAGGGCCTGTACCTGATTGTTCCAATTGGCCAGTGCCAATGAGGAGGGAGACTGGATGATGT
Organism: Bacteroidota bacterium; assembly: GCA_039816955.1. Classification (GTDB taxonomy): domain Bacteria; phylum Bacteroidota; class Bacteroidia; order Chitinophagales; family Saprospiraceae; genus Lewinella. Next base: position 10,007 of record JBCBWU010000053.1, read on the forward strand.
TGAAATGATTCATCAGTTTCCGGGCAATCATGGTGGTGTTAGACTCCAGCATGAAGGTGATCGGTTCGCTGAATATTGGATACTCATTGTAATAACCATCCTCATTCATCGCCGCCATGGTAATGAACATAGAGCCGGCCTTCTCCTCCAGGGTCATCTGACTCAAAAGGTCATCCAAACGCACCTCAGTGGACCGTCGCTTATCCTCGTACGGGTCGAGTTGACCATTCTTATTTAAATCACGATAGCTATAACCGTCAACCGTAAGAATCAGTGCTCGCTCACCTAGCAGGTTGTGATTGCGGTGAGAAGTCCATTTCCATTTGGCATAGAAGAAACCGGAGACTAGAACAACTAATAGCAGCAGGCCAAGAGCCAGCCGCTTTAGGATACGCAGAAATTGCTTCATTCCATTATGATTATCAGTGCCCTAAGTTAAGAAGAGGTAGGAGAATAGGAAAAATTGGTGAGGAATTGGGGGAGGAGAAGAGGAGTAATCAGATGGATGTAAGAAGCCCGTAGGGCGGGTCCCACCCTATAAATTAGATCTAGCCTAATTCCATTTCACCAAAAACTTGCCATTATTTACTGGCAAGTACACGTTTATCATACCTGTCCTTGAGAGAACAGGTCCGGCGGTTGTTTGTCGTTTTAGTCAACGACTCCTCTGATTTACTCCTATAGACCGAACAGGAGGTTAAAAGCTTCGATGGTGAGCAAGCGGTCTGGTTGCTCAAGGACAATAAATGTACGAATTAATATTTTATAAAACAAAAAATAAATAAAATTCGATTATTCAATATTTCTGTTTGCTAGTATTGAGCAAAAAGAAAAAGCCCAGGCTGTCACCAACCTGAGCTCTTCTGTTTGTATTCTGCGTTGCCAATTGGGCAACCTACTCCGATCTAGCTTAAACGCTCGTACACTCCAGCAATACCTTGGCCACCACCTACGCAGGCAGTAACCATACCATAACGCTGATTGCTACGACGCATCTCGTTCAGCAACTGGATGCTTAGCTTAGCACCGGTACAACCTAGTGGGTGACCCAGTGCAATAGCACCGCCATTTACGTTTACGATATCCGGATTCAAGCCCGCTTCCTGGATCACAGCCAAAGCCTGGGCTGCGAAGGCTTCATTCAACTCAATCGCCTCGATATCACTGAGCTTCATGCCCACCTGCTTGAGTACTTTGGGAATCGCTACACAAGGGCCAATACCCATGTATAGTGGATCTACGCCACCGGCAGTACAACCTACCAAGCGTGCCACGGGCTCCAGCCCGAGTTGCTTGACCATTTCTTCACTTACTACGAGGGTGAAGGCTACACCATCACTCGTTTGTGAAGAGTTACCAGCGGTTACTACACCACCTTGCGCAAAAACTGGACGGAGTCTGGCCAGTGCTTCTGGAGTAGTGCTGCGACGAACACCTTCATCCATAGCTACGGTGTGCGAACTCTCTACACGCTTACCATCCTTGACGTAAACATCAGGAACTTCCACCGCTACGATCTCATCATTAAACTTGCCAGCATCGATGGCCGCTGCTGCTTTCATGTGCGAATTGTACGCAAACTCATCCGCTGCTTCCCGGCTGATGTTATACTTGCCCGCAACAGCCTCGGCAGTGATGCCCATACTTACCAGATAATCCGGAGTAGTACTGGCCACCTTGTAGCTAGGGGCTAGTTTATAACCGGTCATCGGAATACTAGTCATGCTTTCTGCACCACCGGCCACGAAAATATGGCCCATGCCCGCACGAATCTTCGCGGTAGCCATCGCAATCGTTTCCAAACCTGATGCGCAGTAGCGGTTTACGGTTACCCCAGGAACTTCCTTACCCAATGCCCGCACCGAAATCTGACGACCAATCTGCAGTCCCTGCTCACCTTCTGGATTCGCACAGCCTACAATCACATCATCTACCAGCTTCGGATCCACCTCCGGCGTATCCGCAAATAGCTTTTGGATAACATCTACCGCCAGATCATCTGAACGGTAGTTTTTAAACCCGCCCTTTTTGGCTCTGCCAACGGCCGAACGGTAGCCTTTTATGATATATGCTTCCATGGTTGTTGTTTTTAAAGGGTACTTAGTACTTGGTAAATGGTACTTGGTACCGCATTTATTTTGAAAGCGATTGAATCAACTTGGAATTCATCCGATTGATTGATTCTACAGTTTCAATTATCGACTTCAAATCTTTTTCTTCGATAAAACCTAATCTCGCAGCCAGCAAAAGCTGGGTATATAATTCTCCTCCGGAGCCGCTTGCGATGCCGAGAAAATGCCGGAACTCAGAATCTGAATTCCTTCTTGCACCTTCAGCGATATTTGACGGTATGGAAACTGCGGATCTTCGAATCTGGCTTGTCAAACCGAACTTCTCAGTATCAGGAAAAGATCGTGAAATTCGGTAAACCTGCTCTACTAAGCTCATTGCATCTTGCCAAACTCTCAAACTTTTAAAGTCATGCATAACCCTTAGTTATCCTACCAGGTACTAAGTACCCTGTACCAAGTACCTTACGATCAATTCCGCAACGGCTTGTTCGTCTGTAGCATGTGCTGGATGCGCTCCAGTGTCTTCTGCTCACCGCAAAGACTCAAGAAGGCCTCCCGTTCTACGTCGAGTAGGTACTGCTCACTTACTTGTTGGGTACCCGTTAGGTCACCGCCACAGAGTACGTAGGCAACTTTCTTCGCAATCTTGATATCGTGCTCAGAGGCGTATTTGCCGAGCATGAGTTCGTTCGCAGCAGCGTATAGTGCGGCCAAGCCCGTGCGCCCAAGTACTGTTATATCTTCCCGCTTCACCGGTTGGGTGTAGTTGCGGGCCAGGTCCAGTACTTTATGCTTAGCCAGGGCTATATTCCGATCTTTATTGGTCACTACTTCGTCGCGGCCGTGTAGAGCGTAGCCGAAATTGTAAGCTTCGTGGGCAGAGGTAGCTACAGAAGCCATAGCAATGGTCCGAAACTTCTCAATCAGCGTCGGAATCTGTACATCTCCAGCGAAGAATTGGTCACTGGCCCGGAGGGCAAACTCCTTTGTACCACCACCACCGGGAATCAGACCTACACCTACTTCCACTAAGCCGATGTAAGACTCCGCAGCCATCACGGAGGCATCACAGTGCAGCAAGGTTTCACAACCGCCACCAAATACGTACCCCTGAGTAGCAGCTACTACAGGAATGCTGCTGTAACGGCAGCGCATGGTAGTTTGCTGGAACAAGTCAATGGCCATGTTCAATTGGTCAAACTCCTGCTGATAGGCCATCATGGCAATCATCATCAGGTTGGCACCTACACTGAAGTTTGTAGCATTGTTACCGATGACCAGCCCTTGCCAATCGCCTTCTTCGGCGATTTTAATGGCTTCGTTCATACCACGTAATACACCTTCTCCAATAGAGTTGTGTGCACTTACAAACTCTAAGTTGAGTACACCATCTCCAATATCGTGCAGAATCACTTCACTATTCTTGAAAACGGGCTCACTATCACGGTAGTTGTCTAGAATAATGAAGCTCTCCGTACCAGGCTTCACTTCGTAAGACTTATTGGCTATGTTGTAGTACTTCAGTTGCCCACCTTCACGCTTGTAGAAGCTGGTGTGGCCTGCGGCTACCATTTCCTTTACCCAATCCGCTATCGTTTCTCCTTCGGTTTCTGCGGCAGCAATACCTGCTTCTACACCCACGGCATCCCAGTACTCGAATGGTCCTAATTCCCAGGCGTAGCCAGCAGTCATAGCGTCGTCAATACTGTACAGGTTGTCAGCAATTTCGGGAATGCGATTGGAGACGTAGGCAAATAAACCAGACAGGCTTCGGCGTACGAGTGCACCGCCGTTATCTTCTGCTTTGAAGAAGGCTGGGATACGCTTCTTTACATCGTCAATCTGTTTGCTAAGCTTCAGGCTGGCTAACTCTACCTTTGGCTTTGGGATGTATTCCAGTGTCTCTAGGTTGAGCTCTAGAATCTGCCGCTTACCATCTTCTCCTTTTACTTTTTTGTAAAATCCTTGCCCGGTCTTATTACCCAAAAATTTGTTGTCTACCAGGAACTGCATGTACTTGGGTACTTCAAAAGTAGCTGCCTGCTCATCGTGCGGACAGTTGTCTTTGATTCCCTTAATTACATTTACACTGGTGTCATGTCCTACCAGATCACCCAGGCGGTAAGTACCAGTCTTTGGGCGTCCGATAGCTGGACCAGTTAGTTTATCTACGGTACTGATTGGCAACTCCAACTCAGTAGTCAGTTGGTATATTTTAGCCATGGCATAAACCCCAACACGGTTGCCAATAAACGCTGGCGTGTCCTTCGCCAATACCGTCTGCTTACCAAGGTAAACATCCCCATAGTTCATAAAGAAGTCGATGACTTCTGGCTTGGTCAATTCGGTTGGAATCACCTCAAACAAACGCAAATAGCGCGGTGGATTGAAGAAGTGGGTGCCGCAGAAATGAGCATTGAAGTCCTCGCTCCGTCCCTCGGTCATCATGTGGATTGGAATACCGGAAGTATTCGAGGTAACCAATGAACCAGGTTTGCGGTATTGATCTACTTTTTCAAAGATCTGCTGCTTGATATCCAAACGCTCAATGACTACTTCAATGACCCAATCGCAATCACTGATCTTTTCGAAATCATCATCGAAGTTGCCAGTCTGAATACGGCTGGCAAATGCTTTATCATACAATGGCGCAGGCTTGCTCTTGATCGCCTTTTTTAGCGCGTCATTAACGATGCGATTCCGGGCCGCAGGATGCGACTTTTCATCATCGCTAAGGTCGCGAGGAACGATATCCAACAGCAAAACTTCAAGGCCAATATTGGCGAAATGGCAGGCGATGCCTGATCCCATTACTCCCGAGCCGAGTACTGCCGCTTTACGAATTCTTCTACTCATGTAGTGCGGATTTTTTGTCTATGGAGAAAGGTAATTTTAATAGAGTGATGCAAGTTAGCGAAAATTCGCTAATAATATAATGACCTAAGTGTCCGAAAAGTTGAACGAGTTCAAATTTAAGCCCTGCCGGAAGATGAAACAGTATAACTAAACAATCAGAGTGTTCTTGTATTGACACTTTTTAGGCTTGTTTTGAACGATCAGAGCCTCCAGTGATTTTTTATCTTTAGTCCAAAATCACCTCGATGAGTACAACTAAATTTTACCCGATTCTTCTTCTACTTTCCCTTTTCCTACACGCCTGTACTACGGAGCAGCCACCTGTCACGACCTTACAGTTACCGATGGATCGTTTCGAAAGCGATGAAGTCGTCGTCTTCAACATAGAACAACAAATTAGAGAGACATTTACCGTAGAACAGGATAGCATTACGCTACAAATAGAACAACCAAGTTTGCTGAACGTTGCAGTGGGCCGGGTTTACAACTATGTCTACATACGCCCAGGCGACCAGCTTTCTCTAGATACCATCTCTAGTGATCCATTAGTAATTGCCCCGGTGGGTGAACGCTCTGTGGAGAATAAATATCTTTTGCAGCTAGCGCAAACGGTAAATGAGGATACGAAGCGTATGTCGTTCCGGGAAATGGGCAAAAGTGAACCTGATAGTTTCCTAATTAAGCTAGATCAGAAATACAGTGCCTCTGCTGAATTGGTGGCTGAAATTCAAGCTAATGCAGGTGTATCAGCTGATTTTAAGGCGGCGATTAATAATTATCTACTCTCCTTGAAGGGTTACCACCTTATGAACTATAAATACGTCTATAATGGCAGTCAAGATGAGCTTCCCCCACTGCCGGATGGATTCTATAGTGCAATAGAAAATGAAGATTTGACTCAGCCTACCTGGCTATGGTTTGATGATAGTCGCCAACTGGTTAGCGGCTGGCACTATAAGGATATCGACTATGCTGATTTTGAATCACCGGTGGGCTACTTTGCAGCCTTGCTTAATAGTGCACAGGAGGCGTATCCGGGTACATTGGTCGGTGACTATGCAGAGTATGATCAACTCACAGATTTTATCAATTTTGGTAGTGGTTTGACGCATGCCGAAGCAGATGTCAATGCTTTTCAAGAGCGAGTTTCCAATACGTATTTGTTGGAACGTCTAACAGCTACTGTCGAACCGTGGCTGGCCTTGAAGCCAGGTGAGCCAGCTCCTGATTTCTTAGTTCAAGACCGGGAAGGAAAAGAGGTACGCCTTGCTGATTTGGCCGGACAGCGGGTCTACGTAGATGTTTGGGCAACCTGGTGCGGCCCCTGTATCCGTGAAATTCCTTCTCTAAAGGCTTTGGAGGCAGAACTCCACGATGCTGGAATCCAATTCGTTAGTATTTCCATCGATACAGAAAAAGACCATGAGAAATGGCTGAATTTCATCGAGGAACGAGAATTGGGTGGTTTGCAATTAATGGCGGATGGAGCCTGGAAGTCTGATGTGGCTCAATCCTATAATATTAATGGTATTCCACGATTCTTCTTAATCGATGAAGAAGGAAAAATCATTGATGCCAACGCCCCTCGTCCTTCTGACCCTACCGTAAAAGATATCCTGCTAGGGGAGGGGTAGGTGGACTTTGAGAAACATTTCCATTAATCAAGTTTATCAGTTAGATAATCAGGTGTATACCCAAAAAGTGGTACGTTTGGATTAGCATCAGAAAACCTGTTTTTACTGACCACTGACCACTGTCCACTGACCACTGTGATTTAAACCACCTGAGGCACCAAAGACCACCAAGAGAGCGGTCAATCCTAGTCGCTACAAGAAGCTATGGTAGGTGAGGAGGAGATGCAAGCGTATCTAAAGTGAAAGTCCTAATGTTAGAACAATTGTACCCTTGTACTAACCCTAGAACTTTCACTTTCACGCATCATCCGATGAAACTTCAAACGCAGTCGGACCATTCTAATTCTCACTCTAATTTAATTTCAATTCTTATTGATCCGCTTACCGCAACAGCATCACATCTCCGCCAATCACCGTAGTCTGCCCATCCACAAAGCGAATTTCTATTACATAGACGAAGACAGCAGCGTTCAATTGTTCGCCACGGTGTGTACCATCCCAGCCAATGGAGGGATCATTTGGTGGACCATCACTAAATTTGAAGACCTGTTCCCCCCAGCGATTAAAGACTTGGAAAGATTCGATCCACTCGATCTCACTACCGGCCTGCGCGAATAGGACATCGTTGATGCCATCATCATCAGGGGAAAAGGCTGAGGGAACGTAAATAGAACCGTTACGCAAAACAATTACGCGGATGTTATCGGTAGCTGTGCAGCCCAAACTGTCCTGAACAGTTAAGCGAAAATCATTGGTGTAGGCTAAGTCATTCAGGGTAGAGGCAAACAGGCAAGTATCGCAATCCAATAGCTCCCTTGGAGTCCATTTTACCGTCTCGATTGCACCTGGATCTGGGAGGATGAGCGGTTCAAAATTGGCCATCTCTCCTAATTTGATAGTCAGATCTTCTCCCAGGTCAACAGAGAGGTCTGTACCTTCTCGTAGGGTTACGGTAGTGAGTACTTCGCAGCCAAATTCATCCTGCACCGTGAAGGAATAACTACCCGCAGCCAGATTGAAAAAGCTATTCTGTAGGCTAAAGGCCTCACCTGCTGGTGCAAATAATAGCGTACTGCTAGGATCAACAGGCTCCAAGAGGATGCTTCCATTGGTATCACCTAAACAGTCGGGATCATCCGCTAGGATATTGAGGGCAATCTCGGTATTGATTACTTCGTCTACCCGGACGGTATCTGTTGCGGTACAGCCATTGTCGAGGTTTGTAATAAGTACTTCATAAAGCCCGCCGCTAGTGGCTACGATACTTGCTAGGTTGGGACTGCCGCTGATCATTCCACCTTCAAATGCTTGCCAGCTAAAGCTTAAGTTAGCAGTAGAATTGCTACTGGCAGTAAGTGTGGCTGACTCATTATCACATGTAATTAGCGGGGCTGTTCCAGCTTCTGCGCTTGGTGGTTCCAGATCGGCTTGCACCGTTATGGTTACTTGATCGGTACAGGCGGTGATGGTGTCAGTTACTACCAATTGATAGGATCCCGCCTCGTTTGCGGTAGCAGATAAGCCGATAAATGGCAGTGATTGTCCGTCCGGTCCAGTCCAGGAATAGATGACGGTATTGCCTTGGGTTGATCCAGTAGCGTCCAGGTTGACCTCCTCCGTTAAGCAATCAAGAATAGCATCAACTTCCAGCGTAGCCGTTACAGCATTTGGAGCTTCTAATCCCTGCTCCAGACTATCACTACAACCATTGTCATCAATGGTAGAGAAGGTATAGATGTCAACGCCTAAACCCGCAAAAGTGGAATCAGTTTGTAGTTCTCCATTGCCACGACGGAAACTGTATGGTGCCAGTCCACCATCGGCGGATAGCGATACGGAACCATCATTGTCGTTACAGCCTGGATCAGTCACGTTGGCTACGCTCAATATTGGATTTTCAAAGACTGTCAGTGACACGGCTGTTCTGGTCAGACTAGCGCAATTATTAAAGGTAGAACGGACCTCTGCGTAATAGGTGCCAGCACCCGGTGGAGTAAAACTACTGCCCGTAGCGATCAAGTTACCATCAATAGGAGCATCAAACCAACTGATCAATTCATTGGGTAAACCCAGCACCGCTAATTCAGGAATAGGCACGCCTTCGCAAACTGACTGATCGCCTAAGCTCATCGGTGGTGGGATGCTGTTTTCTGTGATCGTTACCGCAATGCGTTCACTTATGCAGTTATTGATGGGATCACGGGCCTCCACATAATAAGTGCCAATAGCTGTGGGAGTGAATGTAGTGCTACCGGTCAATAGTAAATTTCCTGCAACTGGATCATCGTACCAATCAGCAGTTAGTCCTGACTCAACATCAGCCGTAAGCATTGGTAGGGGATCACCGGCGCAGATACTGACATTACCAACTGTAGTTGGATTAGTGATTATTGGGCAAGAGCAATCTGGTGCCACCGCTGTATTTGGCCCTAATGAGCAAGTCATGCCCGTATTGAAAGCCGTATAAATCAGGTCCATTCCTGCTGGTATACCGGTGATGGTGAAGTTTCCACTACCATCCGTACTTACTACGCCAGCGTTTACGTCAAGGGTAGCAGCACTATTGATCTGCAAGGTCACCGTGTACGTCAGTAAATCTGGGGCGCATTCCGTGGTGGTGCTGCCAAATAAAACCGGTGTCGGGTTCACCACTATCGTAATCGCCGTTCGTTCCAGGCTTACACAGCCATTTACTACTACACGCGCTTCCGCAAAATAAGTGCCAGCGGTTACGGGAGTAAAGGAGTCGGTGTCGTTGGCTAGTAATGTGCCACCAACCGCAGCGTCGTACCAATCCACGGTCTGGTCGGCGGCAACGCTTGCCATGAGTGTGGGAATGGGATCACCGGTGCAAATGGCCACGTTTCCAGTACTGGTAGGTGCTGCTACTTCTTCACAGCTACAGTCGGGCGGTGCAATGCTAGCAGTGCTGCTACAGCCCGTTGTGGTATTGTTTAAGGTGAAATTAAGCGCCAGACCACTGGGGATACCATCTACCGTAAAGTTTCCGCCGCCATTATCGGTTACCGTACCGAGACCCGCAATGAGTTCGTCTGCATCATTGACCTGCAAGATAGCTTGATAGGTGAGTAAGTCTGGCGAACAGATCGTATCAAGTAATACAAAACTAGGTAGTGGATTAAGTGTGAAGCTGATGGTAATGCGCTCGCTAACACAATTATTGGTCGTATTACGAGCTTCCGCAAAGTAGGTTCCTGCTGCTGGCGGGGTAAATGTCAAGGTGTTCTGAGCCAGTGGTGTACCACCAGTGGGTACATCGTACCAGTCCGCTGTTTCGCCATTGCCAACCAATACGTTGAGGTCTGGAATTGGAGCACCATCACAAATACTTTGATCACCGCCGGAAACTGGAGGATTAACCATAGGACAGCTACAATCTGGTGCTGCTACCATGAGCGGACCAACTGGACAACTCATGGTAACATCAAAAACAGTGTAAGTCAAGTCCGTTCCCGCTGGAATATCGGTAATAGAAAAGGTGCCAGCACCCGTATTGATGACCGTACCCATATTGGCATTAACGCTAGCTCCATTGGTAGTGATTAGATCAACACTGTAGGTTAGTAAATCTGGCGCACAGGCTGCCTGTACATCGTCCACGGTGGGCGTGAGGTTGATGGTCAAGATAATGGCTGTTCGAGCAAAGCTGACGCAATCATCAACGGTTATTCGGGTCTCTGCATAATACGTACCAGCGGCTATTGGTGTGAAAGTGTTGCCAGTGGCCAGAAGTGTTCCGCCAGTAGCTTCATCGTACCAATCCACAACGGCCCCGGGGCCTGGATCAGCAGTGAGGGCAGGAATGGGATTACCAGTGCAAATAAGCTCATCACCGCCACTAACCGGTGGATTAACGGAGCCACAAGCACAGTCGGGTGAAGTAAACTGGTCGCTGATGGCACAGAAGGTGACACTATTACTAATGTCTAGTTGAAGGTCAGTGCCGGCTGGAATGCCATCTACCGTAAAGTTTCCGCCACCATTATCCGTTATTGTTCCAGCGTTGACCATGAGCACATCTCCATCGGTAATCTGTAGATCAACTGAATAAGTAAGTAGGTCAGCAGCACATACAGCGTTGTTGACTACGTAGCTTGGGTCCGGATTAACAACAATGGTCAATGCCAATCGATTACTGACACAATTGTTGACTGGATCACGAGCCTCCACGTAATACGTACCAGCTATGGCCGGTGTAAAGCTCAGCGTGCCACTTGCCAGTTGAGTCCCAGCTACGGGGTCATCATACCAATCGGCCGTTAGTCCATCTGCTACCGTAACGGAGAGAGCAGGCACAGGATCACCCGGACAAATACTGCTCACCGGAGCTGGTATTGGGTCACTTACCGTCGGACAAGGACAAACTGGTGAGGCAATCGTGTTGGGACCCAAATCACAAGTCATATCTGCATTGAAGGCCGTGTACACTAAGTCTGTACCCGTAGGGATACCGCTAATCTCAAATACGCCTCCACCTAAATCATTAACGGTTCCAGCGTTCACCGTCATGGTGGTTGCGTCAGTCAAGGTCAGGGTAAGTGTGTAAGAAAGTAGGTCGGGTGCGCAAAGCGTATCGGCACTGACGAAGCCGGGTTGTGGATTGATGGTCAGACTAACTGCCGTCCGGACAGAGCTTACACAGCCATCGGTTAATACCCTGGTCTCTGCGTAATAAATACCCGCCACAGTGGGGCTGTAGCTGGTGTTATTGGTAGCCAATTGCATTCCGCCAACTGGCGCGTCGTACCAATCCACCGTCTCGCCTGGGTTGACTGTCACACTGAGTGTAGGGAGTGGTTGACCGGCACAAATGCTCTCGTCCCCATTACTGATGGGTGATGCTACTACCGCGCAATTACAGTCTGGGGCAGTTATTAGATCCGTAATAGAGCAGGTGGTAGTACTGCTGCTGACCGTGATACTTAAATCCATTCCAGCTGGAATGCCCACTACCGTATAAGCCCCACCACCGTTATCCATCACAGTGCCAGCATTGGCCATTAATTGATCAGCATTGGAAATGGTGAGTTGTACTTGGTACGTTAGTAAGTCAGCTGCACAGCTGGTGCCCAAGAGCGTGTAGTCGGGAGTAGGGTGATTGCTGATAGTCACTGCGATTCGTGTACTCACACAATTATTAACTGGACCCTTGGCCTCCACGTAGTACGTGCCAGTGGAAGGTGGTGTGTAGGATAGTGTATTACCAGCTAAAAGTAAACCATCCGCAGGAGCGTCGTACCAATCGGCTGTAAGATCAGGATCAACCGTCACCGTCAAGGTGGGGATTGGATCGCCGGGACAGATCATTAAGGTAGGATCGATCATAGGGGGGGCTATATCAGGACAGGGGCAACTAGGAGATGTAACATTTATGGGCCCAAGGGTACAATTGGAATCATCACCAGTAAGTGTAAACGTAATATCAGTACCTACCGCAATACTACTGATTGTGAACATTCCTCCTCCTAGTTCAGTAACCGTTCCAGAGCTGGCATTAACCGAGGCCGCATCCATCAGTTCTAGTGTAACGGTATAGCTTAATAAATCTGGAGCACATGCTACTGAAGTGGAAGTAACACTAGGCACAGGGTTAATCGTAAGGGTGATCGCTGTTCGGGTGGTACTCACACAATCATCTGCTACAATGCGAGCCTCTGCGTAGTAGGTGCCTGCAGCGGGGGGCGTAAACGTATTTCCCGTAGAGAGCAAGGTGCCGTCGGTGGCAGCGTTGTACCAATCAATTTCTTGGCCCACTCCGGCGGTTGCATTGAGACTAGGTAGTGGATCGCCCTCGCAGATGGTTTCGTTACCTCCACTAATTGGTGGCTCCGGCGGCGCACATCCACAATCAAATTCGGGTAACTCTATTTCGCTATTACAGTCGGCATCGCTGTTTTCTAAAATGAGGGTTACGAGAGCTCCTGATGGGATATCAGTAATAGTAAAGGTTCCGTCATTGTTGTTGGTGGCTAAACCCACCGATGGATTAATATTTACAGCGTCAGTGGTGACTACAATACTGTACAAAGTATTTCCGGCGTAGCAAACTGGTTCAGCTAAGGTGGCAGTAGGTGGAGATTCTAAAACGATATCAACCGGTTCCGCCACGGATTCACAAAGCTCATTTAGCTCTGTGATATAGATCGTGGTATTCATCGTTGGCGTAAAAGTGTAAGAAATACCGATGAATAATAAAGTGCTGAGACTGGGGTCATTGTAGAAGTAAAAGTCGGAATTCGGGTTGTCGTTACCGGAAATAGGTTCGATGGTTACTTCTTCCCCCTCACAAACGATAAATACGGGATCCACAAGTGGCGGTGATTCACCGTAGATGATTACAGAAAATGGCACAGGTTCACTCTCGCACTGGCCCACTGTTTGGGTTACCCAAAACTCGGTTTCGGGATCTCCTGGAAGCAAGTAACTGTCCATGTTGAAGCTATTACCACTAGCCAGTAGGTTCGAGCCCGTTTCATCTTCGTAAAGATTGAAAGTTGCACCTGGTTCCCCGCTAGGGCTAACCGTCGCTGCATCAGTGGGACAAAATTCATAAAGGGGGTCTACTATTGGGGGTGGTGGTAAGGGAATAACGGTAAGCGTGAAAAAGTTGGTAGTGGGTGCACAGCCTACGTTGACGGTGTAGCTGATTTCGTAGCTGTCCATTACATCAAACACCTCTCCCGAAAAAGGATCAATAGATGCGCCGTCACCAGGAGGAATAACAAAGGCAAAATCACCACCTCCGGGGGAGGCCACATTGGGCAGGACCGAACTGCCGGAACAGACGTCGGGGTACGCTAGATCAGGTAGTTCTAGCATTTGATCAATGGGGTCACCATCAAAAGTGCCAGAGCAACCATTACCATCATCATCCAAGGAAAAGCTGGGTGCATCACCATCCATTAAGCCAGAGATGGTAATGATCTCTCCACTAGCGCCCGATTGGCTCAGGATTCCAGGGCCGGTATTGGTGACTAGATAACTAGAGGTGAAGAGCTCCGGATAACCACCAGTAATCTCTATGGTTACTTCACCGGTACAATCATCACGATCTATCTCCGTGAAAATGAGCTCATTCAGGAAGGTAAAAGTCTCCGTATCATCGGGGTTGATATCGTAGCAGTCATCATCGTCGGAATCAATATTAGGACCGTTGGGCGGTGGCTGATTGTTATCAATAACCGCTGGTACCAGGATAAAAGTATTAATTCCTACGGAACCAACGATACCTCCGTCATTAACGGTCTGGATATCTTCACCCGTCCAAAACCAACTGGTCCAGCAGGGATCGGATTCAGGATCAGGGCCGGTGGGTGGACAGGAGTAAAAGAGATACACCATTGCTGGCAAGGGACCAGTAGGAGGAAGGGTATAGTTATCGTCTGAGGTGAGGTCAATATCATCACCAAAACAAACGACAAAGGGGTTGGTGCCATCGCCATCGTCATTGACGGTAAAGGTGCCAGCTTCGGCCATACACTGGCCCAGAACTTGATGAGTGGGGAGGAATAGGGCTACTAGCCCCATCAGGAGAAGAAAGTAAAGCTTACTCATAGTTGATCGACGATTGATTCATCTAAACCAGATACACCAATAGAAAGGTCAATTGGTGGCCAGGTCTATTAACTTGATCGCTTACTTATAATTTCCCTAAGTGCTAAGGGTCGAATGAACCCAGTCGCACTTTTCCAAAATACAACTAATTCTTGATTTTCAAATAGTCAGGCCTTTTAAAACTGTTCCGCGTTCCCTAATTCCCATTCCATTTTCCAGTTTTCGGGTACGGTTTCTGCCTGTAATAAACAACCCTTTTCCAGGTAAGGGAAGATCTCGCTATAGCGTCGTGCTTCGTTGAGGCTAGTTCTCCGGAAGATGTGGTATCTTTTAATTTCTTCTGGGCTTCGTAGCCCTGCGGCGGCTAGTAGCTCCATAAGGCTTTCTACTGTCTTACGGTGGTAATTGGCTACCCGTTGTTTCTTATCACTAACTACCAGGCCCGCTACCAATTCGGGATCTTGGGTTGCAACGCCAGTAGGGCAAGAGTTCTTGTTACACTCCAGCGCCTGGATGCACCCTAGCGCCAGCATCATTGCCCGGGCGCTGTAGGTCGCATCAGCTCCAAGGGCTAGTGCACGGACGATGTGAAAACCAGTCAAAATCTTACCTGAGGCAAACAGCTTGACGTGCTTTTTGAGATCGAAACCAACTAAAGTATCATAGGCAAAGGCCAAACCTTCCTTGAATGGCATCCCAACAGAATCGGAAAACTCTGGTGGTGCAGCTCCGGTACCTCCTTCGCCACCATCTACGGTAATGAAGTCAGGGTAAATACCACTTTTTACCATGGCTTTGCAAATACCGATAAACTCACTAGGCTGACCGATGCAAAGTTTGAAACCAACCGGTTTGCCGCCGCTCAGGGTCCGCATTTGCTGGATCAGTTCCAAGAGCCCCATTGGTGTATTGAATGCTTTGTGATAAGGAGGTGAAAGCACGGCGGTGCCGGGTTCAACTCCACGAATCTTAGCAATTTCCTTAGTGTTTTTCTTAGCCGGTAAGATGCCTCCGTGGCCCGGCTTAGCCCCTTGCGATAGCTTCAACTCAATCATCTTGATGTTAGGGGTGCTGGTCCGCTCGGCAAATTTATCCGGATCAAAATTGCCATCGGAAGCGCGGCAGCCAAAGTAGCCGGTACCAATTTGCCAGACGAGGTCGCCCTGAAAGGCTTCGTGGTAGGGGCTTACTCCTCCTTCACCGGTATTATGCGCAAATTCACCGATCTGAGCCCCTCCGTTGAGGGCTTCAATAGCGGCGCTGCTCAAGCTACCAAAGCTCATAGCTGATACATTGAAAAGCGAAGCTTCGTAAGGGTGCTTACAGTCGGGGCTGCCCACGCGTGTACGTGGATGCGCAGTGAGTTCGTGTGCGTCTAAGGCGGCAATGGAGTGGTTCATCCATTCGTAACCCTCGTCGTAGACTTCCATTTGCGTACCGAAAGGCGTGGTATCCCGTTCTTCCTTGGCCCGCTGGTAAACTACGGAGCGATGCACCCGATTGATGGGCCGTCCGTTCGTATCAGACTCGATGAAATACTGATAGAGTTTGGGACGCAATTCCTCCATAACGTAGCGCCCCCGGCCCAGAATAGGGAAGTTGCGCATGATGGCGTGCTTATCCTGGTACATATCGTAGAAACCCAGCACCACTATTGGACCTACCAGCAGAAATAACCAGTACCAATCAGGATTGACTAAATATCCCAATAGCGCCGTGCCAACAATGGAGATAAACGCGAAGAGCATGAATTCATTACGCATGAAATGGGGTTTGCTTCTGCCGTAAATGTATGTATTTCCTGGGAACCAGCTTAGCAATTTTCATCACGCTAATGCAGGGCCGTTTTCTGCTTTCAATTTTATTCAACCACCTAAGCCACCAAGATCACCAAGGCGAACTAGATGAGAGTAAGAATAAGAATTAGAATGAAAGTGACAGTAAAAGTGAAAGTCAGACCAACAAAAAGCAGTGTGCTGTACTAGACCATTATTCTAAGAACAACCATCGAACCTCCATGAATCGACTTTTCACACACAAATACGAAGGTGTAAAAATCAATAGCTACAGCCAGGGACGTACAGACGCATTGCAATGCGTCTCTCCAGCAGGATATTTGCACATGACTATTTTTACAGAAGAACCAACTCACTACGGCCGCAGGCCGAAACCAACTCAACTAACTCAACATAAAAACCACATAAGGCACATTAGACCACATAAGAGTTTATTAATTCCCCTTTTATAATTCTAATTCTCACTCTAATTCTAATTCTCACGCTGTCCCCGCCAAGCCTGTTCCAACCAAAATATCTTCAGCCCATCCAATAAGCGCAGCGGCGGTTGTTGTTCCGTTTGCAAACGTTGCTGCCAATGCATCGAACGTCTGCTTAAGCAACCGTAACTTAAGCGCAATAAGCCACAATTATGTAGCCAATTCCACAACCGCAAAGCGCGAGTTTCAAGATCAGGGTGTCGCCGAGAAAGCCAAAAGAGATTTTTAATGGCCTGTTGCTGTTTACGTAGCCAGGTGGCAGTATCGTCTAGCCCGATATGCAGCAGCGGATTATCCAGATGCTGAATCGGTATTTGGTGGCGCTTTAATTCCAAGCCAAAGAGGGTGTCTTCGTGGCCATAATGCTGCAACTGGGCCTCAAAGGGGAATTGCTGTGCGACGGATCTGGGCACCACGAAATTGTTGGTCATGAAGCCCTCGTAAGGTCGCTTTTGCCGTTGTTGGGCCGTCTTTACCTCTCGCTCACTACCGTACCACCAGTGCAATTGAACCGCTTTGGTGCTAGGAGCGGAATTATAGGTGCGCCCCCCACAAAGAACAGTGCCGCTTTGGAGGGCTTGTACGTAACGTTGTAGAAATGCCTGGTCTGGTACACCACTATCGCAATCCATGAAGAGCAAATATTCGAATTGCGCTGCAGTAGTTAAGGTGTTACGCATTTGGGCTCGGCCAATATTGCTAGTCAATTCTTCGTAGCTGACACCAGTTAATTTCGCTAATTCCCGGTTTTTGTGCTGCCACTCCTCGTTTGATGCATCGTCCAGGAGGCGGATTTCCCAGGGAGCGTCAATTTGTTGTGCTTGTTCCCAAAGGTCCTGCACCAACGGCCGTACGTCAAAGCAATAAACCGGAATTAGAATAGACAGCATAGAGAAAGATAAATCAAATGGTGGGTGTGGCAAGCTGGGCTTTTACCTCTGCGGTGGGCAAGGTAAAGTAAAAGCTGGAACCACCCTCGGCTACTGTTTCGTGCCAGATACGGCCCTCATAATTCTCAACGATATTTTGGCAAATGGAGAGACCAAGCCCAGAGCCGCTGGTCATCCGATTGTGCAGTCGGAAGAACGGCTTGAAGATGTCCTGGCGGTGCTCTTCTGGTATGCCCATTCCGTTATCTTTTACTTTGAAAGCCAATTCTTCCTCCACTTTTATTACCTCTATTCGGATGCGTGGAGGTGTATCTGGTGCTGCGTAGCGCAAGGCGTTATGTACCAGGTTGAAGAATACTTGCTCTACTTCCATGCGGTTAGCCTTTAGCGTAGCGGGGGTGACCAGATGAACATCACCTCGGCACTCCTGTATTTCGGTCTTTAGTTGTTGTTTGACGCTACCAATTACCTCGTCCAGGGCCATCTTAGTAATGCTGGTGTCATTACCGCCAATGTTGCTGTAGTGAAGCAGATCATCCAGCATTTTACGCATGCGTTTACCGCTGGTGGTGGCTTCTTTGAGGTGCTGCTGTGCCTGCTGTGTATCTTCTGCCATTTCGATACTGGCCAGTTGGGTAAAACTGGTAATATTGCGCAGTGACTCTTTCAA
Organism: Bacteroidota bacterium; assembly: GCA_039816955.1. Classification (GTDB taxonomy): domain Bacteria; phylum Bacteroidota; class Bacteroidia; order Chitinophagales; family Saprospiraceae; genus Lewinella. The sequence continues at coordinate 27,979 of JBCBWU010000053.1, forward strand.
GTCATGGCCCGTGGCAAAGGCAAACTGCTGAATCTTATTATTCGCCAGGGTGAGTTTTTGGTTGGTATCCACCTGCTTGATCGTCAATTGCTCCAGCTCTCCCTTTTTCTCTTCTACTTCTTGCTTCGCCTTGGTTTCTCGGCGTTTTGCGATAGCAAAGGCCAAAGCCAAAAGCGCAGCTATACCTACTGCGATCTGCAACCAGAAGATCCACTTTTGACTAATCGCTAGCGCCTGATCCTTTAGACGAAGCTCATAGCGACTGGTATTGAGGTCTACATCTGAAGTGGCTTGTAGTCCAATATATTCTTGGCTGTGTTCATCATTCAGCAACTCGCGCTGGGTATCAGCATAATGGCGGAGGTGGTAAGCGGCGGCAGGAAAATCTTCGAGGGCTTCGGCGACCTCAGCTAGTACCTTATGACTTTGTAGGAATTTATCTTTCCCAACTTTCTCACTATTCTGAATAATTGCGAGTGCCTCGGTGGCTTTTGCTCTGGCATCTATATAATTCTCTTGCCGCAAATGCATTTCTGCCTGATCTGCAACTACTCCAGCTTTCACATCGGGTAAATTGACATCCTTCAGAATGTCCAGTGCCAGTTCGTAGTTATCATTGGCCGCTTCGTGCGACTTCAGTTCCAAATGAGCGTTGCCTAGAGCATTGTAAATATTAGGCTGGTAGCGCACAAAGTTCCCTTCTTTGGCTAAGCTCAGACTTTCGTCTAAATAGTCCAAGGCCTTTGTATAGTTAGAATCCTCGTGTTCTATGATCCCCAGGTTAAGCAGTAGAACAGCCCGACGTCCGATTTCTTCTTCTGGGATGATATCGAGTGCCTGCAAAGTAGTCTCGCGTGCTTTATCATATTGTAGCACACTTTGATAAAACACACTCAGATTGTTGTAGGTAGAAATTTGATCGCGCGATGATATACCTGGGTACTCAATGGCTACCAAGCTGTCCTTAAGGTTTCTGGCTCGTAAGTAAGATTTTAGTGCCTTGGGGAGCTCAAGTAGACGCTGATGGGTTCTTCCTAGATTGTGGTAAACCTTTGCTAGCAGTGCCAAATCATCTACCCTTTCGGCAAGAAACTTGGCTTGTAAAAAGTCCTTACGAGCTAGTTCTAAATCAATATCGGCGTAAAAACGCGCTAAGCCTCTGGAGTTGTAGGCCCTGGCTGATTCCTGGTTGTTTTTTAGCTCCAGTGAGATATTCAAGCCCTCATTGATATTTTCCAGAGCGGGTTCGATTTGGCCTGCTACATCGTAGACCTCTCCTAATGATACATAGGCATTGCCTTCGAGGGAGCGAAAACCTTCGGCCTTGGCCCGTTCCAGAGCTGCTTCGGCCAGGAGGTGGGCGGAATCCAGATTAGTCTTGGTATAAGAGGAGGCAAGCGCCGAAAGCGCTTCAACTTGGATGGAATCATTATCACTTTCGTGATAGGTAGCCCACAGTTCCGCTTGGGAACGACCAGCTTCTTGTCCGTATACCATTCCAGTACACAGCCATAGCATTAAGCCAATCAATAAAAGCGGCTTGCTGAATTGTTGGGGAACCGGTATCAGCATGTGTTAGTTTTGGGTCATAAACTTGAAAGACAGCACGGATTTAAGACCTTTCTGAGCCTGTGAGTAGTTTTGCATTCACTAGTGCATCATACTGGCAGGCAGTGGCAAAGTTTCAAAATGCACCTTATAGTTTTGTGTTCCGCTATCTTTCATTAAAACACGGATAGTAAAGCTAAGGAAATTTTTCAAACTGCCGGTCGTATTAACTTACCTTTGCCGTCAACTTTTCAGCGCGAGATATGTTTTCAGTATAAATTGAAAGTATCGAAAGTTGGTGGCGCGTTCACAGCAAAAATGAAAGCCCAAATGACGAAAACCATTGCAATACAGACTATTCTTAAGGATCCAACACTTGGGGCTAAGGAGCGTGCCATTGCCGAAAAAGTGGAGCAAGGAGCACGGATTACGCCTGAAGAAGGGCAATATTTGTTCGATCATGGTGACTTAGGTTTCGTGGGAGCCCTTGCTAACTCGGTTCGCGAGCGTAAACACGGTGACAAGACATACTTCAATCGGAATTTCCACCTGGAGCCCACTAATGTTTGCTTGTACACTTGTACATTTTGCTCCTATTCACGCCTGATCAAGCAACGCTCTGATGGCTGGGAGTACAGCATGGAGGAGATGATGGAGATCATCAAAAAGTACGACGACCAGCCGGTCACTGAGGTCCACATAGTTGGAGGGGTACTACCGCAATACGATCTACAATTCTACACAGATCTTTTCAAGGCCATCAAGGCACATCGCCCAGATTTGCACGTGAAGGCCTTAACGCCAGTTGAATACCACTATATTTTCAAGAAAGGTAAAGTCAGCTACGAAGAAGGCATGCAGCTGATGCTGGAGGCAGGCCTGGATTCAATGCCTGGTGGTGGTGCAGAAATCTTTCACCCAGAAATTCGGGATCAAATTGCCGGAGGTAAGTGCAGTGGAGATGAATGGCTGCGGATCCATGAAATTTGGCACGAGCTGGGTAAGCGCTCTAATGCCACCATGCTCTACGGCCATATTGAGCGCTTCGAACACCGGGTTCATCACCTGGAAGAGCTACGTAAGCTGCAGGATAAAACGGGTGGTTTCCAAACCTTCATTCCGCTGAAATTCCGCAATAAAGGCAACCAAATGTCCCACGTGCCAGAAAGTACGGTTGTGGAGGACTTGCGCAACTATGCGATCAGCCGTATTTACCTGGATAATTTCGATCACATCAAAGCCTACTGGCCGATGATTGGCCGGGAAGTGGCACAGCTTTCCTTGGCTTACGGTGTAGATGATATTGATGGTACAATTGATGATACCACCAAGATTTACTCCATGGCTGGTTCGGAAGAGCAGAACCCCGCTTTAAGCACCGAACAACTAGTGAAATTGATCCGCGCCGTGGGCAGGAAGCCACTGGAACGTGATACCCTGTATGGTTTGATCAAGGATTACTCAGACGTGGAGTTTGAGGATGATAAGCACTATCGTGGCTACTACAGTTTGCCGGTAGTAAATGGCGCTAAGTAACCCAGATATGAACACAGAGAAAACGGTATACATCTTACGGCATGGCCAGACGGATTTTAATCTGAAAGGAATTGTGCAGGGTGGGGGAGTGGATACTTCCTTGAATGATACCGGGCGTAAGCAAGCCCAAGCTTTTCACAATGCCTATGCTGATCTGCCTTTCGAGGTGGTGCTCAGCTCTACGCTCAAGCGTACACGTGAGACTATCCTTCCCTTTATCAACCAGGGGCTTCCGTGGGAGCAGCACCCGGAAATCAACGAGATGGGCTGGGGTGACCACGAGGGCAAGAAATCGACTCCGGAGAGCCATCAGGAATATAAGGCGGTGATTAATGCTTGGGGTCAGGGTAACTATGATGCTGCCATGCCAAACGGAGAAACGGCCGCACAGCTAGGTGAGCGCCTTCACCAATTTGTACAGCATTTGCGTCAGCGCGAAGAGCAACTCATTCTGGTCTGCTCGCACGGGCGTGCTATGCGGGGCCTGATGTGTGTGCTGGAAGGAATGCCACTATCCAAGATGAACAACTACAGCCACTCCAATACTGGCCTCTGGGTTGCCGAGCAACTGACTTCTGGCTTTCGCCTAAAGTTGCGCAACGATACCACACACCTTTTAACCAAAGAAAACCAGCAGTGGAAAAGCATCCGCTAATTACAGTAGTGTATGAAGAAGATTCGTGTTACGGCTGTTAGTTATCTCAATACCAAACCTTTACTTTATGGTTTGCTAACGAGCCCATTGGCGGAAGAGATCGACTTGTCGCTCAATATTCCCAGTGAATGTGCTCGAAAGCTGCGCGACGGTGAAGTAGACTTGGCTTTAACTCCGGTGGCCATCTTACCCGAATTACCGGAATGGCATTTGGCCTCGGATTACTGTATTGGAGCTGAGGGGGCGGTACAAACGGTTAATATCTACGGCGAAGTTCCCATTACGGAAATGGAAGAAATCTATCTGGATCATCATTCCCGTACATCCGTAGCACTCACCCAGGTGCTTATGAAGAAATTGTGGCAAACCGAACCACGATACCTTCCAGCTACAGAGGGCTACATCGACGATATTACTGAGCGTCGCGGAGGTGTTGTTATTGGTGATCGTACGATTGGTTTAGAAGGGCGCTTCCCCTTTGTTTATGACCTCAGTGAAGCCTGGCATACGCTTACGGGCTTGCCTTTTGTTTTTGCTGCTTGGGTTAGCACCAAACCTCTTCCCGAGGACTTTGTTATCGCTTTTAGTGCAGCGATGAAAAATGGAATTGCGGCGATTCCAAAATTAAAATTATTACTGCCTTCACCACATCCTGATTTCGATCTGGCTGCCTATTTTACCAAGTATATCAGCTATCAATTAACGGCGGATAAACGACAGGCGCTCGATCAGTTTTTGCACTACCTTGCCCAATTCAATATAAGTCCCCAACAATCTTTTCCGTTTTCACAACCTGCCTAAACCTCCTCGTGTTGTAAAGGGCAGGAAAATCAAGATGAATGAGCAATACAATCGCTAAAGCCACCTTGGGTGGTGGATGTTTCTGGTGTGTTGAAGCTATTTTCGAGCAATTGCAAGGGGTTGAATCAGTGATGTCTGGTTACAGCGGCGGCGCAAAAGAAACGGCAGATTATAAAACGGTGTGTTCCGGCACTACCCAGCACGCCGAGGTAGTACAGGTAAACTTCGATCCAGATGTTGTTTCTTATAAAGAGATTCTCGAAATATTCTTCACTACTCACGATCCTACTACCCTTAACCGACAGGGTAATGATGTTGGGCCGCAGTACCGCTCGGTGGTGTTCTACCACGATGAAGAACAGGCAGCCATTGCGGAGCAGGTAAAGAAAGAATTCGCACCACAAGTATGGGACGACCCCATCGTTACCGAAATCGCTCCCTTCGAAGCTTTATATCCCGCTGAGGAATATCACCACGGTTATTACCAAAAGGTGGGAGAACGCAATCCCTACTGCACTTTTGTTATCACACCAAAGGTGAGCAAGTTTCGCAAGTTGTATGCGAATCGGTTGAAGAAAGAGGTGTAGATCCACCCCAGCCCTCCCTGTGAGGGTCGGGGTGGGTCCCAATACTACTCCGGATTCATCAACTGCCCCATAAAGAGGATACTGTTCGTCTTGTTATCGTGGATGACGAAGAAGAATGGATGATCGGCTTTAAATGTGGGATATTGCGGAGCTGAGGTTTCCACTACGACTACCACCGTCACAGCAGCGGCTTCAGTGCCTTCTTCATCCACTTCAATGAAGGCTTTATGAATGACGTCGTCAATTTTTACGCCACCTCCGGAAATCATCTGCGAAAAGTCAGCGAAATCGGTAAAGGCTAATGGCATTCCCATAGTGGGTAGCGTACCTTTGAGCTTGATCTCGTATTCCATCTCAAATTTGGGGAGCAACAACTCAATATTGGTTGGACTAAACTCCGAGAGCCAGTCTTCCCAAGACTCAGCGGTGAGGTCATTTACAATATCTGCTACCGCAAAACCCTCCTTAGGCAGAAATACACTCATCGAGAAGATGGAATCGCCATATGGTAGGTCCACAGCTTGGAAACGCTCCGTTTCAAAATACCGCATATTAGTCTCCGGCTGGTGCATGAGTTCAGCCTGTACAGGACCAGTTGGAGTGTTGAATTCTGCACTTATGGTGTTTTCAGCATTAAATTGAGTTTGCCAACTGCCTTGGAAATAGATGGCATTAATCAATAACATGACTACCCCTGAGGGGAGTTCACTCAATGCTTCGGTGATGAGATCATTGGTGTTTTCGGCAACCCACGCATTCACATCATCAACGACACTAGCTTGGGCAAAGTCAACAGGAACAACTTCGCTACTGTAGAATTCTTGATTCACGTCCAGGAATTCAGGTCGTACCGGATAATCTGTTTGGTGCCAGATCGAATTAGCAATCTTGAGTTGTGTTTCGGGATCTAGTTGCGGTAGCACATCGAGGAGAATCTGATAGGCTTCGTTAAGCTCTTCTAGGCTTACACCCGCTACGCGCAGGGCGTCTTGCATTTCGCTAAGGGTCTCACCATTAGCCCCGTTCATCGTCATCGATAAAGCTGTGCTGATACTGAAGGGAGAGATGAAAATATTAGCGTCAGCTGCTTCATCGGCACTAATGGTTTTGTACAAATCGATAGCAAAATTGCCATTGGCGGCGGTCAATTCACAAGCTTTCGGCTCTTCGTTACAGTCAAAATCTACTGCTGGGCCAGGGTTGGGGCCAGGAAGGTCTTCATTGCACTGAAACAGGCAAAGGATACAAATTAAAAGAGATAGTGGGAAGATTGATTTTTTCATCGGGTAATGTTTTTATGCATAGACTAGGGCTACGTTTGAAATGGTTGGGTCAGTGTCAACAGCTGATGATTTTTTATGCTGTTTTAAAGTGATATTGGGTGTGCATTCATCGAGTTTTTTGCTTCATTTATCGCAAAAGACCAACTGCTACCGCAAAACCTTTTATATTAGGTTCAGTAAACAAACAGCATCAAAAATCGCAATAATAAGATGACATCGATTATCACTGTATTAGTTTTAGGACTTTTGGTTTTAATGTCGGGAATCTTTACCGTCAAGCAACAGTCTGCTGCGCTAGTAGAACGCTTTGGGAAATTTCAGAGTGTAAAACGCTCTGGTCTACAGTTTAAGATTCCATTTGTCGACCGTATTTCTGGTCGTGTTAGTCTAAAGATTCAGCAGCTGGATGTACTCGTAGAGACTAAGACTAAGGATGACGTATTCGTGAAACTAAAAGTGAGTGTACAGTTCGTTGTATCTCCTGATAAGGTTTACGAAGCATTCTATAAGTTAGAGAATCCATACGAGCAAATCAACGCCTACGTGTTTGACGTGGTGCGGGCCGAGGTGCCAAAGCTGAAGCTCGATGATGTATTTGAGCGTAAAGATGATATTGCCGTTGCGATCAAGCGCGAGTTATCTGACGCTATGCAGACCTACGGTTACGGTATTGTAAAAGCCCTGGTAACAGATATCGATCCAGACCATAAGGTGAAGGATGCCATGAACCGCATTAACGCAGCCGAGCGTGAGAAGCTTGCCGCTGAGTATGAGGCAGAAGCAGATCGTATCCGTATCGTTGCTAAGGCGAAGGCCGAAGCTGAAAGTAAGCGCCTGCAAGGTCAGGGTATTGCTGACCAGCGTCGGGAAATTGCCCGCGGTTTGGAAGAGAGCGTAGAGGTACTCAACAAAGTGGGTATCAACTCACAGGAGGCTTCTGCGCTGATCGTTGTTACACAGCATTATGACACTCTACAGTCGATGGGTGAAAATGCTAATAGTAACCTGATAATGCTGCCAAATGCACCACACTCCGCAAGTAACATGCTGTCGGATATGACGGCAAGCTTCGTAGCCAGCCAGCAAATTGGTGAGCAAATGAAAGAAACCAATGAGCAGTTGAAACTGGAGAAGCCGAAAGAAAAATTACGCCGTTAATTTTTTTCGGTCGGGACACTCCCGATAGTTATCGGGAGCAATGTGTCCCTACAGCAATACTAAATTTGAATGAGAGTAGTTTTGAGTATATAACGAGCTCCGCCTTCGGGCGGGGCTTTTTTGTTGACTATTCTCGTTATCGTAGAACTATAGGTTTTTTGACATTTGTTTTCAGCACCAGCAGACCACGTTTTATCAAACGTACTAGCTCGTTCACCACCAAATTGCCTTTAGGAATGGAACACTTGTATTAATCTTGCGTGTAATCAATAAACGGATTACAATTTGTAATGAGTCGGGGGGAACTTCTCATTACTGCAAATAGTTTGTAACCTGCGGCCTCATCAATTTTGGTGAGGCTTTTTTGTTATATTTATGCTTAGCTTTTGTAGTCCTTGAATTTTACATTTTAATAGACGAGCCTACTTGCTTAGAGTCTGTATTTATCCGTAAAAACATTGTGCTTATCACCAAAGCTCAGGTGCAAGAAGGGTATTTGGTGGAGAATTCAGTAATCTTGCTGGCTTCTATCACCTGAGCCCACCGATGCTTATTTCACACGAAGGCTCCCTTAAAAATGAACAACCTCAAAATTATGGTCGTTGAAGATGATCCACTCTTCGCGACTGAAGTAGAAATGCTTCTGACTTCCCTGAATAAGGTGGAATATCAGCTGGTCGATAACATCGAGGCCGCACGCCGCCAAATTCAAATGCAAAGCTTTCAACTTATCTTACTGGATATCCACCTACAGGGCCCGGAAAATGGCTTGGATTTCGGTCGCTACCTGCGGCAGAATTTGCCGACCTTGCCCATTGTCTTTATGACTGCTCATACCGGTGGAGCAACTTACGAGAAGGCTCGCTCATTAATGCCGTACGCATTTCTGGTTAAGCCGGTAGAACTACTCACGCTGCGCAGTATTGTAGAAGCCATTCTAGACCGACATGCACCCTATCGGACTTTTCAGTATGAGCAATTTGAAGAGTACCAGGAAAACCATGTCCTACGTGAGCATTTGTTTGTGAAAACCAATAACCGATTTTCACGCGTGCAGCTGTCAGATGTGCGGGTCATTGAAGCCGACGGTAACTACGCCATTCTCTACGCTAATGAACGCAAATACGTGGTGAAAATTTCGGTAAAGCAGCTGCTACAACAACTTTCTTCACAGTTGTTTATTCGCGTACATCGCAACTTTGCCGTACAGATTCCCTACATCGATAATGTGGACTTTTCTGTAAATGAGCTTACATTAGCGGGGAAACCCTATCCGATTGGTAGCAAATACAAAAGCGAGCTGGCTAAGCGACTCAATCGAATATCATAGGGTTCCCGTTTCTCTGGTCTAAACCCACATTCCAACAAAAACTATTCTATCACCAATCTGGTCAACTTCAATAGTTGTAACCATTATGCTGAGGTGTTTATGGAAAGTCTGTTTGCTGCTGTGCTTTGCCTTGCCCGCCATTGGGCAAACAGACCTTCCTATCAGTCTACAACAGCGTAAAGTTGATGTCACGGATGGACTGGATGCGCAGCAATTACAGGACCTCTACGTCGACTCCCTAGGCTATTATTGGTTTTGTGATATTAGGAGCCTATTTCGTTTTGATGGCCGTGATGTCACTAAATTTGATCACCGCGATCTGGAGGTGCCGGGAAATGCCTTTTTACAGTACTTTCAAACAGCCGACGGTCTCATCTGGTATGGGGTTCAGGCCATGAAAGCTTGGAAAGATGTGAGTATTAAAGGGCGGTATACGGAGCTGAAGGTTTTCGACCCCTACGCGCAGCAAGTCCTTTCCGCTGAAGAGATCAGCGAAGTGCTACCTTGTCCAGTCAATGAAATATTTCGCTTCTCGGACGACGGCGAAC
>JBCBWU010000054.1:0-37262 GCA_039816955.1 Bacteroidota bacterium
GTGGATGGTAATGATACGAGAGCTAACAAAGGATAGGTGTGATGCATTGTTCTTTCAATTGCGGTAGCCATTTTACTAACTCCCGGTTTACTTCTTAGTCATCACTACTACTGTATTCAGCTATTGCGTCTTCGTGCACGGTAACGGAAATGGTTCTTAGTCGGAAGTAATTTTCAGATAGATAGTACGATCCATTTATTCCTCTGTTATCACCCCAGGTATTTTTAAGTATGTAGAACTTTTGCCCATCGCGATCATAGGTTGTGCCTACCAAATGCATGTTATGATCATCGGTAGTCGTTTTTCTTTCGTAGGCACTTTGCCGTTGTTCTTGGCCTATAGTTTCAAGGTCCTCATATTCTCCTTTCACGCGCACGTGGCCATTGTCTCTAAAACCGCCACTGTTACCGATATCCCCATCCCAAGCTAGGGTGAAGCCACCAGAAAGCGCATGGTCTATGGTACTCATGAAGCTTTCTATTGGCAGGTTTAAGTAGCTTTTCTTTCTCCAGTTGGCTGGAATTTCGAGTACTATCTTTTCATGAAACGGATGATGGGTATAAGATGTCAGTTCTACGTAGTCTTGAGCATTTAATGGCAAAAATTGCTTGGCAAAGCTCTTTGATGTGACAGTTTGGTCATCGTGTTTGAATTCCTCCGGTGCCTGACCTATATACTCGATCAGTATATTTTCTATTATGGCTAAAGATTCATCAACTGCTGTTTCTGTATTGATGAGAGAGTCTAAGGTGACCTTTATCAAGGCAATCATTTCATCCTCTTCTGCCCAACGATTATTCATTTGCTTTTTAGTCGTCAGTACGCCTAGCTTTCCATCGTACACCGCTTCTGGAACTGCGCCGTGTCTTTCAAAAACATCAAGCACCGAGAAGGTGAGGTCACCATTGTTTAAGTGAGAGTTACCCCTGTTCTTGATGTAATCTGCTGCATTGTCCATATAAGTGTGGTACACAAAAAAGAAAGCGGAGAGTTCGGGAACATCATAGCCTAGGCGCATCGCTTCGGCCTCTAATAGTGAGGTGGAGGCAAAGCTCCAGCATTGACCGGTATGTTTTTGATGCTTGAGCGGGGTCGATTCAACGAGAGTCGTATTTGAAAATCTTTTTTGATTAACGCATCCTAGTACTAAGACAGAAATAAGAACGGACAGCAGGGAAATCTTTCTCATAAGCTAAAAGTTTATGAGGCAAAACTATCGACCCTTTGCGCAGCGTAATTGTAAAAATGGTGCCGGCTTATAAATTTTTGTGCCGGTGGAAAAAAGGAGGTAAGTTCTTGAAGAATGCACTTGGCGAAACGCCACTGATTCTTTTAAAGTCATAATTGAAATGGGCTTGATCGAAATAACCGAATTCATGCGCCACCTCAGTTAGTGAATATTCAGGGGTGTTTATTCGAAATTTTGCCAAGCTCATTATCCTAACGGTAATGATGAATTTCTTCAGCGTATAATTCACATGTGCTTTGAAGATCTTATTGAGTAGTTGTCTATTGCAGGCAAATTTATCTGCTAATTCATAAACCGTGACCATTCCCTTCCTTGTGTATATTTCTTCACAAACCTGTTTTATTAGATCTAATTGTTCACTATGCTCAGGCTTGATTTTATCGATGAATTGCTTGGCTGCCTTAACCTTTTCTGTAAATGATTCGCCTTCTAAAATAGCCCGTACTTCATGCATCTGACCACGGTACAGTTGGGTAAGATTTAGAACTCCTTTGGCACAGTCTATGGGAAAGAAATAACTATTCAACCAAGGTTGAGCCTTGATACCGAAGTAGGAAACAGATTTTCCAAATCTATATTTTAGGGGCGGATTTAATTGATGAACCGTTAAGAAGTTACAGTTGATTTTGATAGTATTGTTATGCTCAAATTCCAGGCTTGCCTTCTTCTCTTTATAGAACATAAAATCATAACACCCATCATCAATAGCCACCATCGTTTGTTCCTTGTCACTGTCAATTTGTAAGCAGAATATTTCCCTAACGAAATAAGACAACTCTTTGCCAGGAGATGAACTCTCAAGTTTGATTTCATGCTGCATTTCTGGTCAGGTGGATTTAGTGCTAAATTTGGGTAACCATTTAAAGATATCCATGACGTATCTATTCTAATAAGAGTACCGTGAACAAGTTTTCGTTTGTTGGCTAGTTGTGATCTGAAAGTAGGGATGCAACTTTTGCCAGCGGTGATACTCTTTAAGTGCATATGCAAGAGCTTGTTTGGGATTGGCTGCGCCGCTACTTTGTGGTTTGGTCTTCGAGGGAAAGTGAGGTTTTTTTTCAGTAATCGAGGCGCAAAAACTGGAGTTTTGCTTCGCAGCTACTTCGTGGTAGCAGCGCTAAATGAGGATTTTTGCAACGCAGAGTGATGTAAAAAGGGCCACTTTACCGACGATTACTAAGATCCAAATAAGCTCTAAGACTGCAAACTAGTATAAGCTCAAAACACTCAAGTTCATCATGCGCATTACCTTTCTATTGTTAGGCCTACTCATCAGTGGGCTCCACCTACACGCCCAAGAAAGTAGAGATACAACTTTCATTATTGATTCTGAAGCTTTCGGCGGCGAGCGAAAAGTTCACGTCCATCTTCCGGAACGCTACCTACGGCTACCAACTGATACTTTCATGGTCGTTTACGCCTTAGACGGGCACTATGAGCAGTATTGGAGTATGGCCAAGAGCAATTTGGCGTATTTGGTAGACAATTCTCAAGTCCTGCCCATGATCATTGTAGGCATCCACCACGACAATAGAGGTAGGGAATTGATTCCAGCCAATTTAGACACGCTTTCCACCGAAAATAACAACGGTCAGGCCCATTTACTACAGCAACATTTACGGGAGGAGGTTTTCCCTTTAATCGAGGCCACGTACCGAGTAAATGATAAACGTGCGGTTGTCGGCCACTCCCGCGGCGGTGCGTTCATTAGTAGTACGCTTTTTAGTGATCAGCGAGATCTATTTGATGCCTACATTGGCATCAGTCCAGCGATGTATTATATGGACAATCAGATTATGAAAGAAACAGCTAAGGTATTGGCCAGTGAGCCCAACTTTAAGAAGTTTCTTTTCTGTACGCACGGAACCGTAGGCAGCTATGAAGATTCTTTTGGCGAGCAAGTTGCCGCACTGGATTCGATGATCAATTTAGCGGCCAACGAAAGCCTGGCCTGGGGTTCTGCTGAAGTCAATACCACTACACACTGGACAGTAGTCATCCCTTCCTGGAATATGGCCCTGCTGGAAATGACCCGGCAATACTCCGTTGATCAATACCTCTTGCAAGAGTTTGCCACCCAGGACGGAAAGAGACTTCGCGAACAAGCTGAGGCCTATCTTACTGCTCAGGAGGCTCGCCTGGGGTGGACGGTACCGATGACCGCTAGGAAACTGAACTACTACGCCAATGAGTTTGAAGAATTGGGCATGCCCGATCGCGCACTGGAATGTTACCTATGGGCCTTACGACTAGACGGTAATAGCTATCAGATTAATGCCAACACGGCTTATTTCTACAAGCAACAGGGTCGTAAAGTAGAGGCGCTGCGGTATTTTCAAACGGCCTTGCTGCTTTTGGAGAAGCAGAAGGATAGTTTGGAAGAGCGGCGTTATACCAATAGTAAGGAGTGGATAGAGGAGGAGATTGGCGAGTTGGAAGGGGGGGAGTAATGCCATTATGTATTTGATCCGCGCTATTCAGAAGTTAGGAGTTATTTGGACAACAAATAAGCCAATGCACCAAAGGATTGGGGCTTGGACGGTTTCAAGCTTGATTTTATTGATGACTTTAAGGTCTATCCCGATACATCATTAGAACAAAATCACATATCTCGGTAATTTTACACGAAAGACCACAACGGTACCAGCGAATGATTGAACTGATTTAAACTTTTGTGGTGTTGATGAGCCTGAGCCATTGTGGGTTCTGGCGAAGAGGCTTTCCGAGTGCATACCTGGAAGGTATCCCGCAGCAAGTGCGGGAAGGGAAACGCTGAAGCGAGGTTCTGTAAGGGGTTGAAGTGCAGGCCATTAGAAAAGTTTAAATCAGTTCATTGTTTGTAAAACGAAATAATAGGATATAGTTGATGCAAGAGGTATGCGAATTAAAGCTGCAGTAGAATATCAAAAGGAATTAAATTATTGATCCTGCACGCTCTTAGTTAGTAAGACCTCTGGATCGCTCAAACCTACTACACATTTAAATCAATAGAATGACTCAATCGACTAAGATCATATTACTTACGATTGCGGGTCTTTGCTTACTAGCCTGTGAGTTTAATGGCCATGCTGAGAAAGAACTACAACCCGTCTCTGTCGCTCAGTTTGAGAATTTTGTGAACAGCACTGGCTACCTTACCGATGCAGAAAGATATGGTTGGTCAATTGTACAGACTAATGTTTTTGATTTTGAGGTAGTGGAGGAAGCAAACTGGCGAAAACCAGATGGTAAGAACCTACCCGCTTCGAAGGATTTACCGGTTACACAGGTAAGTTATAATGATGCCCTAGCTTACTGTGATTGGGCAGGAACGAGATTACCTACTTACGATGAATACTGGACCTTAATACAAACTGACGACCGAGATGTAATTTCTGACAACAGGCTCCCGATTTCAGCTGTCAAAGAGGTAAATGTGTTGGGCAATGTGTGGGAGTTAACCGATGCCTCCCGTACTACGAATGTTCGCCTTGCTGGAGGTTCCCTGTTTTGTTCTCAAAATACTTGCAACGGTACCGTTAGAGAAAGGGAATTGTACGTTGATAAGGAGACAGGAAACATCCATATCGGCTTTGCAGTGCTTGATTAAGATTACAATTTAGTCTCCCAATACGACCATTTCTGGATTATTTGAAAAAAAGTTGGAGTAAATAGGTAACAATTAACTGCTTTTGGAATACTTATATATAGAGGGTGGACCAAATCTTAGCTCATACGGAACGAAAATTTGGTTGCGCTATTAATTTTGAATTTAGAAATCATAATTAAAGCAAGTATGATTGAAAAAAAATCAGTAATTTAAAAATACAAGGCAAACATTTAGTCTGTATGATTTCATTCATGGACATAAATAGTTTGTAAGTCATTTGTTATCAGTGTGTATGATCTTGCCTAATAGTGTATGCAAGAACTACCATCTGAAAACCTTGTTCTGCGATTAGATTTACTTTTAAGAGCGAACTAAATAGAATGCACCTGCACCTAACGAGTAATTCGTAAACCCTATTCCGAAAAGTAAAGAAATAAACACTATGATTAATGCTTTGTTGCTTGAGGCAAGAGAACAAAACATTCATCTTGAACACGCCCTACAACAATACTGCCCACAAATCCAGATCTGCCATAAGGTAAAGACCTACGATTGTATTCCGAAGGCTACCCACCAGCACGCTGCTGATCTAGTTTTTATCCATGTCAAACAGCCTTGCCTACAATACTATACCTTGTTGGAACAGCTCTCCAATAATGATATAGAATACATTTTGGTGTCTGATAATAGAGATTTAGCCTATGAAGCGCTAAAGCATGCTGCAGCTGGTTTTGTACTTCAACCAATCACTCAGAAAGAACTCCTGACCGCCGTAAATGCTGCGGAGAAAAATATTAGGAATAAGCATTTGGTGAACAATCAGAAGGGACTACTTTCGAAAGTAAATAAACAACTCCATCGTCAG
Source organism: Bacteroidota bacterium (assembly GCA_039816955.1). Taxonomy (GTDB): domain Bacteria; phylum Bacteroidota; class Bacteroidia; order Chitinophagales; family Saprospiraceae; genus Lewinella. Next base: position 5,704 of record JBCBWU010000054.1, read on the forward strand.
GATAAGATCGGTATTCCCACTATGGAAGGCCTCGATTTTATCCAAGTGGATGAAATAGTTCGTTGTGAGGGTATGCAAAAATGCACCATCCTCTATACCTGTAACCAGCAAAAATTGGTTAGCTCTTATAATCTAGGAGAGTTTCGCAAGTTGCTAGAACCTTATGGCTTCTTCTCACCTCATAAGTCGCATTTGATTAATTTACATCAAATGAAGAAGTACCGGCGTGAGGGTAGCATCCTAATGACTGATGAAAGTCGAGTTCCGGTTTCTCGCCGAAGACGGGCCGAATTTCTAGCATCAATCACCCACCTTTAAGAGACCTCCTCTTTTAGTTTTCTTTGCCTGTTTAGCGCTCTTTAATTGCTATCGTCAGTAGGAGAGTGCCTTATCCTATATGGAATGCTCAATGCTGTCTTGTGAGCCATTTCCTTGCGTAGGTTTTAGTGTAGAGATTCAATTGTAGCACGCCTTCCTTTTGTCATTTATATCTCCTGCTAATCTCCTCACTGGTCATGAACCCTTACCTGACCGCTTATTCCGTGAACTTACCGGAATTCGGATCGGATTTGCCGTTGATCAGATAGACTTTGCATTTGAAACAATATTACAAAATATTAGAGCTGCTCAATAGTATAGATCGAAAAACCCTTAATCGCTAGAATTAAATTCGATGTCAAGCTCTGGAGAGACATTTATTCAAATAATTCATTCATCAATTGAGAAAGGAGAGGAGGAGGTAAAGGATTACGAAGCAGACACTACAGATGTTATCGTCGAATTGCAAAATGGTGATTTACACGTGGCTTCTTTTCTGCCTTACAAAAATGTAAGTCTTAGCATAGAGAGGAACCGATTGTCCGGTGATTACTTGAGTGGTAAATACTTCTGGGTCGATCGAATGGTACTTGTAGAAAAGTGTGATCCCTCAACAATTGAAGAAGTAGTCCAAAACCTCTTGGAAGAAGGTGATTTTTTCAAAGTCTTCCAAAAATTATAGCAACCCAATAATTCATTAAAACCCTAATTAACACCTGAGCCTTGGAAATCATTCACACCGCTTTAACGCTTATTCAGACCGAATTGGACCAATATGTCCAACGGCAGTTGCAACAACCCGCTGGTACGGTAGTGCTGGGTAATGTGGCGATGATTGAAAGCGAGGGCAACAACGTTGATCTTCTCAATAAGGCAATAATAACATTAGTCAATATAGAAGAGGAAAGCACGCTCAAGAATGTACCACATCATCGCATAACAAATGGGAGCGTACGCTACGAAAACCCTCCAATCGTACTAAACTTATACATTCTAGTTTCTGCAAACTTCCCAACGCGCTATGGTGACTCATTAGAATTGATCTCTACCACCTTAGAGTTCTTTCAGGGACAGAATCACTTCACGCCATTTAATTCGCCCTCTTTCGCGGCCAATTTTCCGGATTTAAATACGCCTGAAATTGCCAGCCTACGATTGAACGTAGATCTCTATACGATGACCTTTGAGCAACTCAATCACTTGTGGGGCTCATTGGGAGGAAAGCAAATTCCTTTCCTCATGTACAAGGTGCGGATGCTTCGGGTTATGGCGGATAATCTCATTCAGGATACTGGTACTATTTCTGAAGTTGTCACCAATAATAGAGCCACCTAAGATGCCAGTTCCAAGCACATATAGAACCCTGTTTGAGATACGTTGCTGGCATCAGCGATGGTTATTAAATGATGGAATTCCTACAACCATTGGTAAGTATTACCGTGCGGATCAATTTCTAGAGATTGTCCCGACCGAGAACTGTCAGCGGATACTTCAGAAATACAGATGGGTTTTTAAGGCAAGAAATTTCGGAGGTTCAGTTCATGCTTCGGTAGATCCAACACTAGCACCAGCTCCTACCTTCATTAAAGTAGAAGAGCGGATGCAGTTGGATTTTGTGTTAAAGTATAAGGATTCTTTATTCCAAAACTATACCAATCTGCCGGTGCGTAAGCAGCCAGATGATGGTGTCTATCTAAGCAATATTACCGGCAGTACGGCTAATTCTACGCTGTTTCTTTCCCAAGCTCTTCAGCCCTACGACGCGGGAAATACCTATACCATAGGGGATGTGGTGCGGGAAAACAATGCGATTTACGAACTCATTGACCTCCCAATCCAAAATCCACCCACCGGAGCAGGACAAACCAATTGGGCGCAGGGATTTGATGGGCAAGTTGTTGGCAGCCAGGATTATATCGAGTTTCCTGGTGTGAGTTATCGCTTTGAGGACGAGAATCAAGTGGTTCCTCCGGGTACTTCTGGTACTTTCAATATCCAGAATCGCTACAATGAGACGGTCGAATTGGGTTTCCAGGCTATTCCGGTAGCGGAAGGTGATCCACCAATACCCTTCGAGCAGTTTGACTATCCGGCTGGTAGTCAATCTTCGTTTTCCCACTTCATGCCCTTAAACAATCTACCTGATGGCTACTATAGTGTGGCTCCGGATCTCTGGCAGGCACGGCCTTTCTTCAAATTGGATACCCGTCCATACCCTGGTTTTTTAGGGGTCATCAGTATCCACCACATTCCTGGAACGGATATTGCTGCCAGCCTGATGGATTCCAACTTCCGGTTTTTGGACGATGATTCTGTTCCGCAGGAAAAACAATTTCACATCTACTTCAAGAGTAGAATGACCAATTGGAGGTACCTGGATTCCAATTTTGATCCTCCAACAATTATCCATACCGAAACGACACCAAGGCCTTTCTTGAAGGTCGCCGCACCGATAGAAATTCCGATTGGCGGAAATCAAGTACCTGTACCCAATCCTGCCGGAGAGCGGATTGTGGTAGAAGAGGTCAGTAATGTCGAGAGATTTTTCTCAAATATCTATATCAAAGTGTAACGTAAAATACAGACCATGGCAAGTACGCTAAATTTAAAAACTCCTGGAGTTTATATTCAGGAGATCAGTAAGTTCCCACCCTCAATCGCCGCGGTGGAGACAGCGATCCCTGCGTTTATTGGCTTTACCCAGAAGGCTCGCAAAGATGGTGAAGACATTTTCTTCCAGCCCCTACGAATCTCTTCCTTATTGGAGTACGAGAAGTTCTTTGGAAAAGCGCAGCCAGAACAATCCTTGGTAGTCACCATTGATCAGGAGACTGATCTTGATGGCAATATTACCGATGAAGTCTACACGGCTAAATTTAATGAACAGGGTGATAATGGTCCATCCTTACACACCATGTACTACAACTTGCAGTTGTACTTCGCCAATGGCGGTGGTCCTTGTTACATCATTTCTTGTGGTTTATTTCTAGAGAACTTCCGCCAGGAAATTCCGGGAGGCCCCCTGACGCAAGGCCTAGATGCACTGAGAAAAGAGGATGAGCCGACCTTGATCGTCGTTCCCGAAGCGCAAGGTATGAATCAAAGTGAGCAGTTCGCACTGTACAATGCTGCCTTACAGCAATGTGTAGATCTGCAAGATCGCTTCGCCATTATGGATTTGCAGGACGAACTGAAGACGCAAGATATAGACGGAGACGTACTTGATGCAGTAGGCGTATTTCGTGATGGCGTTCGATCCGAAATCGGTTTTGTGAAATATGGAGCAGCTTATGCACCGAATGTATGTTCGGTTTTCAACTACGAATACGATGAATCAACCATTGTAATCGAGCATAATGTCAACAGCCAAGCGGGCACCGGGGAATTTAATGGGCAGGGCTTAAGCGGATTAAATGGCGCTGATAAGAGCAAGGCAGTTACGGCTTTGCAGGCATTATCCATTTTCCTGGCGCCAAGTAGCGCAGTAGCCGGCGTGTATGCTAGAGTGGACGAAACGCGAGGGGTCTGGAAGGCACCGGCTAACGAAAATGTCGTATCCATTGATAAGACGACTTATCAGATAACGAATGAGTTGCAGGAGAGCTTGAATGTCGATGTCAACTCCGGCAAATCGGTCAATGCAATTCGCTTCTTCAGTGGCAAAGGAATACTGGTATGGGGCGCACGTACCCTAGCGGGAAATGATAATGAGTGGCGCTACGTGTCTGTACGCCGCTTCTTCAATATGGTGGAAGAATCTACCAAAAAGGCAACGGCCCAGTTCGTCTTCGAGCCTAATGATGCCAACACTTGGATCAAGGTGAAGTCAATGATTGAAAACTTCCTGGTTTTGCAATGGCGAGCGGGTGCTTTAGCAGGTCCTACCCCTGAATCTGCCTTCTTCGTCAAAGTAGGTCTGAATGAGACGATGACTGCTTTGGATATCCTGGAAGGACGAATGATCGTGGAAATCGGGATGGCTGTTGTACGCCCTGCCGAGTTCATCATTCTCCAATTCTCTCACAAAATGCAAGAGGCTTAATTTTCAATAATTAGGCTGACTAAATACCAATAAAATGGCAGACGAAAATCCCACCACTCCGGAACAAGATGTTCCTGACAATGGTACTCCTGCACCTGAATTTTCTGCGGATCAGACCAACGATAAATTAGTTGATTACTCCAAAAGTTTAGCGGATTATGTAAAAAGCGCCAGCAGTTTAGCCACTGTTAAATGCACAGAATACGATAGTAAGAAGGTAATCAGTGGATACAAACACTGCGCTTACCAGGAAGCTAGTAATGCCTACAATGAGTATACCAATATCAGCCTGTGCATATCGACACAGCTAACTCAGGATATTGCTCAGATTAAAGCCAATCTAACCGTATACAATGATCAAAGCACACTTGTTGGTGAAAAGATCGTAGCGGGTCAAGATCAGGTGCGAGCGATGAAAAAATTGGTGACTGAAGTAAACGAGCTGGCTGGTAAACTCAACGAGGCATTAAAGGACTCTTGCAATTCTCAGCAAAAGAGAAGTTTGGTTAATGGCATAACTGCAGTCAATGATGATCTAGCATTTATGGATGCGATAACCGAAATTATTGAATGTGCCGAAAGTGCCTGCGAAAAAGCAGATACCGCCTTTGAAACAGGAGTTAAAGTAGCGGGTATCAACGCTTTTAAGAACGTGGAGAGCCTTGTGGAGCCGGGTACTAACCTGGAAACGAATACTAATCTGTTCAATACCGATGTAACAGGTAATATCACTTTTGCTACCGAACAAATGGCAACTAGTATGGCCGAACTTACCACAGCTCAACAAGAAGAGACAATGACCGAAGCCGAAAAGTATAAAGCCTTATTACTTAAAGCTGCCATTGTGGAAACAGAGGCATATGCTAAAAATGTAGAAGCTATAGATGTAAGTGGGTTAACCAGTATTGAGGATATCTGTGAGAAAGTCAAAAAGACCTTCGTAGGGGAAACCTGTTAAGGCCAGCGACACTTGACGGTTAATTATTTCTTTAATCTGAAAATGCAAATTTAATGGCAAGCCAAGGAAATAGTGCGACGGCTCCACCCGAAGAGGGAGTGATCAGCCGAGCTCAAACGTATATCGATAATCTTACTGAAGAAAAGAAGGAGGCACAACTAAAATTAGATGAAGCCAACGCCGGTTACTCTAAAGCAATAGGTGAGTACGAACAGGCCAAATCACGTAAAGATCTTCTAGAAAACTACCTAGAGAACATTACTGAAACTCACGAGAAAGCGAGTCATGTCAACCGTGATTTGGAGATCATGAAGGCGCAAGCGATGAAGGTATGTGTGAACATCAAGTGTTTACGAGATGGGCTGTATCACTACGTGAATGATGTGAAGATGGCATCTGCTAAACTAGAGGAATTGAGATCATTGCTCAGGCATCTGATGGATCGGATTGCTTGTTTAACCGATCCCGATCTAACTCCGGATACTTCAATCTTAAAGTGCCTCAATGACTTAAAGGCAAAAATCGACGAAGCTTTTACCGCTGTCCTAGATGCGATCTATCCAGTTCTGGAGATTGTAAGAGCCAATAATGAATTATTACGCTGCATTTGTAACGATCAAGATGAAAACTATGGGTTGTTATTCGTACTTGATCAGGATATCGAGCTACTGAAGACCGCCACACGTTGTGGTCCGATGGTGGACGATGGCAGTACACCCAATACGGGTGAGCCAATTGGTGGCTGTGACTCCACTCAGCAAGATCCAAACTGCAGCATCGAGGAAAAACCTTGCGTAATTACTAAGGATGATAACTGCGTGAGTGAGTATCAGACTGAACTACAGACCAAGTTTGATAATGCCTGTATTCTAGTCGACGAAAAGGAATGTGTTCGGGATTACTATAGTAATTGCAAAGAATTAGCAAGAGCACAATTTGATGCCATTTGTGCTGCCCTGGAGGCCGCTCAAGCAGCAAAAGTCTGCTAATTCCCAACCATCATTTCATTTAAAAACTATAAAACGAAGAAAATATGGCTTCCGATTATCCATTACCAAAGTTTCATTTTCAAGTAGAGTGGGGAGGAACCAAGATCGGATTTACCGAAGTGAGTGGGCTTGACGTTGAAACGGAAGTGATCGAATACCGCCATGGTGCCAGTCCGGAATACAACAAGACCAAGCAACCGGGACTAACCAAGTATTCCAATATCACCATGAAGCGTGGAACGTTCCAATCCGATAATGAGTACTACGATTGGTGGAAAGAGACACGGATGTTCCAAGAGGGGAACTCCACAGGTTCACTTTATCGACGTGACCTCACCATTAGCTTACTCAATGAAAGTCACGAGCCCATTATCGTATGGAAGGTTAAAAATGCCTGGCCTACGAAGATCCAGACAACGGATTTGAAGGCCGATGGCAACGAGGTAGCTATCGAATCTATGGAGTTGGTCCATGAAGGTTTGACAGTACAGAATGACTAACCTCCAATATTCGCTATATGGCTGATTATTATCCACCGGTAAGTTTTCACTTTCGGGTAGATTTCCTTGACTTAAAGGGCCAAGAGCATGATGTCAAATTCCAATCGGTCACTGGCCTTAATGTCCAATTTGAAACGGAGACCATTAAGGAAGGCGGCGAAAATCGATTTGAGCATGTTGTTCCTGGCCGGACCAAGTACCCCGATCTGGTTTTGAACCGTGGGGTAATTCCAGCGGGTAGTTCGGCAGTAGCGGATTGGATCTTAGAGGCAGTGCAGAATTTCGACGTAAAGCCCATCAATCTGCAGGTTGTATTGCTCAACGAGAAGCACGAACCCTTGATGTACTGGAAAATCATTCACGCCTGGCCAAAGAGTTGGAAGTTCTCCGATTTAAAAGCCGACAAGGGGGAGGTGTTCGTCGAAACCATTAGCCTGAATTACAATCGATTTGAATTCAAAGTTTAGTTCTTATGGCAATTGAAATCAAAGAGCTGGTAATTAAAGCCACCATCGGTAATGGTGAACCTCAGGATAGTGGCGGAAGCGGAGGTGGCGGAGAAGGCAGCGGGCAGACGGAAGCCATCGTGAAGGTCTGCGTAGAAAAAGTACTGGAGATTCTGAACGAAAAACTGGAGCGATGAAAGATGGTCAATTATCAAAGCTGCTGATTCGATCCTTTACCAACAAGAGACTGACGGATAAGGATGGGGAGTATCCGGAGTTTGAAATTCCTGTAAATCCCGAGAATTTTTCTCAGACGTACAAAGTAGAATACGATAAGGAAAAGGGGCAAGGTAGCCAAGGAACTGATCCCAAGTTCAAGTCTACTGCTCCCGAGGAATTGAAGATTGAGTTTTTCTTAGATGGCACCAAAACGATAGAGGGGTACTCTAAGAAACTCATCGATAAGCCGGTATCCAAGCAAGTCAAAGACTTCATGAATACGGTCTATTTAATGAAAGGAGATATTCACAAACCCAAGTTCTTAAAACTGATCTGGGGGGAACATCTCGTTTTTGACTGTATCCTTACCAGTTTGGATATCAATTATACACTGTTTCATCCGAACGGGGAACCGCTGCGGGCTAAACTCAGCGCCAGTTTCCTCAATTATATCGAACAAGAAAAGAGGGTCAAAAGGGAAGATAAGCAATCACCTGACTTGACTCACTTACGACATGTAAAAGAGGGGGATACACTACCTCTAATGGCACATCGAATTTATGGAACTACGAAATACTACATGCAGGTAGCCAGAGCTAACGGCATGACTAGCTTTCGACAACTTCCACCGGGATCTGAAATCGTTTTTCCTCCACTTGAAAAAACCACAACTTCTGCGTGAATAACGAACAAGTCATACCGAATGAATCGAAGTCGGACACGCCCACGTTTAAGGTGCTTTCCGACGGAAAGGAGGTGGATGCTAAATTTCAATTCCAAGCGATTACTGTCAATCGAGAAATCAATCGTATTGCTACCGCCAAGCTTTTGATTCGCGACGGGGAAGCTTCGGAGGGCGAATTCAGCTTCAGCAATATGGCCGAGTTTGAACCTGGGAAGGAGATTGAGATTAAGGCTGGCTTTGATGCGGATGACGACCCTGTTTTCAAGGGTTTAGTGGTGAAGCACAGTATTAAGGTGCAGGAAAACGGCAATAGTCAGTTGTCCATTGTCTGCAAAGATCAGGCCGTAAAAATGACAGTCGGTCGAAAAAATGGATACTTCACCGATAGTAAGGATAGCGATGTAATTGGAGAGATTCTAAGTGCCAACGGAGTAAAAGGAAAGGTGGATGCTACCAAGGTGACACATACCGAAATCGTCCAACACTACATGACCGATTGGGATTTTGTCCTTTCCCGTGCGGAGGCTAATGGCTTGGTTGCCTTAACCAATGACGGTAAGGTCGATATCATTGCTCCGGACGCTGGTCAGAAACCGGTACTTAACTTGACTTACGGTGGAACACTCATTGAGTTCGACGCCGAATTGGATGCGCGCTATCAGTGGAAAAGTGTCACGGCGAAAGCCTGGGATTACGGAAGTCAGAAATTATTTGAGTCCAGTGCCTCGTCTACCCCTTTTAAGGATCACGGCAACCTAGGAGGAGATAAGTTAGCGGATGTACTAGGCTTATCTACCTACGAATTACAGCACAGTGGTTTTATGCCCGAGGATGAATTACAATCCTGGGCGGACGCCGAGCTGCTGAAAAGCCGGTTAGCAAAAATTCGAGGTTCCGCAAAGTTTAAAGGACTGAGTAAGCTAAAGTTGGGAGATACAGTAGAATTGGGCGGGGTGGGTGATCGATTTAATGGTGTCGCCTACGTTACCGCTGTAGTGCTGGAATTGGTCAAAGGGAATCTCTATACCCATGTCCAATTCGGCGCGGATCCAAGGTGGTTCTATAAGAGGGCCGATGTCCTGGATGCCCCATCCGCTGGCCTTATGTCAGCTGTTTACGGCCTTATGACCGGCGTAGTGGTAAAAATCGACGGTGACCCAGAAGGACAAGAACGAATCCAGGTCAAGTGCCCCATTATCGATGCTGATGCCAAGGGGGTATGGGCCCGACTAACGAGCCTAGACGCGGGAAGTGACCGCGGATGGGTCTACCGGCCAGAGGTCGATGATGAAGTTATCGTTGGCTTTATCAACGGCGATCCAAGAGATGCCGTAATCATTGGAATGGTGCACAGTGGCAAGAACAAGGCACCCATCCCAGCGGAAAGTGCCAATGATTTGAAAGGATATACTTCCAGAAGCAAAATGAAGTTAACCTTCGACGATGGTGGAAAAGTGATAACGATTGAGACACCTGGAGGTAATAGCGTGACCATTAGTGATGCGGATAAAATGATCGAGTTGAAAGATCAGAACATGAACAGCATCACAATGAACCAGCAAGGCATTCAAATCAAGACCCTGAAGGATGTCGTAATTGATGCTAAAGGTAGCATCGAAGGAAAAGCCACCGTTGGGATCAAGCTGCAAGCCTTGAAGATTGATCTGAAGGCGGTTGCTTTAAAACTAATTGGAGCAGCAAGTGCGAAGCTTTCTGCTGCGGGTAAAATGGCGATCAAAGGGAAGCCAATTACACTGAACTAAAGAAATAAAACATGCCACCAGCAGCAAGAATAACCGATATGCATGTCTGTCCAAAAGTTGAGCCAGGCCCCGTACCCCATGTGGGCGGACCTATCATTGGACCGGGGGTTCCCACCGTATTGATTATGGGACTGCCCGCAGCGGTGGTCGGAGATAAATGTGTTTGCGTTGGTCCACCTGATAGCATTCAGGATGGCTCCAAGACTGTGAAGATTGGAGGCAAGAAAGCAGCCCGTATGGGCGATCCCACTGCACATGGTGGCAAAATAGTAGTAGGGGCTCCTACCGTGATCATTGGAGGTTAGAACAAAGTAAAATGAGCGAGAAATCTTTCTTAGGTAGAGGGTGGGCGTTTCCACCAACATTTGATCTCCAAAATAAGGAGGTGGCTATGGTAGAGGCGGAGGCCGATATTGATCAGAGCCTCAATATCTTACTGTCTACCAGTCTCGGAGAGCGAGTGATGCAGCCTGATTTTGGCTGCAATATGTCTGATTTCCAGTTTGAAGCTATGAATGCTTCCCTGCTAGGCTACTTACGGGATGTAGTGGAAACGGCAATCCTCTATTACGAACCGAGGATCAGGGTAGAGCAAGTAACTATCACCGAAGGAGATTCATTTGATGCCATTAGTGGAAAGCTGATTATCTCGGTGGATTACTTCATTCGGGAGACCAATTCCCGCTTCAATTTTGTGTACGACTTCTACATCAAGGAGGGTGTACCGATTCAGTAATTTTTAAAACAAGCCTTACGAATGTTTTTTTTTTCGGACATAAAGCATGAGTTGGTTCGGGATGGCGTAAGTCAATCGGAAAGGCAATTAGCAGCCCTGTCTCCGGATTCGATTCAGGTCGACGAAAGAAATACGGAGGCATTACTCAATTTCATTTACGAGTATGCCCGCCAGGTTAATTATTACCAAGGTAGTTCAGATCAAAGTGCCGATGATTGGACGGCATTTTTCGATAAGAGTATTCCCTTCCAAATTGCCCAGATTGCCCAATACGATGCTGCCCAGCTCCTGAGTCAGTTTGAAGCACTCAAATCATTGATTACCAGCACGGGTAACTTCAGTGATTTGGAGAACCTTTTCGATTTAATCTACAGCATTGTCGAAATCCTTAGCAACTGGCGGGAAGGATTGGAAGGAGATACATCTGGTGTCCTGCGGGCCATCAATAATTTGATCAAAACTAACTTATCATTTAGCTTAAAGAAGCTACTGGGCTATACCAACGCGGCACGCCAGTGGAATCTATCGTTGGATTTTGACCTTGATGCACTAAACTCGATTTGGGGCGTGGGAGGAGAAAATCTAATGGATCGCTACGCGATCGACCGTACCCTGCTGGATAAAAAGGGTAGTGACCAAGATAAGATTGACTTTGCGCTAAACGCTATCGAAGAGCTGTTCCTGGTATTTTACAAAGGTCTAGTGGCCATTATTGAAATAGCAGCGAGAGAAGATACCGTAGAAAAAAGTATTGATGGGCGTTCGGACCACAGCCCACACCTGGGCCTACTCTTCGCTTTTCTTCGCTTGTTCAAGCAAGCTCAGGGAGACCTGAATCGGATGACGAATGAGCACCTGGAGTTCTTCTACAAAAATGTGCTGCAACTCAAGACTAAACCAGCGGTTCCTGATCATGTGCATCTGGTCTTTACCCTGGCGGAGCAATTAAAAGAGCATCGGCTTGCGAAGGGGACTTTGCTGAAGGCAGGAACGGATGAAAGCGGTGCCGATATTGTCTTCGAACTTGAGGATGAGATCATTGTCAATAAAGCGTCCGTACAAAGTCTGAAAACACTGTATCTCGATCAGGAAAGGTTATCGCCTGATGATACTACTCCAACCATTAAGAATGTCTTCTATGCCCCAGCCGCAAATATGGCTGATGGGGTGAAGGAACAGTTTCCACCTAAAGTAGTTTCCAGCTGGTCTACACTTGGTAATGATGAAAGTAAGTTCAAGCCAGATCCAGAGTCGGAAGATTATCAATTGTATCCCTTCGCTCGCTTGGGGTTAGTTATCGCCTCAAAAGTACTTTGGCTACGAGAAGGAGAGCGCACGATCACCTTTACGGTTACTTGTTCTACCTCTGTCCCCGAGGAGTTACAAACGAATCAAGGTGTATTCAAGGCCCAGTTTTCTGGCGAGGAAGGGTGGTTTGAGCTAGGAGAAGATGGCACCGTTACGCTTAGTAGAGGAGGAGCAGACAATGAGGAGCTAATTATTACGGTGGTTCTTTCTCCTGCCGCTCCGGCCATTTTTTTTCCCGGTACTGAGTTTTTTGAGGTTGATTATGGTCACGAGGATCCGATGATGGCCTTAATTTTAGATCACGAAAAGGCAAAAATTGAGGATACGGATTTTTCGCTTTATCAAAAATTGCGTTGCCTCAAGATGGAACAAGTTAATATCGATGTTAAGGTCTGTGGCGTTCGGAATTTACTAGTACAAGACGAAAGTGGCTTGATCGATGTAAGCAAACCTTTTCAACCCTTTGGCCCCAACCCCGTAAAGGATAGTTCCAATTTTAAGATCGGTAGCGAAGAAGCTTTTTGCAAAAACTGGACTGCGCTCAATTTCAATGTGGAGTGGAAGGGTAAGCCCGAACCTTTTGACACTTACTACGAGGCTTACCCCGCAAATATTCAAGAGAATAGCTTCCGGATACAAGCTGATTATTTATTGGATTCTGCTTGGCTTCCAGACAACGTCCTTGACTCCAGATATCTATTTCTCGACGACGCTGGGCGTGGCGATCACCCAGATATTTGCACCGGGGATACGCCCGCAAAAGTGTGGAAGTTCATCAACTCAGACTTTGGTGATCCTAATCAAGATTTATCCTGCACTAACTTCCCTGATCTTCTGGAAGATTTCGAAGAAATTCCGCAGTGTGGATTTATCCGCCTTAGGTTAACTGGGCAAGATTTTCAGCATCTGGAGTATCCAAATCTACTAGCTACTCAACTTTTAATTGCTGGAGCAAGACTAAGTGACAATGCTAATGCTTTACCTGTTATTGAAGCGGACACCAGAGATGTTTGGCTCATTCCGAGAAGTGAATTTGATGAAGCAGTTATGGCCGCAGATGATGCTAATACTGCTGATGCTAAAGTAAGGGACGGAGATACAGATGCTGATAAAGAAGGATTAGACGACATTGACTCGAAAGCGAATCAGGATCCTATTAATGTGAGTCAACTTCAACAGAATATTGTCGAAACATCCGATTTACTTTCAAATGCAATCGGTAAGGGCGTAACTGCTAGGAATGAAATCGGAGGACTAGCGAGTAATCAGAATATCAATAATATCGGACTTCTCAATCCTCCCTACACACCTGAGATAGAAAGCATCTCTCTAGATTACAAAGCATCCGCCACGCTCAAGGATACTAAACTTATCCACTTGTATCCGGACGAGGCTACTTACCTCCATTTACACAATGGGGAGGCGGATGTCTTGGAAGAGAGTCAGCCGCTTTTGCCAAAGGTAGTTGAAGAAGGAACGCTCTTTATTGGTTTACAAGATTTGGATCCAGGAAACAACCTGAATTTATTCATTCAGATCGCGGATTCAACTGCGGATCCGGATATAGATAAAGCGCGAATCTGCTGGCATTACCTGAAGGGGAACCAGTGGAAGTTACTAAAAAAAGATTTTCACATTCTGGCTGATGAAACTGAGGGACTGATACGCCCCGGTATTGTTGAATTTGCGCTCCCTCCTGATATTTCCAGCACAGGGACGACGATTTTGCCCAATCATTTAAATTGGCTAAAGGCCTCAGCCATCTTCAATACGAAAGCAGTAGGAGAAATCATCTCCATTCATGCACAAGGTGGCCGAGTTGTTTTTCAGCATTCAGCAGCCAACGCCACGGATCGCCTATCTAATCCATTACCCGCGGAGAGTATTGGCAAGTTTGTAGAAAAGAATGCCGCTATTGATAGTATCCTCCAACCGTTCGAAGGGTTCGGCGGGAAAAGAGAAGAGTTACCTACTACTTTTTACACTCGAATTAGTGAGCATCTGCGCCATAAAGGACGGGCTATCACCCTCTACGATTATGAGCGATTGATCCTAGAAGCGTTTCCGGAAGTGTTTAAGGTGAAATGTATTACACACACCTTAGGACAGCGAGGGAAAAATAAGCAGGATATCGAACTAGCACCTGGTTTTGTAACCGTTGTGGTTATCCCTGATTTACGCAATTATAAAGTGGTCGATCCTTTTGAGCCCAAAGCCTCCTTGAGCTTGCTGACTAGAATTGAGACTTTCCTAAAGGATAAAATGTCTCCGTTTGTCAAGCTACGGGTTTTGAATCCCATTTACGAGCGTATCTCCATTAGCACCGAAGTCAGCTTCACACCGGGTAAAAGTGTGGATTTCTACATAGCACAATTGAAGAAAGATATCCGCCAATTTTTGGCGCCTTGGGCCTTCGGAGAAGGTCTGCAGAAGATCTCTTTTGGAGGGCGAATTTTCAAGTCCGCTATTCTCAAGTTTGTAGAAGATCTGGACTACGTAGACTTCGTCGTCAATTTCACTATGCAGAAGGAAGGTGAAGAAGAAGTGGATCCAATTATAGCAGAGACTGCTCGTTCCATTTTAGTAGCAGCCGCTGAACATACCATCACAGAATTCGATAAGGCCTCTGAGCCTGGCAATCCAAGGCTTGCGAGTATGCGAGGTGTTGGCTTTGCCAAGATCGAATCGTGATAAAATTTGAATAAAAATCCTCTGGATTATAAATATCGTACATATGTCAATCAAAAGCAGATTAAGCCTCAAATCCCAATTTATTCAGGGCGCTATTCCAAGCGAGCAAGACTTTTGCGACCTGATAGATTCTGCGGTAAATAAAAAAGATGATCGTTTTTTTGGCAGATGGCAAGCTGGCGTTTCCTATCCACACAATTCGGTGGTCATTTATGATAAGTCAATATACATCCTGGACTTAACCATTGATCCTAGTTGTGAGAACGAGGATACATCAACGGAACCCGATGAAGGTGATGATGTAGAATGTGATGAACCTCAAAGTGGTGATGCTACCTCGGGAGAGCTCTGCTCTAGTACCCCTCCAAATCAGCACTGCCAGTGGTGCTTGATGCAATTAGAGACTACTGATGATGATTTCGAAATTATAGAAGATCCTGATGGCCTCGTGATCGGAGTAGCTCGCGTTCAAGGGCGCGTAGGAATTGGTACTCGGAACCCAAATGCTAAGCTTGATGTAACGGATGAGCAAAGTGGTCACCTTTTACTTGAACCCAATGTAAATGGCTGTCCAGAGATTACGCTGGTCAAGATAGTTGGTGAGGAAGGTGCGGATGCTGAAGAACAGCAGGCATCGATCAGACTAGGAGGGGCGCGGGCTGAATTGCGAACGGATACACTGGGCTATGTCTTCTTTCAATTACCAGAAGAGTCAGGAGGCGTTGCAACGAGAGACCTAACTGCAGACAAGACAGTAAACCCTTATCCGCTATTAGCGCTAGCAGTAGATCCAGATGATGCTAATCGCATAAAAGCAGGTATCGGAACGGAAAAAGCCCAAGGTAACTTAGAAGTACGAGAGGAAAATCGTGGCGCTTTGATCGTTAACCCTTCGGGACACGCTGAGCCAGAATTGCTATTAGTCAATTTGGAGTCTGCAAACGAAGGTGAATACCTACTTGCCGCCGTAAATACGGATGCAAGCATGTTTATCACCGATGCAAAAGGAGGCTTTCAGTTCAAGAAAGGCAGTAGCTGTGAGGAAATACTAAGTGAATCCAGCCCCGCTTCGAGCGAAACATTAATGACCATTCACAGCTCTGGTAATGTAGGTATTGGTACCGAATCACCGGAGTCTCATTTGCACATCACCGATAATGAGTCAGGCACTTTTAAGGTGCACCTGGATAACGATAATCCAGTGGCTTCTTTAATCAATGAACGCCCTAACCCTAAGCAACCAAATACCTACTTGGCGGTAGGTGTAGACGATGATTTTGCCACCTTTTCTACGGATACCGCAGGTGGTTATGTCTTCAAAAAAGGTGGTAAGACCGGCAAGTTCGACAATGAAGTCAATATCAATCAAGGGGATGGCATTGTATTCATTCATCCGGAAGGAAGATTGGGTATTCAAACCACGGAAGCGCCAGAAAACTATCAGTTAGACGTCAATGGTAAAGGCAAGGCCATGGGGCTTTATCTGGAAACGGATGGCAGTAAAATTAACCAGACCGGTGATCTAGAGGCTGACGATGTGATCAATCGTTTAGCCAAGCTTAAGCCGATACGGTACGAGTGGAAGGATCATACCAATTGTTCCGGAGATGGGGAACAAATAGGCTTTCATGCTCAGAACATCTTTGAATGTCTACCCGAGGCCGTGCAAAAAGAAGGCACTGTTAAAGCCTATAATTTGGAAGGTGTAGTCGCCTTTCTGACGCAGGTCATTAAATGTCAGCAAGAAGAGATTGATACCCAGCGCGGACGTATCGATGAGTTGTACACCATGGTTAATTCACTGAAAAAGAAAAAATAAGGAATGCCTGAAGCCTTAACCATAAAAAAGGTTGATCCTAGATTTCCTGAATGGCTGGATTTTGAAAGACTTCGAGCAGAGGGCTTGGATCATATTGCCCAATTATCAGGTGATCTTTGGACTGATCATAACGCCCATGATCCAGGAATTACGATTCTCGAAGTTTTGATCTATGCGCTAACTGATCTGGGGTACCGTACACGTCTGGATGTAAAGGACCTCTTTACTAAGGCTAAGAATGATCCTCGGCAGGAAGACAATTTTTACACTGCCGCCGAAATATTAGGGAATAACCCGCTGACGATTCTCGACTATCGTAAGTTATTGATCGACATAGATGGCGTACGTAATGCCTGGCTTATTCCTGCTACTGAACAAGAAGTACGCGTCTATTTTGACTGTGAAAAAGAAAACGACAAGGCGCTAACGTACACGGCACCTACCGTGAATGATCAAGGACAAGAGGTAGAATGTGTGGAGTTGGATGAAGAGGGGAATGAGATTACCAGAATGGTGAATCTACCAAGCAATGAGCTTTGTTTTGGTGGCCTGTATAAGGTGCTTTTAGATATTGATCCAATTCGACCCGCAGATGAGACTAATTCGCAAGCTTGCGCGGATAGTCTTGTTTCTACGGGCAGAATTCTAAATGCAGTAAAGGAAAAACTGCACCAACATCGTAATCTCTGTGAAGATTTCATGGAAATCAGAGCTTTACAGGATGAGCAGATTAGTATCTGCGCGGATATTGAATTAGATGTAGATGCAACCGCTGATGAAACACTACTGAATATTTATAATGAACTTCAGAAGTTAGTTTCTCCTCGCCTGAATTATTATACCCTCTCGGAAATGATTGAAAGGGGGAAGAGCCTGGAAGAAATATTCTTAGGTCGTCCTCTGACTACTGATAGCCACGGATTTGTCGATAAAGACGAATTGGAAAGTTTAGAATTGCCAGAGGAGTTGTACGCCTCCGATTTTTATCAAGCCATTATGAATGCGGATGGTGTACAAGCGGTTAAGGACTTAGTGTTGATCAACCTGGTAGATGGAGTACCGCAGACTACAGGTGCAGAATGGCGGCTGCAATTAACCAAAAACCATCGGCCCATATTCGCGCCACAACACTCCAATTTCAATTTCTTCAAGGGGATTCTACAATTACCCGTTGATAAGGCTGCATCGATACAACAGTTTACCCAACGCCTGTCAGACTTCTCAAAAGCAAAATTGGAGTCTGGTGAGTTGGATCTGGCCATCCCGGAAGGAAAACACCGTTCGGACTTGGACGATTACGTATCCATCCAGCACGAATTTCCATTAGTGTACGGTATCGGTACTGGTGGACTGCCCGAAAATTCTGGCGAGATTAGAAAGGTTCAAGCCCTACAGCTGAAGGGATACCTTACCTTCTTTGATCAACTCTTGGCTGACTACCTATCCCAGTTGGCCCACTTGCGCGATTTATTTTCCTGGTCGGTTGATGGAGAAAACGAGCGGGATATTTCCCTACAAAGAAGCTACTACCAAAATTCAGTAGACTCCATTCCGAAGGTGGAGAAGTTGATTCGCTTTTTCCAACAGGAAAGCTCCAACGCTAGCCAACAGGAAGGAGAGATACTGGCCTTGTCGTCCATTGAGTTTGACAACCAAGTAGAGCGCGATGTAGCTATTCAGCAATTGCAGCACGACTTTGATGCTTTTGCAGATCAATTGGAATTGCTGGTCAAAAAGGAGGAACAGGAAGAGAAATACTACTTCGTATTCCGGAACCAGCGAGGAAGCCAGATTGAACGCCTCAAGAGCAAGAAACGCTACGGTTCAGCAAAAGAGGCGGAACTAGTGGGAGAGATGCTCATCTTTCTGGGAACGCTGGATACTAGCTACGAGGATCGCAACTTGCCACAAGAGAAAATTTATACCTTCAATTTTGTCTATCATCCGATCGACTACCTCGATTATTTACGCCGTATCACCGAGCAGCGATCAACCTATTTGCAGCGACGAGAGCGCTTTCTCAATCACCTATTGGCCCGCTTTGGAGAGTCTTTTTCAGAGTACGTACTGTTGATGTTTGCGCTTAATGAAGGCAAGAAAGATCTAGAGGAAATTGTCGAGGATAAGGCCCGTTTCCTATCCCAGTATGCAGACGTTAGTCGGAGCAGAGGTCAGGCCTTTAACTACATGGAGGAGAATGCTCTTTGGGATACCCAGAATGTCTCTGGTCTGGAGAAAAGAGTCTCTGGATTAATGGGCTTGGATGATTGGCGCCGGCGCAACTTGAATAATTTTCAAGTCTATCAACGCCAAGAGGAATACCTGTTCCGCATCGTAGATCATCGTGGGAATACCTTGCTAGAAAGTGTCCAGTTCGCAACGGAAACAAAGGCTGAGGAAGGGTTGAGGGATTTTATTGAAAATGTACTGTTGGTTGGAGGTAAACCAACAGCCGTTGACTGCCCAGAAGAAAGCATATTCAGCTTTAAATACCTGGATGAAAATGGAAAGGATTTTGCTATTCATCCCCAGACCTACCACAGTCCAGAGGAGCGGGATGAGGCACTCGATTGTTTAATTACTTACTTCGAAGACCTATTCGGTATTATTACAACCACTTCGTCTTCAAAAGAGGGTTTCTATTTTACCCTTTTCGCCGAAGATGGAACCACTATTCTCTTCCAAAGTCAGGAGGCCTACACTAGTAAGAAGGACGCACAACTGGCTTGGCATGCCTTCCTTGCGGAGGCCAGAGACCTGAATAAATACGAGCCGGTTGACGATGAATTTGCCGAACGCTATTCCTTTAAACTTGGAGACTGGGCGGTCCATCCGACTTACTACAATGCCAGTTGGGAAAGAGATGCTGCGCGTGATGAGGTACATGCCTATATCACAAGCAAGTCGCTCAATTATGAGATTCAGCAGCTACCCACCCTTTATTCGTGGCAACTAAATGATGCCGACGGAGAATGGCTATTGGAGAGTACCCACCGATTTAAGTCGGAAGAGCAAAGTATTCATGCCTGGTATTACGTCTTGGGTTGGGTAGAAGAAGACCGCATTAAGCCAGAAAGTGACAGCGGACTGTTTCGTTTTATCTTACAAGATGAGCTACAGCGAACCATTGCGCAATCAAGAGACTATCAATCGGAAACAGAATTTGCTCATGCGCTTGCCGTATGCAAAGCTGTTCTACAGCAGCAGAAACTGACCGACGGGCCAATAGTCCAGGATGAATTCGGATTTAGATTCGAAATGCAGGATGAATTTGGGGCCTCTTTGTTACGAAGTACGGCTATTTATGCTGATCGTAGCAAGGCACAAAAAGGCTTTAATGAATTGTTTAGGCAAAGTGACTCACTCCACTGGAGGATCGGTCACGAAGAAGGTTTTCGGAGCTATTGGGTAGAGCTGTTGGATGCCGAAGAACATCTGCTGGCAAAGTCTATCACTGACTTTATGAGTGAAGCTGATGCCACTTCGGCGCAAGAAAGAATGGTTCAGCTGATCGAGCGAGATAATCTCTTCTTTGGTAGCGAACAGGTCGATCAGGTATACCAGTTTGTCATTTTTGATGATCAAAGCCCAGAACCACTTCTGATCAGCGAGCTGCGCTATGCTAGGCGCGAATCCGCCTATCAGGCTTATCTAGAAGCACTGGAAGCCGGCAAAAACCCGGAGCATTACCTTAGAAATGGGGCAGGAAGTGAGCTGTCCTATCAGTTGGTTAGTGAACTTCAGGATGTGCTAGCTGGACCAGTCGGCGCTTTCCAAGACCGAGATAGCCGGGACATGGCAATTGAGAAAGTCATGGCGGTTTGTATTGAGTCTTCACCGACCTTAACGCTAGCGGCTTATGACGGCCAATTTAGAGTCAATATCCATTTTCAAGATGGCCAAACAGGATTATTAGGCGAACAACTACTTGCTGATCAAGCGGCGGCAATCTGTCATTTCTACGAGCTTTTGCCATTTAGCTGTGATCGGCAATATTATCAGCTTGAGGCTTCCACGGATGGATGCTTCTTTTCCTTTGCTCTAGCAAGTGAGGAAGAAAAATTAGGCCGTCATCCAAAAACGTATGCCGAAGGAGATGCACTAGCGGAAATCGATCGCCTGGTGAGCTACATTGATGGTAATAAGTACAATTACATAATCGAGGCCCTAGAAGGCAAATGGCACTACGCCGTCAATTGGGAGGCCTGTAACGGCAATTGTGAAACTTTGCTCCGTGGCTTGGAGGAGTTTGATAATCAAGAGGGCGCAACTGAAGCTTTAACTGTGTTATTAGCCGACCTGAAAGCCCGCAACGAAGAAAACTACTTCGTGTCTAGCGTCAATGAACGGGGGCAGTTTTCGTTTGCGGTCGGCAAAAGCGAAAATGCGGAGGTACTGCTAGCTGAGCACCCCTATTATTACACTACCGAAGAGGAGCGCGATAAAGTACTAAAGGATGCTGCGTCTTATTTGCAGCACTTCTTCCGTATTAACGAGTCGGAGGATACTGTGGCAGATGATGATAGAAGCAATGGTGATGATTCAAGTGATGGTCTTTGGGGAGGAATAATAGAATCCACTATCCAAAAGTGTCCTTCCTGCATTACGTATGATGATGATGGAAACCCAACAACGTCCTACTACCTAAGTGGCTACAAGCTAGCTAAAGAGGATAATTATCTCGCTCATCATCCGATAACTTATACCTGTGAAAACGATCGGAAAAAAGCACTTGTTGCACTCCAGGAGAGAGGCGCTTGTCAATCGTATCAGTGGACGTCGATCTGTTGGCAAGGCAGCTTGATCACTTATCAGGAAGAGAAGAAATTCCGTTTCAAAATCATGGATAGTACTAATCATGATTTTGAGTTATTCATCAGCCATAAGGCCTATGCTAGTGTCGAGGAGGCAGAAGCGGCTTTCCACGAGTACTGGCCGAAGATCATTGCGCTAGCAGAGGTTGATCGAAACTATCAGGCGGAAGAAGGAACGGTTTATCTGTGGGATAGGAGAGGCGAAATATTAGCACGCATTCCACAAGAGTTTGCTACGGAAAATCAAATTCTCCAAGCCATCGAACGCCGTAAGGTATATGCCCAACATCATTCGGTAATAAAGAAAGGGGATCATTTCGCTTTTCGCCTCGGCTTGAATAGCGGAAGAAGGTATGATTGGCAAAATGTAGAAACCTACGATTCGCCAGAAGGTGCTTCAAGGGCACTGGAGTACTTACTGGAATTGCTGCGATACCCTGTCAATTACAAGCTAACAGGAAACGAACAGGCGTGCATATTCGATATCCGAATTGTGGAAACGCTCTTGGTGAGTAAGCAAAACTACGTGGATTGTTATGACGGAGATTGTATTCCAAAAGAGGTAGTGGAATGTCCAGAGGCATGGAACGGTACCAAGGGTTTTCTAATTCATGCGCACGAGGCGTATGCCTGTTATCCCTACTTACGATTCCACGATGATTGCCGGTACAGTTTCCGTATTGTTGACGATTTGTATCGATTGGCGACTCATACCCGCAATTATCCTACGATGGCTGAACGGGAAGATGCATTGGATTGGTTGTTCATTCAAATTCAATGCCAACGCAAAGGCGCTACGGCAGTTACTCAATTCGACATCGAAATAATGGGGGAATTTTATTATCTGCTGCTGGCGGGGGCAACTGAGTTCAGCGTAGCTGATAATGACGAGGAAGAAGGAGAGGATGGTAATGGGGAAAGTCCACTTGGAACTGAATTATGGCGGAGCTACTTGGCTTATGAGACTGCCGGACAAGCTGGATCTGCCTACCTAACTGACGTTTTCAAGGTTATCGAATTTGCACGGGAAATTGATTTCTATCAGGTCATTCAAGAAGACGGGGACTACAAGCGCATTGTACTAACTACGGATACTGGGCAAATCATTGCGGTTTCTCCCTGCAAATACCGAGTGGAAAGCCAGCTACACGAGGCTATTCTAGAACGCATTGCGCACGCCCGTCAATATCCGATTTTTAGTACCAATGGCGGCTACGGTTTCCAATGTTATAGCACGGATGGTTTGCCATTTGGTGAAGATCCACCAGTTTCCAATGACTGTCCACCACCTCCACCGAATGCTTTTGGTTTGGAGATTCCTGGTGACCGGGTTTGGGAAAGTGTGAAAACGTACAAGACCATTGAGGAGGCAGAATGTGCCTTCAAAGAATTTATGAAGCTGGTACAGCGCAAACCCAATTACCAGCGCACCGAGACATCTGACTGTGGCCCATTCGGTATTGAGTTAACTCGACCACAGAATGTGCTGGCGGAACATCCAGCTTCCTATGACCGGCGGAGTGATTTAGAAGCTGCTATTGAGCGAACTAAGGAATGCTACAACGTAGAGGGCTTTCACTTGATCGAACATATTTTACTACGTCCTAAGGTTGGAGTACCAGAAAGGTATAAGTTTCTGGTAGAAGGCCCAGATGGGTATTTGACTGCACTGTCTTCCGATACCATAAGTGACCGAGCGTTAGCGGATCGCAAGAAAGAAGAGTTGATCAATTTCTCAGCTAATGCCTTACCCTTGATCCGGGAATTTGCCATTGATTCGAATGTCAATGTTCGGAATGAATGGATCAGGAGAGTTCGGCAGACGGACTTTATAAAGTTGGATGATCGGAACATCACCAATCTACTGTCTGATATTGATTTAAGCCGCTCCCCGGAAGAGATTAGAGAGGAACTAAGCAACCAGATCATTATCCAGGATTCTCGCCAAGACGTTAAAGGTGATTGCCTGGCCCCTGCCTGTCCGGATTGCTGCAATATCGTCGAGCTGGCGGATGCCAATGAAGGTCAAGCTTGCGATCTGGAGTGGGATCCTTGCACGCCTACCGAAGCGTCGGGCAGCGCCGATCAGCAAGATAAAACCTGGTACGTTCCGGGAGCAGATCCCTATTCTTTCTGGGTAAGCATCTTGGTGCCCTACTGGTCTAAGCGATTCCAGAATCCAAATTTCCGACAATTCTTCCAAGATACCCTCCGTAAAGAGGTTCCTGCGCATGTGGGGCTTCGCATTTGCTGGCTAGATCCCAAGCAAATGCATGACTTAGAGGGTGTCTATAAGGAGTGGCTAGAGGCCTACAGCGGCCAGCTGGAATGCAACCTGCAAAGTATACAATGTGAATTAGTAGAGAAGCTATTTTCTATTACCAATGTCTATCCTCCTGGGCAGATCCAGGAAAGTGTTTGCGCGGATAATGACGATAAGAACACCATATTTCTTGATAATGCTCAATTAGCATAAAATAGTGAATTATGCCGGTTATTGATCCAAATATTTCTTTCCCATACTTTGTATCTAACCAGGTACTAACGGCCAGAGATTTGAATAATATGGTCGAATATATGGAAAGTCAGAACCGACTTTCTAGAATCCAAATTCTGGGAATTGGCATTGTCGCTGGATTTCAAGTGAGCGTAAATACGGACAACGGTAACCGTCCAGTAAGCATCTCAGTTTCTGGAGGGTATGGTGTCACCTCTAAAGGCTTCCTTTTTCAATTTGAAAACCAGGAATTTGATTACATAAATCCGAAGGCCTCTGTCCTTTTTGGAAAGTTTCTTTGTGCTGGATCAACAGCAAATGCGGACGGTATAGATATTGCCAATGAGCTAATTGATGGGGTTTGCGAAATTAGAGTTGCGGAGAATGTGACGCAAAACCAGGACTTTAAGGAAATGGCACTTTTAGAGGTAGAAGCGCCGCTGGCCGTGCATCCTTGTTTTCAGAATAAGGTGCTAGTCGTTTGTCAAGAAGAAGAAACCGTTACTAGAAACAGTTGCTTTAGTGATTGCGACGAAAAAGGAGAAGATCGTCGTTTTCAATACCGTTGGCTATTGGTGCCGAAGGAGGCGATGATTAGAGTGTGGGAAATTGCTTTTGGAGACCAAGGCGGAGAGGCCACTAATTTACCAGTGAACCTGACCCATGACTTGTTCATAGAATGCCTTGGATCTAGGGGACAAGGAGAGGGTATTGATCTTTGTTCTTTCATTTCGTGGGAAGTATACTACCGGAGCTACAAAGAGATTATTGCCAATGCAATTCCAGGAATTATCCATGCCTACCAGGAAGCGGCGGCTGAATTCGGAGCTGCTATTCCAGGGTTTTCAACGGATGTTATCGATACTTTACCCGCTCATCTGAATAGCTTGTCGGCACAATATCCCGAGATCCCGACCGCGGAAAGCCTGGAGAATTGTCCGGATATCCAGTACCTGTACGATTATTTGAAAGACCTTATTCTCGCTTACCAGGCGTTCAAAAAAGTGGCTAATGGGATGAGTATCCCTGATAGCACATTGAGTACTTCTCAGAACGCTGACTTTAATGATTGTCTGTACCCCACTTACCTGGCACTGGGTGCAGTCAATCTGGATGAACAAGGCGATAATGTCGAAATTATTAGCGATGGCCCCCGCTACTTTGATAACTGTCGAACGGACAATACGGGTTCCGGCTTTCAGACAGTGGATCAAGACCGATTAGAGCTAGCACGTTGCTATTTCCGAAAGATGTTGGCGATCGCTAATGGGCAAAATATGATCGTCCCGAATCTAGTGGGTGGTTTAGAAAAAGCAACCGTCATTACGCCGAGTACCAAGCTGGGAAATGCTAAGAATAATTTGGCGATTCCTTTCTATTATCGAGGAGGTCAAGTCGCTAATGTTTGGAATGAAGAGATTTGTAAAAGCAAGGATTGGAGATCAATCCCTCACTATCAACGCTTGTTTTCCGAGCCGCCTTTTGATGAGCACCTCTACTACCATCCTAACCACTATGACTTCTACAGAATTGAAGGTCATCTAGGAAAGGAATTAGCGGAGGCTAAGTTTGATGTAGAACAATTACGAAAGCACTACAATCTTCCTTTTGATATTAAAACCATTCATTTCGATGGAGACTATGTATTGGAGCTGGGGGAGAATGAAATAGATTGTAAGGAGCTGGACCTGACCCTATGTGTCATTATTGAAGATTTGGAGTGTGTCTTAGGGGAGTTGCAGCAATCGTTTGATGGCGTTGTTGTGGATATTAGAATTGTGGAGGAAGTAGAGGCCTTATTAGGGCTTATCGCAAATGTAGACTCCGCCTTTAGCTTTGAGGCTAATAAAACCGCTATTCTGGATCAAATTGAGCTAGTATTTGGGGCAGAACCTTCCTATCCAAATTGTTACACGGTGCCTTTGACCAAGGTTTCTGAGGCATTTAATGAAAAATATGAGGCACTTCTAAATGCACTCCTGTTCCATCGCTTCGCCGAAAGCCATACCGGATTGGAGCACAAGGCGGGAGTGGAAAAGGGGGGAACCTTTATCTTGGTGTATAAGCACGAATTTAATTCGACCAATTTTAGATCAAACGTGAGTAAAATCCCAAATCAGCCAGCTTGGTTGCAAGATGTTGGGATTGATATTTCCGATAAAGATTTGCTTCAGCTCATCTTAGAAAATGCCTCGCCGGTAACCGATCCGCAAGTTCTAGCAGGCATTAGTAGTAATATCAGAAAGACCGTAGTTGCTGATTTCTGCTTGCCTTACTACTGCTGCTCAGATGCACCAATTGTCAACTACGAAATAAAACTAGTCCGGGCGACGATCTTGGTGGAGAAGGTTGTATTCTGCTCTGACGAGGAAGCGATGGAAGGTACCGTCAGCCCTCCTGGAGGAGTATTCACGGAATTACCCGAAGGCTTCACTGCCATTGAGAACGCAGAAAGCCTAATTACCGGCTTCACGTTTGATCCTCAGCTTGTTACCAGCTTTGAAGAGGGGCGCCAAACCCTAAGCTTGACTTACGTCTACAATGGTCAGTCGAAAAGCCAGGTGTTTACGGTCTACGACAACTCTGTGCTTGCTGATCTAAGCGAAGCCGATGTTATTTGTGAGCGTACCCCAATCTGTAACCAACTATTTGATCAAGATGGAAATCCTGTTCCTGGTTCTATTCTTGAAGGTTTCAACTTTGCCTTCCGACTAAGGGATGGAGTCATTCCGGAAGAGGCCCTAGCGTATGTTGAGGTGAACTGGTTGATCAAATTAGAGAATGGAACATTCGTACCTTTTGAGGGTGAGTTGAACTTAAACATAGGTGAAACCGAGCCACTAGATATTAGATTGGAAATTGCCAACGGCCCGTGCAAGCGGTCAATTGAAAAAACAATTGCTTTCTGCCCTACGGCTGAGGAAGTTGGGATTGTCCTACGAGAGAACCTAGGAGAGGATATTCCAATCGATGGGGGGCAGTCCACGCTGGCAATTACTGATGAGGTAAATCTAATCCAATTCCTTCCTGCTATTTCTGGTGGAACCTTGACCATAACTGGTCCGCTGGACGCTGCTGGCGCTGAAATTGATTATAACAGTGCAGTGGAACGCAGAGGAGATAACTGCAGTGACTTCTTCTTTGAATTCTCGCTATTAGATCAAAATGGGGAGCGTTTCCCACTTGGAGATTATACCCTCACCTACAGCTTCCCGGGTTGCGATTCCATTGTAGTTTCGTTGGAATTAACCCTGCCTGAGCTAACACTAGAATTAGCTGCCGGACAATCCAGTGAAATCTGTTTTGATGGCGCTAACAATTTAGTAGGCCTGGTGGTCTCGCCCGATACCGCTATAGTGCGAGTGATAAGCGGTGCGCCACAAGGTGCTATCGGCGGAGCAGCCGGTGCGTTAACCTTTGATCTCAATCAGGTCACCTTCAATGATGGGAATGCACAAGTGCGCATGGTAGCTGAAAACCCAGGGAGTTTTCCATCTCCGGAATTGGTGTTGAACATCTTCAAGTTACCAGCTATTAGTATTGTAGAGGAGTCACCGTTTGAGGATGCCGTCAAGCTAGACAACCCCTACCTCTACGAAGAGCTAGCTGACCCAGCACCAGATCGCCTCTGTGCAATGCTCGGTAAGCGCGTGAGATTCGCCTTCGATGATGCCAATAGTGATTTTGCGAATGTCTTCGATTGGGAGATTGTAGCGGAAGATGGCCAGGTTATTCTTCAAAGTGAGGACCGCTTTATTGAGGCAGATTTATTCCTTAGCGCTGGGGCTAATTATGAAGTCCGATTATCAGCCTCGGTGGCGGATAGTCCATGTCCTCCGGTAACGATAGATCAGTCATTTTCCATTTGTCCTACCGTTGAAGAGTTGGCGATTACCTTCCCAAATAATTCAACCAACAATGCGGGTGATACTCTGCTGGTGAACGACGGAATTATTTCAGTGGCAGCACTGGATGTTCAAGTCCAGGGCGGTGAATTCACCTTGCGAGCACAAGGTAGTACTACTGAACTCCCAACGGTCATACAGCAGCGACAAGGGTCGAAGCCCGAATTCCCTTGCGAATCTTCTAATTACTTATTTGATTATTCGGACTTGCCAGATGGGTTTTACGAGCTACAGTACCGTCTTGATGAATGTGATGTGGTGGGCGAAACACTAACCATCGAAGTCCAGACTTCTGGATCCTCCGGTGATTTCGATGAGAATGAGGGGGGAGACGAAGTAACTGGTCGAAGCGTAGAACTACCACTCAACCAAGAAGTGACCAGCCGGACTGCTGCGCTTAGTACGGAAACGGAGAGCACCAATCTCGGCCAAGCGACCGGTGATGAGCGAAACCCAGTAGACAAAGTATTGGGCTTCTTGGAATTCAACGGAACTGAGGATGAGCTAAATGCCGAAGTAAAACAGCTGGCTAGTTCGCTGATCAAGCGAATGAAATCAAGCTCGGACAAGACCGCTTACGAACAACTATTAGAGGTTGCAGCTAAGCATTATTTGAATCAACAGATGATTGTTTCCACCGACGAGGTGGTTGCGGACGGTACCGTGAAAGCCGTTCAGAAGCTTGCCCAACAGCTAAATGACAATGGAATCAAAATCACCAAGCTGCGGCGTGTTTGGGGTATAAAAGGATTGCGAGATACCACCGACAGTAAACGCCCGTCACGTATTCACAAACTTTTCAAAGCTAAGAAGAAGTAGGATAAATGATTAACCAGCACTACATAGGCAAACAGGTATTTGACCTCAAGCTATTTAAGCAGGAGGACGCTTTTGCATTGCAGCAAAAGTTGGGTAATGCCTATTGGAGTGTAGTGAAGGATCGCTTGGATCAACTCTTTTCCGAATTATCGCATCCGGAGGAATTGATCCAAATTGATCGGCTGGAAATTGATCTTGGTAATGTGGCAGAGCATGAGGTGGAACGAGTACTGGCCGACCGTATCATTGAACAATTACAAGAGGCCCTGGAGAACGAAATTCTCCAGGCTAGGTTGTTCAGTGAACCAGCACAACAATCACAACTTGGCCAGTTCCGCACTTGGCTCCATTTCCTGGAATACGGGCTACTGCCCTGGAACAGCACCAACCAGCTAGATGCCCAGACTTGGTTTATTCAGGCTATTGAGACGATTGCCAGCAATACGGTCAGTTTAGAAAGATTCCGGCAGCGGATTATCCAACGACCAGTCATTGTCAGCCGCTTAATCAAGCAGTACAGCACGGATGAACTAGCCCTGCTCATGGAAGCTATTAGTGGTGAAAAACGAACAAGTTGGCGAGGTCTGCACGATTTGTTGCGGCATTTTACGAGTCAACAGGCGGTCAAGTTACTGCTAGAGAGCGCTAGTCAGGAACGGTTGAAAACTGCATTGGCGAGCCTTGGTACTTATTCTCAACAAGAGTGGTCCTACTACTTCTGGACACAGGCCATTCACCACTATCTCGTGCAAAGAAAACGCAGCCAGTGGGAGGCGTTTAGCACCGAGCTGATATTTTCACAGTTGCACTCTTCTAAGAAAGACATAGTGCAGCTCCTGTTGCTAAGTAAACGGCAGCTCACCCTACAAGCCGAAGAAAAGCGGCTACTACAAGCTTGGATTCAATACTTGCCAACGAGTGGAGCTATCCAGCCGCAAGAAGCTCTGGAAAAGCCCATTGATACTCCGGTCAATACTACTCAAGCATCCAGCGAGCATCCATTTGAGCGGGATGATGTGCCGGCAGACAGCCGCACGAATGCGAATCCGCTAATAGATGGTGTGATTGACTCACTACCAGCATCACCAGGCGAAAGCCAAACGAATAATTCTGCCGATACTCCACTGGGCGAAGTGCAGGAAGACAAAGGGCAAGGAAGGGAAGAGAGCTCCGAAGAACAATTGCAATCCAATGTGCCTGCTACTGATGATCAGTCTCCTGTAGATAATCCAATTGACGTACCAATTAAGGAAGCGCAAAGTGCACCAGCGCTCACTTCTTCCACAAAATCAGGTACCGATGAGGAAGCTCCCGAGGCTCCGAACTCTCTAGTAAATGAGACCCAATCCAGTGCGATATCGCCTGAGGGGCGTGACGAGGCAGCGGAATCATTACTGAGTCAGCCACCGGAAAACCAGTCTAGTGGGTCAATTGAAGAGCGCTGGCAAAATTACTTGCAAGCGGTAAAGGATGGCCAGATAGTAAGGAGTAATATGGCCTCGGTGAACGCCATTACAGCGGAGCAGCAACAGTTGGAAAAAGAGGGCATTTACCTGTCCAATGCTGGCCTGGTGCTGATACATCCTTTCCTCTTGCCTTATTTCGAGAATGTGGACTTGGTCAAAGAAGGCGAATTTCTAGACCCTCAAGCGCAAGAAAAGGCAGTGCACCTGTTGGCGTATTTAGCCACCAAGGAAGAAGGACTGCCTGAGTATAAATTAAGCTTACCCAAACTGCTTTGCGGTCTTCCACTGAGCTGGCCCATTGAAAAAGCAATTGAACTCGGCGAAGAAGAAAAACTGGAGGGCGAGCGCCTTTTAGAAGCTGCTGTCAAGCATTGGGGAGCCCTGGGAGATGTCTCTCCCGATGCCCTGCGAGAAGGATTTCTACAGCGCGATGGTAAACTAGTCAAGAAAAACGAGGACTGGATACTAACCGTGGAACAAAAGACCATGGATGTCCTGCTGGATAAGCTGCCCTTTGGTTGGGGCGTCAGCATGATCAAGTTACCGTGGATGAACGAACTACTAAAAGTTAATTGGATATGATATGAACCAGATGAAATGAATGATTAGGACAGATAACTTGAATTAGTCACGATGTAAAAGTGTACGGGAGAACTGGCGGGTGGCCTGCCCCGGTACTGTCTGAGCGGAGCGAGTTTAGCGGGGCGAGCATTTTTTGGTTCGTTTTTGTTGCGATGGACAAAAATGAACAACGCCAGGGGCAAAGTACTATGCAAATAATCCAATTAGGAAGCAGATTTTGAGTGGAAACGCTATCTATTTTCTATCCAGGTGTACAGCACGAATTAAAAAACAAACTCAAATAATAAAAGCTAAAGCGATTTAACATTGAAAGCGACAGACCAAAAAACAACCACTTCGCAATCTGTTCAGAAAAAAGAGCAGGCACCTTTCTTCCAGAAGGAAAGCGGGGATACGTCGTTTTTCAATGGAGCGGGTTTATCCTCGCTAGCCGCTGGAGGCGGGAGTTCTTTCTTCTCCGGTATGGGGGTTCAGACCAAGCTCACCATCAATGAACCGGGCGATCAATACGAACTGGAAGCAGACCGCGTAGCGGATCAAGTCGTCTACGGCGATAAGTCGGCTGCCTCTGCCCCTGCAGATACCTCACCCAATGATGCTGGAACAGATGTTCAGGCCAGGTTCAACGCTGATACCCTCGTGCAGAGAGAGGAAGCACCGATGGGAGAGGAGCCGCAAGCTGATATTCAGCAGAAGCCGATTTTCGAAAGCGGAGCGGATGCGGATGATGGTGGCCTACAGGCTAAGTCGCTCTTTTCTACCATCAGCCCATTGGTGCAGCGCACGGAAGAAGAAGTACAAGAAAAGCCCATTCAATTAGCTGCTGAGGAAGAAATTCAAGAGAAGCCGATCCAACGGGCGGCCGAGGAAGAGATACAGGAAAAACCAATTCAACGGTCAGGGGATGAGGAAATTCAGGAAATGCCGCTGCAACGATCTGAGTCGGGCAGCGCTGCGTCATCCAGTAGTTCTGCTGGTAGTGAAACTTCTGCTTCCTTTGAT
>JBCBWU010000055.1:0-37160 GCA_039816955.1 Bacteroidota bacterium
CCAGATGGCCATCGCACAGCCACCTTCTTCTTGTGGCATCAAGGTTACGGTCAAGCCGTTGATACATACTGGTGACGGTACCTACAGCTTCGATGGTGTATTCCCAATCATCCCGAACTCAATGGGAGATAATGTAGTACACGCCCTACGCGTACTATTCGAAGATGGTTGTGGTAACCAGGTGAGCGAGTACATCGAGTTTGATGTAATCGACTGCAAGGGCCCAGCGCCAGTATGTATCAACGGCTTGACCGTAACCTTGATGCCACAAGAAGAAGGTGGCTGTGCGATGGCCATCTGGGCAAGTGACTTTGAAGGATCACCCATCAGTGATTGTACAGGTCAGGGACCAGAGCTATTCGGTGGTCTACCAGTGGTGAACAAGTATGCGATCTACCGTGCGAGCACAGTAGAAGCAGATCCAAACTTCGTACCAAGCCCAGATGATACGGGTCTGGTGTTGACAGATGCTGACGACGATAACACAATCGTTTATGTTTATGCCTTCGACGAAGATGGTAATTACGACTTCTGCGAGACTTACGTTCTTGTACAGCAGCACAGTGACTGTGGACTTACTACAGGGACGGCAGCTGGAATTATCCTTACAGAGGGGGATGAGCCGGTAGAAGGGGTAGAGGTAAACGTAAATGGCGGTGAGTCGAGCATGGTGACTAACACGGATGGTACATTCTCTTTCGAACTTCCAGTAAACGAAGACTATACGATTACTCCTTATTTGAATGCTGATCCATTAAATGGTGTATCCACCTTCGACTTGGTATTGATCAGTAAGCATGTGCTGGGCATCGAAATGTTGGATAGTCCGTACAAAATCATTGCTGCAGACGCAAATCGTTCTGGATCAGTGACGACTTTAGACATGATCAAGATCAGGCAAGTGATTCTTAATATTGAATCAGCGTTTGAGAATAACACAAGTTGGCGCTTTATAGATGCTGATCACGTCTTCACGGACCCTAGCAACCCATGGACAGAGGTCTTCCCAGAATTGATCAGTGTTAATAACTTCACTGCAGACTTATTGGATGCCGACTTCATAGGGATTAAAATTGGTGATGTGAACGGGACTGCTCAAGCCAATGCACTAACTAGCGATGACCGTAATCTGGAAGGTGTCTTCCATCTACAGGCCGAGGATATTACCATGAAAGCAGGTAATACCTACACCGTAGCGATCACTGGAGAGAACTTGAGTCAGATCAAGGGTTATCAAGGAACACTAGAGCTTGAAGGAGCAGAATTGATTGATATTGAATATGGCATTGCAGAAGCTGGCAACTTTGGTTTGCCGTTTATTGAGCAAGGATACCTTACTATGTCCTGGAACTGCAGGGACGCATTGCAATGCGTCCCCACGACTAGCAATCCAGTTCTGTTCAGCTTGGTCATTCGTGCAACTGATAATCAAATGCTGAGTGAAGCATTGAGTATTAATGATCGGTACACGGTCTCTGAGGCGTACAGTGCTCCCTCTGTCCTGGCGGACATCTCCCTCACCGAGGGAGAGGAGGTGCAAGCTCTGGGACTTGAGTTTACAAAGAGCTTAGCTACCGGGCCGGTATTCGAGTTGTATCAGAACTCACCTAACCCATTCCGGGAAGGAACACTGATCAGCTTCAATTTACCAGAAGATAGCAAAGCGACTTTGACGATTAGCGATGCCAGTGGCCAAGTACTGCAGATTGTCCGTGGTGAATATGCTGCTGGATATAACACGATCAATGTAACGAAGAGCCATTTGCAAGGTGCGAGTGGAGTGTTGAGTTATACGATTCAGACCTCTGAGTACACAGCAACTAGGCAGATGATAGTGGTGGAGTAGGCGGACCCACCCTGACCCTCCCTAGGAGGGAATGATTCTCCGGCCTGCTCGGCCGCGACCTCGCGGGGAGGCGGAACCCCTGGCCCCTCCCACTGACGATAAATGTCAGGATCGAAAGACCCGTGGGGGAGGGAAATATGTTCTCTGAGAACTTGATAAGAATCCCGGATAGTAGTGATGCTGTCCGGGATTTTATTTTTTTGAAAAATCGGTGTCAAAAAATGAGACTCATTGTATAAATACATTAACACATTAACGCGTGTTCACGATTTTTTAAGTATTGATAATCAGTTATTTATATCATTTTTGATCATTGAGTTAAATAGAATTCCCTCCTCGGACAAGGGGTAGAAGCGGTATGCCGCCGCGCCTAATGCGCGGCGAGTATAAGAGCGGATGACCCGGTACCGCCCCTTTGGCGGTATGGCCCCAAATTATTCAGTTGAAGTGTGGGGTAGATAATGGAGAATGGCCAGGTATGCCCAGAAAAGGGACGCTACCTTATCCTGATGCAAAAAATTATTGACCAGGCCATGGACAAAGTAAGTGGTGAGGCTGAAGAGTAATCCGATGCTAATGAGTGTAACCCAAGTAGGGGATGGGGTGTAATAAAGCTGGAGGGCAGACCAAAATACAGCGCCCAGTAACACGAGCCAAGCCAGCAGCCCCGGCCACCCCATTTCTGAAAGTGCTTGCAAGTACTCCGAATGTGCGCCGCCACCTTTACCAGGGCGGTGACGACCAGCTTCTGTGACGCTGATGGGAGTCTTGTGTTCTGGAAGTTGATAGGAGAGATAGGCGTACTGGAAAGTGCCCGGGCCAAAGCCAGTGTGGGGTCGATCTAAAAACATGCGCCAGGCGCAGCTATAGCGATTGAGGCGTTCGAGATTGGAGACGTCGGTTGTGATGTTGAGAGCGGAGCGGAGATGGTTGCCTTGGCTGTCTGTTTTGGAAGTGATTTCGTTGCGCTGTAGCTGCTCTAAGAGCACAGATTGTCCGAAGTAGAGAACTGCTAGAAGAACGCCACTAAGCAATAAGAGATGCTTAAATCTTAGCTTGAGCACGAGGATGCATCCGAGCAAGCTTATGGCTAGAAAAGCGCTTAACCAGGCGGCGCGGGAGAAGGAAAAATACAGCCCAATTAAAAGTAGTGCTGCGCCCAGGAGGTATAGAAGTTTGGTGTTAATGGCTTTTGAAAGTACAGAACGAATCAAATACGGACCTAAAAGAAGTAGTGTGACGCAGCCGTACAGCGCATGATCAAAGTAGAAGGGGCGCGCTGTGAGCACCGAAACATCAATCCGGAAATCGTATTGCGCATGCTGGTACCAAGCGTAGCCGAGAATGACTAAAAAGTTAAAGGAATAGCGGACAGGAAGCTGCAATAGCTGACGAGGGCGCCGATCGAAAAGCAAGGGAAGGCTGTGAAATAACACCCACCAGTGGAGGGCGGCGATAAGAGTATACTTGAATGATACCAGTAGATGAGTAGAAAAGATGGTGGTGACTTCGAAGACTGCTAGTAATGCTAAACTGCTAAGTAGAATTGGTCTGTAATAAAAGCGCTGAGGCCAAAGCTGGCGGTGTAGCAAGAACCAGGATGCGGAGAGCGCCCCAGCCACGAGTAGCAGTGGTTCTGCTGGAATGTTGAGCTGGTGCATCCCGAAATCGAATGAAATAGAGAAGGGGAGCAGCAGGAATAAGAGCGCGTAGGTGAAGCACAGTAAACGATAGAGTAGGGCAGACCAGCGTACTTGTGTACGGAAGAAAAATGGCTGCAAGGCGGATCGTAAAGGCAAATAACAGGCCTGACCACAATGCCGCAGGTAGTGCCGATCTGAGTGGCTATCACCATAGCCAAAGCGTTGCTGTACTGCGTAATCTTCTAAAAGTGGTAGAATACGCCGCTCCTTCTCGCGACCATAACAGTTGGGCCCCAGAAGGCGGCCAGTATAGTGTTGATCTTTTATCTCAAATTCGGTGCATATCAGTTCGAAGCCATACTGAGTGCACCAAGGGGTCAGCCAGAGCTTGGGTGAGGCGGATAGGATAACAATGAGGTCACCACGTTGTTGATGCCAACGCATTTGCTCCCAAGCACCGTGGTAGATCATTTGGGGTATAATAGTCTGACTAAACTGCTCTGCTTGTGCCTGTAGTGTTTCTTCATTAGTGCCGCCGTAGAAGTGGGTGAAGATGATTTGCTTAAACTCATCATTGGGTAGGCGGCGCAAAAAGTAGCGGATAATAGCAGAGGTGTGCCGGAGTAAGCCCATGAACAACGCCCAAGTGCCATGTGTGAAACGAACGAAGGCAAGGAAAGAGTCGCGGTCAGTAATCGTACCGTCGAAATCGAAAATGGCAATGCCTTGGCCTGGTTGGGTCATAAGCTGAGGCGTTTGAAGACAGCTTCAGGGAGATGCCGAATGATCCACATGATGGGCCGCCACCAAGGCAAGCTGTAAACTACGCTGCGCTGATTTTGATAGGCTTTGAAGGTGGCTTGTGCCACTTGCTCGGGACTAGCCGTAAGTAAAGCTGGAGTTTGCAGATCACCGAGCATTTTGGTTTTCACAAAGCCGGGTATGATGGTGGCTATGTGTACCCCAGACGAACGCAAGTGCTGCCGTAAACCGCTGAGGTAGGTGGTAAAACCGGCCTTGGCAGCGCCGTAGTGATAGTTGCTGGCGCGGCCGCGCTCACCCGCTACAGAGGAGATGCCAATGATACTACCGGATTGGCGTTGCTGCATTGTCAGTGCTAACTGATCTATTACTGGCACGAGGCCCATGAAATTCGTACTGAGAATCTGCTGACTTTCTTGCGTGGAATTACGAGCTCGCGCGGCATCTCCTAAATAACCTAGCGCAAGGAGCAAGACATCCGGAGCGCCGTCCAGTTTCTGCAACAACTCTTCGTGTGTTTGCGGATCTAGTGCATTAAAGTTGAGGTAGCGAACGCTGATACCGTACTCATCCATCAACTGCTGGGCTACTTCCACATCCATTGGATCGACTCGCCTGCGGGTGAGTAGCAGATCAAAGCCGGCAGCGGCGAATTGCTGCGCACAGGCCTTGCCAATATCAGAATGAGCACCAAGTAGTAGAAGAGACGGCATAGCTATAGATCATAAATTCGGATGGACTGTAAAGATCGAAATCTGCCGGGAATCTGCTGTGCCTCCGGATACATTTGTCGGAAGGAAGCCGCTGGCAGGCGTGCATCCTTGGTGAGGTAGACCCGCCCCTGATACGCTATGATGATCTGATCTAGAAGATCCAGAAAAGCCCTGGTACTAGGCGTTTGTTTGAAGTCGATTGCCAAGGAGTAACCCGGCATGGGGAAATCAGTTGTCGCTGCTGCGGTGCTGCGCGCGCCCATCGTTTTTAGCACAATGAGGTAGGGCGTGATATGTGCTTGGCGGATATTGCGAAGCACCTCAGTGATGCAAGCTTCTGCGTTTTTTTGAGGTACCACAAATTGGTATTGCAGCAGACCGGCCGGGCCGTATAGATGCTTCCAGTTTTGCAGCGCATCCAGTGGGAAAAAGAATTGGCTATAGTGCACGACCTTACTTTGTTCCCCGCGCCGATGTTGCCAATGGTATAGAGCATTATTCAAGCGCAAGCTCAGCTTATTCATGAGCCAGCCGGTGGGTAGCTTGGGTATCTTGATCCTGGGCGGTCGGTGGAGTAGTAGAGGGGCCGGCTGAAATGGACTGGGTAAATCTACCAGCTCGCAGTTACGGCCGGTGTGGAGAATACCAGATCCTAATTTATCAGTGGAGTACAGACCGTCGAGCCAGGCGACTAGATAGGGAGAATCTCTGTGTGCTTCAAATAGCTGCAACATACCCCTCAAGCTGGAGGCGTGGAACGATTGCTGATGATAATAGCTAGTAGTGATTCGCTGGAGCTGGAGTTTGATACTGACGATAATCCCTGTTGTACCGTAGCCGCCTATGGTATGGGCGAACAATATTGGGTTTTCTTTACGAGAACAAGACTTAAGTACACCAGCTTCATCAATGAGCTTGAAGGATAAGATATAGTCACCAAATGCCCCCGCCTGATGATGGTTCTTACCGTGCACATTACTGGCAATGGCCCCACCCAAAGTAATCATTTTAGTACCTGGCACCACCGGTAGAAACCAACCATAAGGAACAATATACTGCAGTAGATCATCAAATAGCAGACCTGCTTCTGCCATAATGATACCCCTTTCTGTATCAAAATCCAGGATAGCGTTGAGGTGGCGCGTCGAGATCATGGAAGCAGCTAGGGCACTATCTCCGTAACAACGTCCATTTCCTCGTGGTATTAGATGTGTCCTGCTCCGCAGCAATTCTTGCATTTCTTCTACACTCGGCGGTGTAATATGTTGACCATCTACAGATGGATAACTACCCCAATTATCTACTTTCATTTAAACGTTAAATGACTTTACCCATTTAAAATTTTCTTTTTGAACTAATCCTATCTAAATGGCCACTTCAATCAGCTCAACTGAAGACCATTATAGAAGCGCTTCTCTGTGATGGCAGCGTAAGGAACAGCACGATCACGGAATGCTTTGAAAGACTCGTAGACACGAGCAGAGTAGGGGTCTTCCGTTACTAAATCCTGGAGTACCTCCTCGGTCAATTCGCGGAAACGCTGGAGGACATCTTCCGGATATTGGCGCAAGTCTACCCCTTTGTCTACCAAGCCAACTAAGGCTTCTGCATTACGCTTTTCGAACTCGGTCCAACACCAGAGGTGCGTATGGTAAGAAGCCGAACGAATGATGGCTTGCAGATCAGGCGTAAGCGCATCAAATTTTTCCTTATTGGCGAAGAATTCAAGTGCCGTACCCGGCTCGTGCCAGCCTGGTGTGTAGTAATACTTGGCAATCTCGTGAAAGCCCATCGAAGTATCATGATAAGGCCCTAACCATTCGGTAGCATCAATTACACCGCGCTCCAAGCTGGTATACAACTCACTACCGGGCATGAGAACTTGCGCACCGCCAGCACGTTCGAAAACCCGACCGCCAAGGCCAGGTATCCGCATTTTAAGGCCCTGAATATCGTTGATGCTATTGATCTCTTTGTTGAACCAGCCACCCATCTGTACACCGGTGTTGCCGCCCACAAATGGTACCAGGCCGTACTGCGCATAGAGCTCTTCCCAAAGCTGCATACCACCACCACTCATGAGCCAAGTGGTGTGTTGCACGGCATTAAGCCCAAATGGAACCGACGCAAAAAACTGAGCAGCCGGCGCTACCCCTGCCCAATAGTAGCCAGCACCAGAGCCCATCTCAGCACCACCTTTGCGAACGGTTTCGAATGCTTTGAGCGGTGGTGCTAATTCACCACCACCATAAACCGTAATCTTGATCCGCCCGGCCGACATTTGTTCCACAAGCTTGGCAAAGAGTCGGCACGCCTCGTCTAAGACCGGAAAGTTAGGGGGCCAGGTGGTGGTCATTTTCCATTCGTGCACCTTATTATCGGCCAGGGTAGGGGAGCCACCTCCTTTTTGCGCGTCCAAGTCGCCGGTGAGGGCACGTATGGCGAAAGGGAGTGAAATGGTGCCGAGGGCCAGGGCTTTGAAGATATTGCGGCGGTTTGACATGGTGGTTTGCTTTGGTCTTTTGCGGTCAAGTAGGGAATAGCTTAAAGCGTTCCCTTCTTAGGAAATATGAATTATGAAGTCAAAAGGACGAAACAGGTTGAAATTTTCCGGCTTCCAACTTCCAACCCTTGTATCGCCAAATTACAAAATACCTTGCTTTCTCCTTCCGCTGCCTTCCTTCGTCAAAGCTTCCCGCCGTGGTAGAACCTTTATTGCAAGTGTCTGGGTTTAGCTCAGGATAGCTGATGGGATGTATGCTGGCGGGGGGGGTAAAGCAGTAAAGCGAAGTAACTGGTTTCGCCAAACCCTTACCGAAAGATTTAATACTTTTGACTACTCTCCGTTCTCTTATTAGCGCCTCTAGGTGCCATATCATCGTAAACTATGCAGTATTCCTACCTTTTGCTGAGTCTTTTCGTCATTTCTGCTGGAAGTCTATTGGCACAGTGTCCCTCCGGTAATGTCAATCTCTCCACTCAGGCTGAGGTAGACGCCTACATAGCTACTTACCCCAACTGCACGGAGGTTAACGGCAGCTTGCTGATTGGTCCACCCTTTGGTAGCTCAGACATTACCGACCTAACCGGCTTAGAGGGGCTTATCACTGTGAGCGGAACTCTTAGGATCCAATTAAATGACTCTTTGGTAAGCTTGATTGGCTTAGATAATCTCACTTCGATAGGTGGATTTTTGTTGATTGATAGAAATGACGCTTTGGCGAGCCTAACGGGCCTGGAGAGCCTTACCACAGTGGATGGAAACCTGGACATTGGGGGAAACAGAAGCTTAGAGAGCCTGATGGGTCTTGAGAATCTGGCATCCGTAGGCGGA
Organism: Bacteroidota bacterium; assembly: GCA_039816955.1. Classification (GTDB taxonomy): domain Bacteria; phylum Bacteroidota; class Bacteroidia; order Chitinophagales; family Saprospiraceae; genus Lewinella. Next base: position 8,299 of record JBCBWU010000055.1, read on the forward strand.
TATCTATCCATTACTGGAAATAATACCCTGCCGTCCTTAACAGGTTTGTCAGGACTAACCTCCGTGGGTGGATTTATGGCGATCAATGTTAATGATAATTTGTTGTCACTTAACGGTCTGTCGTCCCTTACAACCGTAGGCGGATATGTGGCTATTTGGTCCAATAGCTCCTTGGCGAGTCTGACAGGCCTTGAAAACCTCACCAACATTGGCGGATACCTGGGGATTGTTGGCAACACCAACTTAACGGATCTGGCCAGCCTAGAAAATCTTGATGCTTCAACAATTACGAATTTGTCCATCGAAAACAGCCCTCAACTTTCCACCTGTGCAGTCACTTCTATTTGCGATTACTTGGGCATCGCTATGAGTATTGCTACGATATCCGGCAATGCTACCGGTTGTGCCAGCCGGGAGGAAGTGGAAATGGCTTGTGTGGTATCTACTGGGGATATGTCGCCAACCGATATCGAGCTTTTTCCAAACCCCACCCCCGGACGCCTGCAATGGCGCAATGTAGTGGCTGAACGGGTGGAGGTATTCACAGCACAAGGACAACGGGTGATGGATGACACCAACCCTGGTCAGGAATTGGACTTGAGTGGTTTAACCGCTGGGGTTTATGTGTTGCACCTGGTTGCCGCTGATGGGGTGTATGCTAGTCGGGTCGTGAAGAAGTAGACTCTACACTAGTTCTCCGAGCACTTCTATAACTGGTTTCGCGGAATTCATTCCTTCGTGTTCTCTTACAGCGGAATGAATTCCGCGAAACGATTTAAGGATAGCACTTCCCAGGGACACCTTTAGTGGTAAAACAAAAAAACAAATTCACAACAATTTATTAAATATTTTGTTTATTTTAGTGTTTTTAAGCCCCCCCCTTGTTTCTACTTCCTATGGCCGCCAATCACACCGAATTATCCTCTAGCGAACGTCCGTACCAAAAGGGTAGGGGAGCGCAAATCAATCCTACCTCTAAGTACGAGGCTTTTGTGTACGACAATACCAGCGATCCGGATGCGGAGTTTCCTACAGAATATATTGAGGTACACCCCAAAACCATTCTCAATAAGGTAGATAGCCCGGATATTGGCTTTTCCTTCTCACTCAATCCTTACCAAGGTTGTGAACACGGCTGTGTGTACTGCTACGCGCGTAATACGCATCCGTACTGGGGCTACAGTGCCGGTATGGACTTTGAGCGGAAGATTTTGATCAAGAAGGATGCGCCCAAGATTCTCGCGGAAACCATCCGCAAGAAAAGCTGGAAGACGGTGCCGCTGATGCTGGCTGGCAATACTGATATCTACCAACCCGCGGAGAAGGAATATCAGCTGACGCGACAGATTCTGGAGGTCTGCTGGAAATACCGCTACCCGGTTGGTTTGATTACTAAGAATAGCATGGTACTGCGAGATATCGATATCCTAAAGCAGTTAGCGAGCGCACAACTTACTCACGTATCCATCTCTTTGACAACACTTCAAGAGGATCTACGCCGCATGCTGGAGCCGCGTACCGCCAGTGTCAACCAACGACTTAAGGCCATCAAGGAACTAACGGATGCTGGTATTCCGGTGAATGTCATGCTGGCCCCGATTATTCCGGGCTTGACCGACCACGAGATCATCCCCATGGCGAAAGCAGTATCAGTAGCAGGAGCACTCTCCATTGGTTATACGCTCGTTCGCCTCAACGGAGACATCGGAATGATCTTTGAAGACTGGATTCGTAAGGTACTTCCAGATCGTGCGGATCGCGTACTCAATCGCATTCGGGACTGCCGTGGTGGTAAACTCAGTGAAAGCCGCTTTCATCATCGCATGCGTGGCGAAGGAGAGATAGCACGGATGGTACGGCGCCAATTCAAGCTAGCTAAACAGCTGTATTTTAAAGAGCAGGAATGGCCACCCTACAATTTAGATTTGCACGAGCAGTATAAGAATGGGCAGTTGAAATTGTTCTGACCATCTAACTTAAGAATCCAATAATCACTACTGAAGTGCGCCCTTTTTCCTTAGAATTCGTAATTCTAAACCGATTCGTTTTCCAAAAAATGGCAACTAATTTGGGCATCTTTTGTTGAAATGGTAATTTTGGAACGTAAATATTACCACCCGTACTCTTTCGTGCTGTGTAATCCAAATAAGCTGCCTTATGGTCACACCCGAAATCATTATGTCTACTGCCATGCGTCTGTTCTTGCAACACGGCGTCAAGACGGTGACGATTGATCGGATTGTCAAGGAATTACACACCTCAAAAAGGACTATTTATTCCCACTTTAAGGATAAGACCGATTTACTCAAAGCCTGCTTGTTGAGTTATCATCAACGCATCCGACAGGAAAATGAAGAGCTGATCATGAGGTCCCAAAATGCCATTGAGGCTTTCGGTCACTTACATCAGGCGATCGTCAAACGGGCGGGTCAGGTGAATCCAAATTTTTTCAACGACATCCTGCACTATTACCCAGGCTTACTTCACGAATCGTACCGCAATTCGGGCAATTTCGCCCATCAACAACTCGAAGAACTCGCCCGTTGGGGGATGGAAGACGGCATTTTTCTCAAGGATCTCGACGTTCCGGTTATCTCAAAAACCGTGCTTGAATTGCTCAAGATGCTGAAGGATAACGACCTATTTCCCGTTACCCAATTCTCTAAGGAACGACTCACCTTTGGCATTTTGGTGCCTTATATGCGAGGCCTCTGTACAAGCAAAGGGGTAAAACTACTCGAAAAGCAAAAGGAGCTATTTCAGGTAGCCTTGTAAGCCGTAATAAACACCTTGTCTTTTAGCTATTAGCAAACGCGGAACACCCAAACCCACTAAAACAAACTTCTCAACCGAGTTAAGAGCATAGAGATGAATATCAATTCTTCCTTATCAGAAACGCCCATTGCGGTCATTGGTCTTTCCGCCCTGTTTGCGGATGCCCGCAACGTAGAAGAGTTCTGGACCAATATTATCCAAGCTAAAGACAGCATCACTGATGTGCCAGCCAACCGCTGGAAAATCGAGGATTACTATGATCCCGATCCTTCCGTTCCGGACAAAACCTACTGTAAACGTGGTGGCTTTATACCGGATATTGATTTCAATCCGCTGGAATTTGGTTTGCCGCCAAATATCCTTGAGGTGACCGATGCATCACAACTTCTAGCGCTACTTGCTGCTCGTGATGCTTTGGAAGATGCGGGTTACGGCAGAAAGTCGGAGAAATTCACCACGGAATTAAAAGCAAAGACGGGTTGTGTCCTAGGAGTCGGCGGCGGACAGAAACTCATTACTCCCTTGACTTCCCGCTTACAGTACCCCATCTGGGAAAAGGCCCTGCGAGCTAGTGGTATAGCTGAGGACGACATCCCGCCCATTATCGACAAAATGAAAAAAGCCTACATCGGTTGGAACGAGAATTCTTTCCCCGGCATGCTGGGCAATGTCATCTCGGGGCGCATCACCAATCGTTTTGATCTTGGAGGACTGAATTCCGTTGTTGACGCCGCCTGTGCTGCTTCGCTCTCCGCGATAAAAATGGCACTGAGTGAGTTGGTAGAAGGTCGTTGTGATATGATGCTAACGGGAGGGGTAGATACCGATAATTCTCCGTTCATGTACATGTCTTTTAGCAAGACACCGGCCTTCTCAAAATCGGGTAATATCCGTCCTTTTGACGCCCAGGCTGACGGTATGCTAATCGGAGAAGGTGTGGGTATGATCGTGCTAAAGCGCTTGGAAGATGCGGAGCGGGATGGTGACCGTATTTACGCCGTGGTTAAAGGCTTGGGCACTTCCAGTGATGGTCGTTTTAAGTCGGTCTATGCACCCCGTTCCTCCGGACAAGCTATGGCCATGAACCGGGCCTACGAAGATGCGCATTATGATCCCTATACGGTTGGTTTGATTGAAGCCCACGGCACCGGTACGGGTGCAGGCGACCCAACAGAGTTCCAATCGATGCATACCGTCTTTGGAGAGAACAATCCCCGCAAGCAGCACATTGCGCTAGGCTCAGTGAAGTCACAGATTGGACACACCAAAGCAGCAGCCGGTGCGGCCGGTATGATTAAAACGGTGCTGGCATTACACCATAAAGTATTTCCTCCTACGATTAACGTTAGTGAACCTAATCCAAAGTTTGCTATCGAGGAAACGCCCATCTATATCAATACAGAATCAAGGCCCTGGATTAAGACCAACGATCATCCAAGAAGAGCCTCTGTGTCGGCCTTTGGTTTTGGAGGTATTAATGTGCACATTGCCCTGGAGGAATACAAAAGCGAATCGCAAGCAGCTTATCGAATTCACCAGCCGTATAAAACGGTACTGATGCACGCTGCTAGCGCGAATGAATTGGTAGCCCTTTGTCAACAGGCAGTGACCCTCCTACAAGGAAACGAAGCGGAAGCTATCTTCCAAAAACTGTGGCAAGGTAGTGCACAGGCGATTCCGCCAGCGCATGCTCGCATTGGCTTTGTCGCCACATCTTCGGGTGAAGCTGCTCAGTTGCTACAATTAGCACTGGCGAATCCGACTAATTCTATCCTAAGCCAAGCCAGTTGGCACCATCCTAAAGGGGTATGGTTCCGTCCGCAAGGCATGGATGCGCAAGGTAAAACGGTGGCCCTATTTTCTGGCCAGGGTTCGCAATACGTGGGTATGGGAGCCGCGCTAGCCAATGCTTTTCCTCCTGTACGAGCAGCATTCGCTACTGCGGATCAACAGTTTAACAACGAGGACGCTAGCGCGCTTTCCACCAAGGTCTTTCCGATTCCCGTTTTCTCCGATGAAGAGCGAAAAGTCCAGCAGGCCGAACTAACCCAAACCCAATACGCCCAACCCGCTATTGGAGCCTTGAGCATGGGTATGTTCAAAGTATTACAGCAAGCCGGATTCATACCCGACTTTGCCGCCGGCCACTCCTTTGGTGAGCTTACCGCGCTTTGGGCCGCTGGGGCTTACGATGATGAGACTTTCTTGGCTTTGGCGCAGGCGCGTGGTGAGGCAATGGCCTCCGAGTCGGATGCTGGAACGATGATCGCCGTAAAGGCTGGTTTAGCAGCCGTTGAACCCATCGTTAAAGGAATGGAAGGTGTAGTCATTGCTAATATCAATAGCACTTCACAAGTTGTACTGGGAGGTGGTAAAGTAGAATTGGCAAAAGCGACTGAGGCTTTGAAAGCCCAAGGCTTAACCGTCATTCCTTTACCCGTTAGTGCTGCTTTCCATACCCAGTACGTTGCACACGCCCAAGCACCTTTTGGAGCCTTCGTGCAGGCACAGAAAATCAGATCAACACAAATTCCGGTCTACGCCAACGGCACGGGGCAGCCTTATCCGAAAACGCCCGTGGCAATCAAGAAACGCCTGGGTGAGCAAATCCTCAACCCAGTGCTCTTCCGGGATCAAATTGATAATATTCACGCCGCTGGTGGCCGGGTTTTCGTAGAGTTTGGTCCTAAGGGTGTTTTGACCAATCTGGTCAAGGATATCCTCAAAGGCAAAGACTTCATTGCTATTGCCATCAACGCGAACGCTAAGCGAGATAGCGACTTGCAATTCCGCCAGGCGGTAGTGCAGATGCGGGTAGCCGGATTGGATTTGACTCAGGTTGATCCATACCAGGCACCAGTTGCACCACTGGCTGAACCAGCGAAATTGAGTGTCAAGCTGGCGGGCCACAACTACGTGAGTCCTCCGACTCAAAAAGCATATATCGATGCCCTCAATGATGGCCAACACATCAAAGGAGGTGGTGTACAGATTGTCGAAAAAATCATTGAAAAACCAGTCATTAAGGAAGTTGAAAAGATTATTGAAGTACCCGTTGCTTCCACTTCCGTTGATCAAAATACAGCAGAAGATATGTTAAACCGCGAACTGCTTACGCTATTCAGCAATACCCTGGATCACTTCAAAACACAACAGGGTAAATCATTAGAAGTCTTCCAACAATTCCTTGCCGACCAACAGAAACAGTCTCAGCAATTGCTGGATATGATGCACCAGATGGCTACCGCCGAAGCGAGTCCAACAGCTCCCGTTCCCGCACCTGTACTCAGTACTCCCGCCGCTCCTATTGCCGCAGCTCCTGCTATAGTGAGCAACGGAAATGGTAACGGTCATCAACAACCAATAGCGGCAGCTACAATAGTGGCGCCAGCTCCAGCGGCAGTAACACCAGCTGCCCCAGCAAGCGGTTTGTCTACTGGTCAATTATCAAATATCTTGCTGACAGTAGTAAGCGAAAAGACGGGCTATCCTGCGGAAATGCTAGACCTGAGCATGGATATGGAAGCCGATCTGGGCATCGACTCCATCAAGCGGGTAGAAATCTTCGGTGCCATGACCGAACAGTACCCAGAAGTATCAGGCATTAACCCGCAAGAGTTAACGGAGCTACGCACCCTTGGCCAAATCGTAGACTACATCGGTCAAAAAGCAGGAGCTACTGCTAGTCCTGCTCCTGCCGCTCCTCTTGTGGCGGTAACTACTACGCCAGCTGCTCCAGCAACTGCTACGGGCTTGTCTAATGATCAATTATCCAACATCCTACTGACGGTGGTAAGCGAAAAGACCGGCTACCCAGCCGAAATGCTGGACCTAAGCATGGATATGGAGGCAGATTTGGGTATCGACTCCATCAAGCGCGTAGAAATTTTCGGTGCTATGACCGAGCAGTATCCAGAGGTGTCAGGTATCAACCCACAAGAGTTAACGGAGCTGCGCACCCTTGGCCAAATCGTGGACTACATTGGTCAGAAAGCCGGCGCTACTGCTAGCCCCAGTGCTCCTGCCGCAGCTGCTCCGACTATAGCGGTAGTAGAATCTGCTCCCGCAACCACAGCTCCAGCTTCGGGTACGGGCTTATCTAACGAACAGTTATCCAACATCCTGCTGACGGTAGTAAGTGAGAAAACGGGTTATCCCGCTGAAATGCTAGACCTGGGAATGGATATGGAGGCCGACCTGGGCATTGACTCCATCAAGCGCGTAGAGATCTTCGGTGCCATGACCGAGCAACACCCAGAAGTATCGGGTATCAACCCACAAGAATTAACGGAACTGCGCACCCTAGGTCAGATCGTTGATTACATCGCTGCCAAGGCGGGAAAGTAGTAAGCGTAGCGCCATCTACTCCGCCAGTAGTAAGCACTGACTTTGCGGAGAACACCGTTACCACGGGGCAATTCGATGGCGTTACGCGTAAGGAAATATTCCACCAATACCTGCCCCAAGCCGACCGGCTGCTGATCGATCAGCCCGCCGATCACACCGTTTTGCTGGTCCACGCCGATGCTGATCAAGCCACCGCCCAGGCCTTGCAGCAGGAGCTGAGTAATCAGGGCTTTCCTGTGGTCCATTTGTCTATTGCTAGTCTGACCCAAGTACCCCAGGCTATCGACGAAACAATCGGTGCCAAGCTTGCGGATATCCAGACCACCGGAAAGGTAATTAAGAGCTTCATTTATCTGCATCCCCAGTTTGAATTCCAAACGGGTCGTTTTGCGGAGCACTTTAGCATGGAGAAACTGAATATTCAAATTCCTTTCTTTGCTGCGAAGCACCTCCAAGCGAAGCTTAATGAGCTAGGACCGAACGAACGCATCAACTTCACCTGCTTCACCCAACTTGATGGTCAGATGGGGTGGGGTAGAAGAGGCAACACTTCTATCGTTGGCCGCGGCTTAAGTGGCTTAGTTAAATCACTGAATCTGGAGTGGTCTCCAGTTTTCTGCCGCTACGCCGATCTGGAACCAGAACTAAGCCCAGAGCAAAAAGCACAGGCTATCCTGGACGAGCTTTGGGATGCGAACTACCGTATTTCGGAAGTAGCTGTTTCTGCTACCGGTCGTACGACTCTCGGCACCCGATTGACCGACGTGCCAGAACGTCAATCTATTCAGACTAGCGTAACCAAAGATTCAGTCTTCCTGGTCAGCGGTGGAGCTAAAGGAGTCACTGCTGCTTGTGTGATTGAAATGGCTAAGACCTTCCAGTGTAAGTTTATTCTGCTCGGTCGTTCAGATAATACCTTAGAACTACCAGATTTCGCTCATCAATCGGATGAAGAAGGCGTCTTGAAACGCCTGATCATGGAAGATCTTAAAGCAAAAGGGGAGAAGCCTTCTTTACCACTAGTAAAGAAGCTTTACAGCCAGATTAGTTCCAAGAAAGAGATCGATCATACGCTATCGCAAATTAGTACCGCGGGTGCGCAGGCCATCTACGTGCAAGGCGATGTAACGAAAGTGGCAACTGTGCTACCGGCAGTCAAGCAAGCCCAACAGGAGTTAGGTAAGATTACTGGCGTAATTCACGGTGCCGGTCGCCTAGCAGATAAGTACATTCAGGACAAAAGTGCTACCGATTTTAGCAATGTAATCTCGGTTAAGCTCGATGGCTTATTAACGCTATTCGGTTGCGTGGACATTCATCATCTGGATCACCTCATACTGTTCTCTTCCGTAGCCGGTTTTTACGGTAATATTGGGCAAACGGATTATGCGATGGCCAATGAAATTCTGAGTGCGGCTGCTCACTTGTTCAAGACCAATCATCCCAACACGCAAGTTTCGGCCGTGAACTGGGGAGCTTGGGATAGCGGTATGGTGAGTCCGGCTCTCAAGAAGAAGTTTGCGGAAGCTGGCGTTAGTCTAGTCAGCACGAAGGGTGGGCCGGCGATGCTAGTGAACGAACTCAACACTGAGTACGCTCATCAAGCTCAAGTAATTATTGGTGGTACCCTACCAATGGGCATCAGTGTTACGGATAATGATTTGCAGACCTACAAGATTCACCGTCGGCTAGAGGAAGAGGCTAATCCGTTCCTGCAACATCATGTGATTCAGGGTAAGGCAGTCCTGCCAGTTGTTAACGCAGTAGGCTGGATGGCACAATCCTGTGAACGCCTTTATCCTGACTTCAGAATCTATCGGGTGGAGGATACCAAACTATTCAAAGGTCTCGTCTTTGATGGCTCGGAGCCTCGTGAATTCACGGTAGAGTTGAAGGAGTTGGAAAAAAATGGGGAACGGATTGTCTTTGAGGCAACGGTTATGAGTCCGGGCGCTAAACTACCTACTTATCACTACAAGGCCAGAGTAGTACTCGCACACGTCAACCATCTGCCAGAAGCACCGGTATTTAAGCAACAAAGTAGCGGTAGCTATCAGGCCACTGATGGGGCTGTACTTTACCAGGATGGCTCCCTTTTCCACGATACATACTTCCGTGGCATCGAGGAGATTCTAGACTGGACCCCAGAACAGATTATACTGCGCTGTCAAGCACCAACGGTCCCACTAGCGGAGCAAGGACAGTTCGCAATTTCTTCGGTTAACACCTTTTTTAGCGACATCCAGTACCAGGGCATGGTGATCTGGGTACAGCGCTATTTCGAGGGGGCGAAGAGTTTGCCACTTTCTACCGTTTCGGCTACGCTGTACGCAGATATTCCATTTGAGAAGGAGTTGCTGGTCCATGTCAAGATAGTGGAGAGTAACGAATTCAAATTGGTTGCTGATTGTACCGTCTATGATGATCAGGGAAAAGTGTACATGAAAACCGAAGGAGCTGCGGTGACTGTGAGTAAGCAGCTTCAATGGTAGGTAACCTACACAAAATCAGTTTAAAAGTGATGTGCTAGCGAGCTGGCACTTAGGAATAATTTATGAGCAAAATTGCCATCATCGGTATGTCAGGACTGTTTCCAGGGTCTTCCACTTTGGAGCAGTTTTGGAATAACCTCATCGAAGCCAAAGACCTCACTGGTTTGGCTACTGAGGAAGACTTTGGTCAAGCTCCCTCCATCTTTTATGAAGACGGAAAAGGGGTTGTGGACAAGTGTTATTCCACCCGCGGCGGATACATCCGTGATTTTCACTTTGATCCTGCGGGCTACGCCTTGGGGGCTGATTATTTAAGCAAGCAGGACAAGCTCTATCAATGGTCTTTGCACGTGGCTAAGGAAGCCTTGGCGCACAGTGGCTATTTGGATGATGAGACGGCTCGTAAAAACTGTGGCCTGGTGCTAGGTAACCTTTCATTTCCTACTGGGTCTTCTCATAAGTTATTGTCAAGGATTTACAGTCACACACTTGAGCAATCTGTCCGGAAGCTACTGGGCAATTCAGAGATTACCATTCCCGGGCACGTGAAGGAGATGCCGGAGAATCAGGTTCTGGACCATACACCATCAGAGTTGGTAGCAAAAGCCTTGACACTTGGTAAAACGCATTATGCGCTGGATGCCGCTTGTGCTACTTCGCTCTACGCCATTAAGCTAGCTTGTGACGAACTGCAAACGGGTAAAGCAGACCTCATGCTGGCTGGGGCGGTCTGTGGGTCCGATCAGCTGTTTATCCACATGGGCTTCTCGATCTTTCACGCCTATGCACCGATGGGTCAAAAGTTTGTTCCTCTAGACAAGAATTCTGCTGGGCTAGTCTCGGCAGAAGGCGCTGGGATTGTGGTTTTGAAGCGCCTCGAAGACGCGGAGCGCGACGGTGATAAGATTCTTGGGGTGATCGGTGGAATTGGGTTATCCAATGATGGGCGCGGTAAGTTTCTCCTGAGCCCTAACCCGAAGGGCCAGAAGTTGGCTTTCCAGCGAGCCTATGATTTTGAGGAGATTTTCCCGAAAGATACTACCTATCTGGAGTGTCATGCTACGGGGACACCTCTGGGTGATGTAACGGAGATGAATTCTATTGCTGATTTCTTCCAAAAGCATCAGACTCAACCAGCCCTGGGCTCCGTCAAGTCTAATATGGGGCACTTGCTGACTGCCGCCGGAATGAGTGGCTTGCTCAAAGTCCTGCTAGCGATGGAAAAGGAAGTAATTCCACCAAACATCAATCTAGCGGACGCGGTAGAGGCAGATAATGGCTGGCTCACGAAAGAGCAGATGATTCTCCAGGCGCAAGCTTGGAATGAGAAAGACAAACAGGCCGGGATCAACTCTTTTGGCTTCGGTGGTACCAATGCTCACATGGTGGTACAGAATTACAAGGGCCTGCCAAGTGCGAGTAATTTAACAGCAAGAGATAGTGCTCAGCAACTAAAGTCGATGTCGATCATCGGTATGGACGTTCACTTCGGCGATTGTACCAGCTTGGATCAATTTTACCAAACGATCTTCTCTGGTCAACAGCACTTCCGCAAGCTTCCTCCCCAGAGATGGAAAGGTTTTGAAGAGAACGAAGCCTTGCTCAAGGCATTTGGTTTTGCGGATGGCAAGCCACCGAGAAGTGCTTATATCGAGGACTTTGAAATAGATCTGCTGCGCTATAAAATTCAACCTAAAGAAGCAGAAACCCTCGAGCCCCAACAAGCCCTCATGCTGAAGGTTGCCGATAACGCACTGAAGGATGCGGGCCTGGACGAAAGTCAAAACGTAGCGGTACTCATTGCCATGGAGTCGGAGTTAGCTATCCATCACTATCTGGCTCGCTGGGACGTGAGTTGGCAGCTAGAAAAAGCACTGGCAGAAAGCGGGATTGACCTCACCATAGAACAACAGAATAAACTACAGGAGCTCGCGCGCAATATGATGTACTACCGGGAAGGCTCGCAGTCTCCTAGCCAACATACCAGCTTTGTGGGGAACATCATGGCCAGTCGTATCGCGGCTCTGTGGGACTTCAATGGTCCAGCCTTTACTATTTCCTGTGGCGAAAATTCGGTGTTTAAAGCACTGGAAGTAGCGCAAAATCTTCTGTCCCAAGGTGAGGTAGATGCCGTAGTCGTTGGTGGCGTAGACTTCTCCGGCGGCTTTGAAAACGTCCTGCTGCGTAATCAATACAGCCCGGTCAACCAGGCAGAGAAGCCCAGTTTACCCTACAACGAAGGAGATTCTGGCTGGCTGATTGGAGAAGGAGCAGGAGCTATTGTACTCCGAGCTTCCGATGCCGTCAAGGATACCGACATCGTATATGCGAAAATTAACAGTATCGGCCAGCAGGATACGTCAATTGATGCAGGATTGATTGAATTGGCGGCAACTGGTTTCGCCGCCCAAGACGAGGCAGAACTGAAGCAGCTACTTAGCAACTCCCCGCAACAAGCGACAGCGCTGAGCTCGGTAAAAAGTAATATTGGGCACACCTTCGCCGCTTCGGGAATTGCGTCACTGATCAAGGTGGCTTTGTGCTTGCACCATCGTTTCATTCCTGCGGTACCCAACTGGAATGCTCCCAAGCAATTGGATTCTTTTGCAACAAAATCCTACTATTTCCCGCGTGAGTCTCGTCCGTGGATCAGTAAGAATAATCGCAAGGCATTGGTGTACGGTTTGGAAGGGATACAACTCGAAGTTTCGGAAGTGGCGAATACGCAAGAGCGCTCCAATCAGCCTTCCTCCTTCTTCCGAGAAAACATGCCGGTGCTCATTCCGCTTTTGGGTCCATCTGAAGCGGACTTGCAGCGACAATTAAGCGCCTTAGACGTAGCTATAGAATCGGATGCCACCTTAGCATCCATTGCGCAGCATTTCTACCAAAAGTACGCTAGCCAAAAAGCGGCAACGAACGCCCTGTTCTGCCTGGTGATTACCGGCAAAACCAAGGCTTCCGTTAGTAAGGATATTCACTATTTCCAAAAAACATTAGGTAAAACCATTGCTGGCGGAAAAACCAGTAAGACACCCTCTGGCTCGTATTTTACGGCTAGGCCCTTAGGGAAAAAAGGCAAGTTGGCTTTTGTCTATCCGGGCTCTGGGACAGCTTACACCGGTATTGGCCAGGCACTCTTCCAGCTTTTTCCTGACTTGCACGATTATTTCGGGGCGATGGTAGATGACCTCAATGCTTACGTTTATAGTGAAAAAGTACATCCGCAGACACTAAGCATGGATCCGGAAACCGAATCGACGCTAGAAAAGGATGCGATCGCGCTCATGTCGGTGGGGGTCTTCTACGCAGCAGCTTATACGCATATCTTGCGGCACTACTTCAAGATTGAACCAGATGTAGCTTTTGGTTACAGTATGGGAGAGTGTTCCAGTATGTGGTACGCCTCGGGGCTTTGGGATCCGAGGCATGCGCACATCTTCCAAAACTCGCCCATCTTCAAGGATCGGTTTGCGGGTAAGCTCGAATTGTTAGCGGAGGAATGGAATATCAGCACTTCCGAAGCGCAACAAAAATGGGCTAGCTACAGCGTTTTGGCCCCAAGGCCTAAAGTAGAGGAGGCTGTTAAACAATACGAAAGAGTTTACCTCACTTTCATTAATACGGAAAAGGAAGTCGTCATTGCTGGGGACAAAGCGCAATGCCAGGCAGTTATTCAACAATTGGATTGCCACAGCATTCAGTTACCATTCCAGAATATTATTCACAATGACTTCTGCAACAAAGAACGAAGTGGACTGCTGGAAATGCATGATTTCCAATTAGAAAACCAGCCTAACATCGAGTTCTACTCTAGCCTTAGCCTAGACCCCTTGCCCTTTGACCGGGAAGTGATCGCAGAAAACTCCACTGCTGTTTGCCATCAATTGGTAGATTTTCCACGCTTAGTAAACGCGGTTGCAGAAAAGGGAAACACCAAACTATTTGTGGAGTTGGGAGCCCATGCTACCTGTACGGGGTGGATTAAGGAAATCTTGAAAGACCGGGAACATTTAGCCAATAGCATGAATCAGCGTGGTAAGAGTGATGCCCAGTCGTTGACCGAAGTCCTGGCACAACTACTTAGTCATGGGGTCGATATGGATATTAGTTATCTCTACGCTGGTATAGGGGAGGAGCAGGCTAAACGCACCTTCGCTAAAAAAATCACTCCTGGAGGACACCGGATTTATGATTATATGCTGACGGAGGAACATCAGCAATTATTCGCTTCTTACGCCACGGTCGCCAAGGCGAAGACATTAGTGGAAAGCGTTTCAACAAAGCAACTACAAGCAGCAAGCACTACATTTATGGAATCCAATATTATTGAGAGAGAAACGAGTGGGGGAGTTACTCCCCAAACGAACAAGCGCCTTGGGGAAAATGGCTTGATCCTGCAGGACTATACCGCTGGCGAGCATCTGGAGGGCAAAGATATCATCTTCAGCCAGGAAGATCTGGAAGAATTTGCGGCCGGAAAGATATCCAAGGTCTTCGGACCGGAATACAGCATCATAGATTCGTACAGCCGACGGGTAATGCTACCGATGCACCCCTACCTCTTGGTAAGTCGGGTGACGGGCCTGCGTGGGGAGATCAATCAGTATAAGCCCTCCTTCATGCAGACCGAGTACGACATTCCCTATAATGCCTGGTTTACCACTGACGGGCAAATTCCTTGGGCGGTATCCGTAGAATCTGGTCAGTGTGATTTGCTGCTGATCTCTTATCTAGGCATTGACTTCCAAAATAAGGGAGACCTGGTCTACCGGCTGCTCGATTGTACACTCACCTTTGTTGATGATCTGCCCTTTGAAGGACAGACGCTGCGTTATGATATTTCGATTAACTCCTTTGTGCGAAACGGTGATAACCTGCTGTTCTTCTTTAGCTACCGTTGTTATGTGCAGGATCGTCTGGTACTGAAGATGGATGGAGGTTGTGCCGGTTTCTTCACCGACGAGCAGTTGGAAGAAGGAAATGGCGTGGTGTACACAGATGAAGAAATCAGTAAGCGCAAAAATGCCGTGAAGCGTCGCTTTACGCCGCTACTGAAGACCGATAAGACCCAGTTTAGTAAAGAAGACCTCCAACACCTCATCAATCATGAACCAGAGAAGTGTTTTGGAGACATCTCTTACTACCGCGCTGGCCGCAATCCATCCCTGTGCTTGCCCCCGGAGAAGATCCTAATGATTGATCGGATCACGCAGGTAGACATTCACGGCGGTGCTTACGGTTTGGGCTTTATTGAAGCCGAAAAAGACCTCAATTCAGACGATTGGTACTTCCCTTGCCATTTCCGCGATGATGAAGTTCTGGCGGGCTCGCTGCAAGCAGAGGGAGGGGGTAACCTCTTACGTTTCTTCATGCTTTATCTTGGCCTACAACGCCTGGTGAAAGACGGTCGTTATCAGCCCGTATTCGATCTGCCGCAGAAGGTGCGCTGCCGCAAACAGGTAACGACCAAAGACACCAAGCTTGTTTATCGCCTAGAGATCAAGGAAATTGGCCTAGTGCCGAATCCGTACGTTATTGGCGACCTTGAGATTATCTCAGATGGTATCGTCACCGTTCATTTTGAGAATTTGGGCTTACAACTGAGGGAGAAAGACAATCCAAAGTACCTGGAAGAAAAGGCCGGAGTGGCTATTTCGCCTAAATCAGAAGGTGCTTTGCTGAACGAGCACGACATCACCACCTTCGCGCTGGATGATTTGTCGAAATGCTTCGGACCGGACTTTGCTGTTTATGACGGTCGTACCGTTTCGCGCCAGCCCAATACGGACTTGCAGCTGATTTCACGAGTGGTTAAGATTGATGGCGAACGCGGTAATTTTAAGCAACCTTCTACCATTTACGCTGAGTATGACGTACCGCAAGACGCCTGGTATTACAAACAGAACTCGTCTACGCATCTGCCGTATTCGGTTTTAATGGAGATTGCCCTACAGCCTTGCGGTTTACTAGGTGCTTACCTAGGCAGTACGCTGCAATTTGCGGACAAGAACCTTTACTTCCGAAATTTGGATGGAACTGGAGAGATGTTGGATTTACCGGCAGGCACCGACTTCCGTGGTAAGACAATTACCAATAAAGCCGTATTAGTATCCAGTGTGGCGCTGGGGGGCACAATCCTCCAGAATTACACCTTCGAGTGTGCCGTTGACGGCCAGGTGTTTTACCGTGGAAAATCGTCCTTTGGGTTCTTCCCAGGCGAAGCCCTGGCTACTCAGGTAGGTCTGGACAACGGGACAGAAGTAGCACCTTGGTTCCAGCAGCAAAACCTCAGCCCCAACCAGTACCAGCGAATTAATTTAGATTCTCCTTACGGGAAATTCAAGCTTTTCCGCGCCAGTCCTGAGCAGCCTCAATTGCACCTGGCGGGTAATCAGCTCAACTTCCTGGACCAGTTGATCATTGCTAAAGACAGCGGTGAGCACAGCAAGGGTTATATCTACGCATCCAAGGAAGTGCGTACCTACGATTGGTTCTTTACTTGCCACTTCTATCAAGACCCTGTTATGCCTGGTTCACTAGGGGTAGAGGCCATTCTACAGGCAATGCAGACCTTCGTGCTACAACAAGGCTTGGCCAAGGACATCAAACAGCCACAATTTGAGCAGCTGGCCCAACACACAACGGTGTGGAAATACCGCGGACAGATCTTGCTAGATGTGAAAATGATGCAACTGGAGGTGCACTTGAAAAGCATCGAAAGACAAGGAGAGGAATTGCACGTAATCGGTGACGCCTATCTCTGGCGTGATGGTATGCGCATCTACCAACTCACGGATTTAGGATTACGCGTTCACCCCGCAAAAGGATAGGAGCGTATAGCCACTTGTTTAACACAGCAGAAGACAATTTCAAAATGATTCAATATATCAATCCAGCTAAGCCGACTTTATTTTGGAAAGGCTCGCCACGCGCTATCAGCTTCGTTGAGGAGGGCATTCGCGAAAAGCTAAACAACACTGAAGCTCCCTGCTATGTAGTTCGGGATTTTGGTGGCCGCATTGGCGTAGCCAACGAAGGGGTAGTGAGTAGTGAAGGCAAAGGACTTCAATTGCTGGCCATGGTGGCTGCGACTCCACCAGAGCAATTTGGAGATACGAGCTTTCGCGAAGATTACCGCTTAAAGTATGCCTACAAGACGGGTGCTATGGCCAACGGAATTGCTTCAGCGGAACTGGTGATTGCAATGGGTAAAGCTGGATTAATTGGCTCTTTTGGAGCCGCTGGATTGCTGCCAACAAAAGTAGAAGCAGCTATCCAACGAATCCAAGCGGCCCTGCCAACGGAGGCTTACGCAGCCAACCTGATTCATAGCCCAGCGGAACCTGCACTGGAAATTGGCGCCGTTGACCGCTTCATCCAAAACGGAGTTCGAGTAGTGGAGGCTTCTGCTTATTTACGCCTGACACCACACATTGTGTACTATCGGGCCGTAGGTTTAGCAAAGGATACGGAAGGCAATATTATTCGAAATAACAAGGTAATTGCTAAAATCTCCCGTCGCGAAGTAGCCGGGCATTTCATGAAACCGGCTCCGGATAACATGCTGTCACAGCTGGTCAATGAAGGCAAAATCACGGCCGAGCAGGCAGAACTAGCCAAGCAAGTACCAGTAGCCGATGATATTACCGTCGAGGCAGATTCTGGAGGACATACCGATAATCGCCCGATGGTAGCGCTATTGCCGTCGATTATCGCCTTGCGGGATGAGATTCAAGCGCAATACGATTACCAGCAACCTATCCGCGTAGGTGCTGCTGGCGGTATTGCTACACCAGCAGCAGCACTCGGTGCGTTTATGATGGGCGCCGCTTACATTGTAACGGGTTCGGTCAATCAAGCCTGTATAGAAGCTGGCACCTCGGAACACGTAAAACAACTATTGGCCACAGTAGCCACTACCGATGTGATGATGGCACCCGCTTCAGACATGTTTGAAATGGGTGTGGAGCTGCAAGTCTTAAAAAGGGGTACGCTCTTTGGCCCAAGAGCCAAGAAATTATACAAACACTACATCCGCTACGATTCTATCGACCAAATCCCAGTGGATGAGCGGGCAAAACTGGAGAAGCAGCTCTTCCGCAAGCCGCTTGAGGAAATTTGGCAGGGTTGTATTGATTTCTTCCAGGAGCGTGATCCATCGCAGATCGAGCGAGCACAGGATAACCCCAAGCGTAAAATGGCGCTGATCTTTCGCTGGTACCTGGGGCTATCCTCCAACTGGGCCAACGCAGGTGTGGAAGACCGTAAGTCAGATATGCAAATCTGGTGTGGTCCTGCCATGGGGGCTTTCAACGATTGGGTAAAAGGTACCTATCTGGAAAAGGCTGAGAACCGACGAGCCGCGGACGTAGCAGAGCATATCATGCGTGGTACTGCTTATTTGTATCGGGTGCAGGCCTTGGGTATGCAAGGGGTGCAATTAGGAAAAGAACTGCGAGAATATCGCCCCGAAAAGGTACTCGTTTCGGCTGCTGACTTGGTAGGGGCATAGGCTTCAAAGAATAAATATTAGTTTATTCTAAGACTTGTGTAGAGTCGGGCAGCTTGTCGAATGACCGCCCCAGCTCAAAATAATCGTCGACATTCTTCGGAAAGGTAAATTCCCAGATGATCTCACCAGATATGGATTCGTGTGCTTGCCATTCGTCAATCCAGCCCTCGCGTTGATTGGCGTGTAGACTAGCCATACGCGGTGTAAGCTTGAGGGGAGTACCATCATTACCTTGTACCGCAACAATCAGTTGACAATTAGGAAGGTCATACAGAGAACGAATTTCGCCCGAAGTCGTCCAGTTTTCTGCGGGCGCGAAGATGGAGTAGGTCACTTCAAATCGACGCTCTACCAGATTGTATTCTAAGGAATAGGAACCTTCCCGTTCCAAAGTGTACACATTAGTAGTGATATCCCAAGTCTCATTTCCTGCATAAGCGAAAGGACGGAAAACAGATGGCTCTAAAGGGAATTTGGAAATAACGATTTGAATATTTTGCAATCTTAGTATGGGGTCTATCGCTTCGGTCAATGCCGAACTCAAATAATCTATTCTAATGACTTTCGGATTACCCAGTGAATCACCCTGAATGGCACGATAGCCAATACTGTCAAGTTCGTCTATAACCTGGAGCTGAGGAATTTCAGGGTCGAAACCAGGATTGTCATAAAAGACACTTTCTAGAAGCACGGCAAAATCGGAAAGAACAGAATCTGGATCTTCCACATCTACCGAGAGCATCATATCAATCTCACTAAACGGATGCACAAGTCGCTTAATCTCAAAGGCTGACTCCTGCTGCTGTTGTAAAAGACCTTCCATAGCCGTAAGCTGTCCGGTGGAAGTCATGGTTTGCCAGATAAGAATAAACAGCGCCAGAAGAGCAAACAATACAGAGAGTGCAGTGGTCCAATTCTTCTTTAACCAATCGAGCTGTCTTGCAACGAACGTTCTTCTTTCGGGCAACAATTCAGTCGCACGGTTCAGTAAGCCTCGGAATCCTGGGTGTTCCACCTCACCGTCCCAGTTGTACATATCCGTGGCCTGCACCTGATCGTAAGGCGAGATGATATCCACTAGCTCTATCCGGGCTGGTGCATACACGTCACGCGTAAGCGCATGGGAGGCCTCGTGCTTCACCCAGGGAGAGTTCAGTGCCTTTTCCGACCAGAGGATAATGACACAACCCGCTCCAGAAAGCTTTTCATCAATAATACTGGCCCACTGCTGCCCGCATTGGATGTCTTTGTCCCACCAGACTTCAAAGCCTTCTTTGACCAAAGCCTCCATTAGCTTTTGGGCAATCTCGGCCTCTTCTCGTTTATAGCTGATGAAAATATATCCCTCGCGATTACTCCTTATTTCACTCATTGGGTTTCTTGCTTGTGGTGCATGAGTAAAATAGCAATTAAACGTGAGCTTAGGGTTAGGTTAATTGCTAAGTCACTGATTGTCGTAAGCTCACGTAGTAGAGCGTAGAGGGAAGAGGGTAGAGAGACATTCTTAAATCCCTATACTCTCTTCCCGATAGTTATCGGGATTCGGCCTTATTAGCAGTATTCACCTAAGTTTGTGCACTTGGGTTACGGCCTCGTGGCGAGAACTCACCCGCATTTTTTGAAAGACTTGCTTTAAGTGCGATTTTATGGTGTTGACACTCAGGAAATGCTTGGCAGCAATTTCTTTGTAGGTGAGACCTTCGCAAAGACTTTGTAGGAGCTCGTGTTCTCGCGTGGTAAACTGGACACCAAGTTGCTCGCTAAAGGCGGAAAGGGTAGGGAAGGGGTCTCGCTGTTCCGCAGCGTGTTGATGCAAGGCTAGTTCTATGGCGGTAAGTAGGTTTTGCTGGGTGAAAGGCTTTACGATATAACCGTATGGATAAGTCGTCTTTACCTCAGAGAGGGTACCCATATCAGAGTGGGAGGTGAGAAACACGAAAGGAAAGTTGTATTTCTCACGAATAATCCGCGCCAGGTCAATGCCGTTGAGACTGCCTTTGATGGTAATATCAAGTAAAGCCAGCTCCGCTTTTTTGAGGGCGAAAGCATCCAAGGCCCGGTCGCCATTTTGGATATTAGCTACTACTTCGTGACCCATTAGTTCCAGCATCATCTGGATCTCGTCAGCAATGATAGCTTCGTCTTCTACGATGATAATTCTTGCCATTAAGCCACCCGTTTTTTGTAATCTCGAAATTGGAATCGGAACTGGGCACCGTCTTGATTGGAGGATTCCATTTCGCCATCGAGCTGCCGCAAGAGACTGTTGATGAGGCGGAAGCCAAAAGAACTAGAGGAAGCACTGGCAGGATCAAAACCAACACCATCGTCGTTTACTTCCAGTCGTAGTAAATTATTCACCTCGTGGAGTTTGATATGAATTTGGCCAGACGCCCCTTTCGGGAAAGCGTACTTCAAGGCATTGGTGAGTAGTTCGTTGATGATTAAGCCCAGTGGTATGAGCGTGTCTACATCCAAGTCCAGCGGTTCAATATCGGCTTGAAAGCTGACTTGATTGGGTGAGATTTGATACGTACTGATCAGCTCTTGGCACAATTTCTCCAGGTACTCCCGAACGTTTACACTCGTGAGCTGCTCCTTGTTGTACAGGTCCTGATGAATCAACGCCATCGACATCACCCGCGACTTTCCGGCATTAATGGCCTCTTTGATTTCCTGGTCTTTAGTCGTCAATCCTTGTAGGCCCAATAGGCTTGATACGAGTTGTAGGTTGTTCTTTACCCGGTGGTGAATTTCACGGAGAAGGGTGTCTTTTTCCTGTAAGGCTTTTTGTATAACACCCTTCTGCTCCGCAATTTGCCGGTTACGGCGGAAGAGTAGGAGTAGGAAACCGGCCAGCATAGCCAAACCGACCAATCCGCCCGTAATAATGCTTCGTTGTGATTGCAACTCAGCGGATTGTAACTCATCCTCCAGCTGCATCTGAGCAATCATTTGCTCCTTTTGCTCCGTTTCGTAGCGCGTATCCAACAGATTAGCATACTGCGTGCGCCGAACATCGTAAAGAGAATCTCGCAGCACTTGAGAAGCGCGCAAATAAGCTATTTCCTGATTGGCGTTTCGGGTACGTTCATAATATTCCGCACCGTACTCGTACAGCAGCTGCTTTATGTATAAATCATTTGTATTGAGGGTATAGACCATTCCTTTTTCCAGGTAGGCAGGAACTTCATTCAGATCATTCGTATGCAAAGCCCACTGCATTTTCTGGAGAAAGAACTGACCATAATCTGGGGACTGAGGGCGAAAGTCCTCCTCTTGTAAGCTTGCCAGTATATTTCCGGCAGCGGAGTAGTCACTCTCTGCAAAGTGAATACTAAACAGGGTCGTTTTAACCCCCGGAACAAAGTTTTGCTCGTTTCCAGAGGCCTGAAAAATACCAATGGCCTCTTCTGCCAAAGCTGTTGCTTTTTCGTATTGCCCTTGCTTGTAAGCCACAATGGCTTTGTTCCGCAAGCAATTGCCTAAAGCTCGACTTGGTTTTCCTTCCGTTAATTGATGATACAAGTCGGCATAGTAATCAGCACGTTCGTAATCGCCCAACTGGATATGCTCATAGCTGAGATGAGAGTAAATTGCGCTTAAGTAGGTATCTGTCCGCGGGCCATCTAGTGCTTTGAGATAGGCTTCAATCGCTTCATCAGTACGGCCGAGGCTACTCAACAAATCACCAATTGACAAATAGTGCAGGTTTTTGTATTGAGCCCCTGAAGTAGAAGCCGTTTCATCATATTCCCCCGCTAATTCAAAGTACAAAAAGGCAGAATCAACATTTCCTTTCTCCTGCTGTAATTCACCAAGTGACCGGAGATGGCCAAAGATATTAGCAGAATCTTTGGCCATTGTAAAGTAATGTAAGGACTGCTCGAAATTGTACTGCACGCCCGGTCGGAACATCATGGCCAGGGTTTCCCCCTTGGCATCATAAATGCATCCTAAACTCACGTAATCTTCTTCAGCTTTACCGATGACAATAGCAGAGTCCATCAGTTCCATTGCTTGGTTTATTTGGCCCTGCTTTAGGATTTCGTAAGATTCTCTAAGCATCGCGGCAGCACGGGTATCAGGAAGGCGGTCTTCCTGCCCCCAAAGCGGCGTTGTTAAACAAGCGGATAGAGTAAATAGAAAGGTAAGTAAGCGCAATTTTCTCATCAATTGGTATAAATAAGGTTTGCTTGGAGGCGGCTGTTCTTCGGCCAGATTTTCTTCGCCGAGCAAGATTTCAAGTTCCTGATCAAGCGCGCTTAGACTCTCGTAAACGGCACTAGCCCCTCTTTGGTAAAACCCAATAGTAGCAGGGATATATCTGATCTCAGCCTCTTGCGTACTTGATTTTTTCATGGTATTGATCTTAATCCTATTGGTAACCTAAGTTCCGTGAACTACTTATCGGTACTACAGAAGCCAAAGGAAAGTAAGAAAAATACAGGGTTCGCCACCCACATGGGTGATAATTGCGAGAAATGAGGGCGGGAAGGGAAGATTTGTGGTGCTTACCAGAAGAGTGTAGGAGGGGAGGAATGGACCAGTGCTTGTTAGTTCTCAGAGAACTCGAAGTTCTCCGAGAACTTCAACCAAGGCATCTTATCCCATGGAATAGAAAAAGCGTTCCGCGACGACTTTACCGTCCTTCACTTCGTATACGCACATCTCCTCGGCTACCTCATGGACGCCGTCCTTACGGGTTACGTCTATACGCATACCAACGCTAAAGAAGTTACCAAATACGAGGGGATCTGAGATCACAATTTCGTGAACCGTCTCCCAGTTAGCAGCGTGAGCCTCGCCTTTAGCAATCAGGGTGGCCATACCTTCGGTTATGCGGTCCGGTACGCCTTCCATCTCATAGGCTTTGGCATCGGTGGCAAAGAGTTCGCGGTAAGCATCGTTCCAGTTACCAGCACGGCAAATTTCTACAAGACGATTAGCAATTGCTTCAATGGTCATAGACAGGGTGATTTTTGATTGGTTTGAAAATAACAACAAATGTTGTTTTAGGGTCACGAAAATAAAACATTTTATTTTTAATCACAACAATTACTATACATTAATTGTACTTTGACATCACCGATGTCCTCTGCAAATAGTCCTTCGAGTTCAGTTCTTTATTAAGCAATATCCAGTTCCAGCAGCGCTGATAAATTATTGACCTTCAAAGTTGAACGGGGGAGTACCCTAAAACTTGGGTTATAAAGCGTATTTTTTTTGTGACAAAAATGTATTTTTTACAAATGTGTAAGTAGTTGATATAAAATATTTTTCGCATTATATTTCTCTATATTAAAAACCAAGGCTAAGTTTGCCTGGCGTTCAACGCAAAAAGTGACTCCAAAATATCCGAACAAGAGCGGCACTTTTTACGTATGAAAGCAATAAGATCCAACTTGAACCTTCCCTGACAACATTCTTCATTGAACTTGCCAAGGCAACTAGTTGGTGTCTGTCCACAACAATCCAACATTCTGCCAATTCAAAGGAACACTATGAAAACATTGTGGTGCAATGAAGTATTTGTGGAATCTTCTGCTCTTTACCTTTCTATTTTCAAATCTGTATGCACAATGTCCGCCTGAGGGCACCGAGGTCAAGTTGACCAGCCAGGCAGAGGTGGATGAATTTGTTGCTCAGTACAAGGACTGTACATCATTAGACGGAAGTCTGATCATAGGTGCGACTTACGCAAACGACCCGGCGTCTAACATCACTGACATTTCTGGACTAAGTGCACTGACCTCAGTAGGGGAAAGCCTTACTTTGGGTAATAACCCAAAGCTAGCCTCGCTGAACGGCTTACGGGGACTAACCTCCATTGGTATAAAGCTAAATGTCTTTGGGAATGACGCTCTCAGCTCTCTACGCGGCTTGGACAATATCACTTCGATAGGGGAAAATGTGATGATCTACAATAATCCCCAACTCACTGCTTGTGCCGTCGAAAGCGTTTGCAATCGCTTTGCCATGTCAGGTGTCACCAATATTTTCTTTGAGAATGGGGAAGGATGTGACGTAGAATCAATTAAAACGAACTGCGTCAATTGCCCAGTTGGTGATCTGGTTCTCCGTACACAGGCCGAAGTAGATCAATTCGGAAGAGACTTCCCCAACTGTACTGCCATATTTGGTAATTTGACTATCGGGCTAGAGCGCCTCTCGAAAGATAATCCTAGGATCAATGGCAGTGGTATAGAAAACCTTGATGCGTTGAGTGGATTGACCACCGTAGTGGACAGCCTCAAGGTATGGGGAAACAATGAGTTGACGACCTTGACAGGACTAGACAGCCTAATGACTGTTGGCGGTCAGCTGAGTATCAGGTTCAACAGTCCTAAACTAAAGTCCTTAGTTGGTTTGAAGAACGTAGGCTTTATTGGAGATGGTTTAGTAGTGGAGGGGAACCTGGGATTAACGGCGCTAAATATGGATAAGCTTACGTCCATTGGTGGCCGAATCAGTGTTTATATCTGGGGTGGCTTCGGAGATTCCGATAGTTCCTACTCATTGAATGGATTGCGCAACCTTGCCAGCACGGAGGGTTCTGTAATCATCGGAAATTCCGAAGGGTTGAATTCTCTTAATGAACTGAGTAAGCTCTCATCCATTGGCGGAGACTTTTCACTTCAACATTTGACTCGACTAGCGGATTTGAATGGCCTGAATAATCTTGAATCCGTAGCCGGAGAACTATGGCTGGAATGTAATCCATCTCTGATCGACTTGGGAGCATTAAATAATCTACGTTCCGTTCAGGGCGACTTTAGGCTAACTGATAATGGCGTTACTACTCTCGGTGGATTCGAAGGACTGACCCGTATCGGTGGCAGCCTCTACATTAAGGGTACTTATAATGGTGCCCAACCCAATTGCGGTGATGGACTAGTCTCCTTCACCGGCCTAAATAACCTCACTACGATTAGCGGCGATGTGGAGTTTAATTTAATGACACTAAACTCGCTAAGTGGCTTGACCAAGCTCCGATCAATAGGCGGTGATCTACTGATTTCAAATACCGCATTGACCGATTTACAGGCTTTCGCAAATCTTGAAACCCTGGGTGGAAGCATAAGATTTACTGCTAACGAAGCCCTTATTCAATTGGGTAGCTTTGCGAAAGTAACGACGGTTCCGGGCGACATTGAAATTGTCTCCAACCCAGCCCTGAGAGAGTTAAAGGGCTTTGAACGCCTAAAATCAGCGGGGAGAGATCTGATCATTAAAGGAAACGCTGCCTTAACTGATGTAGGTGGCTTAAAGGCGTTAAGAACGGTGAGTAGAGATTTCATTGTGGCACAAAACCAGCAACTGGCTTCACTAGCTGGCTTGGAAGGCCTGAATTCCATCAACCGTAAGCTTGCGATCAAGGATAATGGTGCCTTGACCAATTTAGATGCCTTGAGCGGGCTTGATGTTTCCGCTATGGGAGCTCTGGAGATATCCGGAAACAAAGAATTATCTTCCTGTACGACCCAAATAATTTGTGATTACCTCGACCGGGAAAATAGAATAGCTCAAATTGAAGATAATGGGGCGCGTTGCAATAGTGTGGAAGACGTAGCGGAGTACTGTGGTTGCCCTCAATACGATGTTTTGCTCACGACCCAGAAGGAAGTGGACGAGTTTACCAAACTATATCCGAACTGCGAAAAAATCATTGCCAATGTAGAAATTGGCGTAAGTAGCTTGAGTGATCCACCTTCTGATATTGTCAATATTAGCGGCTTGGGTAGTATCAAGTCTATTGAAGGAGATCTCGTAATTCTTCGTAATAAAGACTTATCCTCACTAGAAGGCTTGAATAAACTAGAAACAGTAGGAGGGTTGCTGAACATTGAGCAGAACCCTGACTTAGGCTCGATGAGAGGCCTCAATAGCCTGGTCTCCATTGGTGGAGTGCTTGACATTCGTAACAACTTTGCCTTGACCTCTTTACAAGGTTTAGAAAACCTATCCTCGATCGGTGGCAAGCTTGAGATTAAAGAAAACAAATCCTTGACCTCCATCAGTGGTCTGGAAAAGTTGGATGCCTCCTCCATTGTAGCGCTCGAAATTAAAGGTAACTCTCAGCTTTCTCAATGCACTATTGTATCGGTCTGTGACTTTCTGCAAATACCGGATAAGAGTGTAGTTACCGACAGAAATGGAGAAGATTGTGCGACTATCCAAGATGTGAAACTCTCTTGCGATGCCTGTCCTACTATCCCCAATGTGGTGCTCTCTACCCAAGAGGAAATGGATGACTACGCTCGGAGTTATGCGAATTGTGCGAGCATTGAGGGTAACCTCGAAATCAAGGAGGGCGTCAAAGATATTTCTGTGCTCAGCAAACTTCGCTCTATAGGCGGCAATCTACTTATCTCCAATACTGGCATGATTGATTTAGCTGGATTGAATGAGCTAGTGTCGATTGGGGGTGACTTGAAAATTGTGAATAATGAGCTCATCCGCATAAGCGGATTTACCGCCCTTGAATCGATCGGTGGACACCTCCTCATTAGTGCCGAAGATCACAGTGATGATCCTAATAGCAATGGGGGCTTGGTGGCTTTAAGTGGCTTTAATAAATTGGTCTCCGTGGGAGGAGATTTGGAGATCAACCTAAGTTCACTGGCTGATATGTCAGGTTTAGGAAATATTCGTGCTATCGGCGGCGATCTTGTCCTTTCCAATACCGCCTTACCTACGCTCAGTGCCTTCGATAAGCTCGAATCTCTTGGAAAAGGTTTGCTACTGAACGCAAATCAAGTGCTGGCTGAGTTGAGCAAATTCAAAGGCATCACCGCTATTCCTGGCGATCTGCAAATCATTGCTAACCCAGCCCTGAAAAACTTAGAGAACCTAAAACAAATCAGGTCTATTGGCGGAGATTTATCAATCAAGGGGAATGCTACGCTGGCCAGTTTGACCGGCTTAGATAATTTGGGTTTCATTAGCGGAAGTTTTGAGATTGCCAACAATCCTTTGACAAAATTGGACGAGTTGGATAAGCTTAAATCTGTCGGCAACGATTTTAAGCTGACTGAGAATGTTGTATTGAATGATTTGGGTGGTTTGAGTAACCTGACTACCGTTGGTGGAAGCCTCTGGATTATCGCCAGCAAACTGACGGATTTAGATGAGCTATTAGGACTTCAATCGATTGGAGGTGGACTTTTCATTCAGCACAATCCTGTGCTGCTTAACCTAAACGGATTAGCAAACATCAGCGCCATTGGGGGTGATTTCAGAGTGATAGATAATGCATTGACTGACTTCAGTAGCTTTACCTCGCTAGAATCAATTGGAGGACTGCTACAGATCAAGGACAACAAGAACTTAGAATCACTCAATGGCTTGTACCGACTGGAAGTCTCCTCTATCTCTATGTTAGAGGTTTCGGGTAATACAGCACTGGTAGATTGTGCCATTGAGATCCTTTGCAACTTTCTAAAAATAGAGGAAAGGTCGGCGATTATTTCCGGAAACGGCGAAAGTTGCTCTTCCTTGGAGGAGCTCAGTATATCTTGTGAGGATATGAATTAAGGAAAGCAGAAGGTTCACGCGCCCTACTTTCATTGCAGGCACTTTCTTGCAAGAGAGTAGGGGAGTACACCACCAAAAAAGGCCGGAGCAAGTGCCCCAGCCTCCAACTGTTGTGTTTAAAATATATGGTCTTTAGCGACGGCCCCACAGCTCCACGCGACCCCGACGGCGCGCGCGGTTCTTGGTGTCGTACCAAAAGACAACTTTAGTAATCACCCGACGATTACCAGGAAAATCTAAATTACGTGTTACTTGTCCGGCGCGCAGATCGCCACCCGCAAAGCGGAAAGATTCCGTAGAACCATTGGCAAAGTGTACTACACAACGGTGGACATTAATCGGCGCCAGCTCTGCTTTCAAGCGAATGGAGGTGAAGGTGCCCTCACGCGAGGTCACCAGAATTTCATCACGATCTAAACCGTAATTAACGCGGCGCTGGCCTAACTTTTCCCAACGGGGAGGCATCTGAAAAGATTCGGCAACATCAGCGGTATAAACGTGTGCTTGCACTGGTGTAATAAAGGCAAGGGCTAGGACGATGAACAGGCTTTGAAAGAAATAGGATTTCATGTTCTCAGTAAAGTTTGGTTGAATGAATTTGCCTTTTTGACTGCGGGAATAGCCAGGCGTTTAATAAGAAAATGCTAAGGGAATGTTAGGATTCTCTTAAATTTGCTCTTGTACCTTCTTTTCCAAGTTCTCTTGGTTGCGAGTCGATACTGGTAGAAAGCGTAAATCAGCCCAAGTGCCAGCAGGATCGTGGCAATCCTAAACCATCAGGTCTCCCAATAGGCGTGCTTAACGCGAAATATTGAGGTGATTAATTTCGTCTGGGCTTGATCTTCTTTCAATACTAGTATGGATCAGATAGGTACTCCTAGAGCGTTGACGGGCAATTGGCGTCAAAAATATGTTGGTCTGATTACTATCTGGACAGCACTATGGTTCTTACTACACTTTGTTGAAAAATACTTGTAATACACCAGATGGAATCTGACCGCAAACGAAAAAGGCTAGGCTAGGGGAGTGGCTCCCCTAATTAAGAGCTGTGCTAATTAAAAGGCTAACACAATGGACATAAATTAAATCAATTTGTTTGTTATTTAGTTTTATTTGCTTATTGAACTGATTTAAACTTTTGTGGTGTTGATGAGCCTGAGCCTTTGTGGGTTCTGGCGAAGAGGCTTTCCGAGTGC
>JBCBWU010000056.1:0-37150 GCA_039816955.1 Bacteroidota bacterium
TCAAGGGGGGACAAAATAATCGCTGGTTCCTTTACGAAACGTACCTAATTACCCAAGGAACGGCAATAATTTGGAGAAAGTTTAAATACGAATTCTATTAACTTGGATTTTTTTTGAAAAAAATATGCACTTCAGGCAGCATTTTCGAAACATAAGGCATCTATCCTCTATACACGAGTTGATTTTCAGAGCGAACCTTTAACAGATTTTCCTTCAAATGAAGCACCACTCAGCATATTGCGAGTGGTGCTTTCTTCGTTTTCAAAACCCGCTTTACCTTTTGTTATTATCTTTGGTCCACTCCGTAAAGGAGGGACTAATTGCCTTTGAGGCCCGTAGAAATACGTCCAAGATGTCAGGGTAATTATTGCTCCAACATTGATTATAAAACTAACCTAATAGAACTATGAAATCTTACCTGCTGGCCGGGCTCCTGTGGCTATCTGGCACTCTCACCATTTTTGCGGGTGAAGGCATGTGGCTGCCACTCCTATTAAGTGAACTGAACGAATCAGAGATGCGGGCGATGGGCATGAAAATGACCGCCGAGGATATCTACAGTATCAATAAGGGCAGTCTAAAAGATGCAATCGTGCATTTTGGTGGCTTTTGTACCGGGGAAGTTATTTCCAGCGAAGGCTTGGTACTGACGAATCATCACTGTGGCTACGGACAAATTCAGTCCCACTCCAGCCTGGAGAACAATTATCTGGAAGACGGCTTCTGGGCGATGGACAAAAGTGAGGAGCTCTCTAATCCTGGCTTGTTTGTCACCTTCATTGTTCGCATCGAAGATATCACTGAAAAGGTCTTGGGTGTATTATCAGATGATATGTCTGAAGCTGATCGCGAGGGTGCACTTTCTAAGATCTACGAGCAGATTAAAGCTGGCACCCCAATTGAGGAGTATCAGGATATTCGGATCCGTCCGTTCTTCCATGGTAACCAGTATTTCTTATTCGTTACCGAAACCTATAATGATGTACGTCTAGTGGGTGCACCTCCAAGCAGTATCGGAAAATTTGGTGCAGATACCGACAACTGGGAATGGCCACGCCATACGGGTGATTTTTCCTTGTTCCGCATTTACACTGGACCTGACGGCAAGCCAGCGGAATACAGCGAGGATAACATCCCGATGAAGCCACGTTATCATCTACCAGTGAGCCTAGACGGAGTAGCAGAAGGTGATTTCACACTGGTTTTTGGTTTTCCTGGACGCACGGATGAGTACTTGCCCTCAGTAGCCATTCAACAGCGGGTAGAAATGTTGAATCCTACCCGCGTGCAGATTCGAGATAGGTCTTTAAAAATCTTGGATCAAGCCATGCGTAAAGATCCCTCGGCGCGGATTCAGTATGCCTCCAAGCAGTCTCGCATTGCTAACGCCTGGAAAAAGTGGAAAGGCGAATCACAAGGTATCGAAGCCGTAGACGGAATTGGCAAGCGCAAAATGATGGAACAAGAATTTACCGCCGCACTGGAAGCTAATTCTGACTTTCCGGCGGAGTACAGTAAGCTCTTACCCCAATTTGAGCAACTCTACAGTAAGATTGCTGAGTTCGCCTACAGCCGGGCCGTGATTGAGGAGATTGTATACCGCAATGTAGAGTTATTCCGCCTGACAACTACCTTGAAGCGCTATGTCAATATCCTCGATAATAACGGAGAAGAAGCGTTAAAAGAAAGGCTTCCGCGCTTGACCAGTTACCTGGAAGGCTATTACAAGGACTACAATGCGGATATTGATCAGGAAATTGCAACTGCCGTATTGAAGTACTACTACAAGGGCATGCCAACCGGCCGCACGGCCCCTTTTGCAGCGGACCAATTTGAGTACGCTGGCAATGACATGGATGTACTCGTCAATAAGATATATAGCTCTTCCTACCTTACAAAAGGGGATAGAGTGCTGAATGCCCTAGCTAAGAATCCAGTGGGCTTCATCCAACAGGTAAAAGGGGATTATGCTTATCAGTACATCCAAGAAATACTCACTTTTTCGGAAGGTGCGGTATTTGATCCTTATCGTGAAGTGATGGATGAGATCAATCAGGTGCAGCGCCAGTATATGGCTGCGCTGATGGAAGTATTTCCAGATCGCCGTTTCTATCCAGATGCCAATAGCACCATGCGAGTCACCTACGGTAAGGTAGAAGGCTATACCTGGAACGAAGAGCAGACTTTTGATTACAGTACTTACCTAGACGGTGTAATTGATAAGTATGTGCCGGGTGATTACGAATTTGATGTTCCAGAAAAACTACGGACGCTGCATAGTGAAAAGGACTACGGGCAATACGCCGATCAGGAAGGACGCCTACCGGTGTGTTTCTTAGGTTCAAACCACACCACGGGCGGTAACTCTGGTAGTCCGGCTATTGATGCCTCCGGGAATCTGGTAGGACTGAACTTTGATCGTACCTGGCACAGCACAATGAGCGATGTTAATTACGATCCGAGTATTTGCCGCAATATTATGGTAGATGCCCGCTACATCCTCTTCATCATCGACAAGTTTGCCGGAGCAGGACACTTGGTGGAGGAGATGACCTTGGTTAATCCAAAATCGTAGGCGTAACCTTTACTAAAGTTCTCGGATATCTTCGAGATATCCGAGAACTACTTTTCCTTTATTCGCGGAGCCATTCAAGCCGTTTCAACTGCTTATACAGCCTTTCAGCCTGGTCAAAGCTTAGTGTCTGCTGGCCATCACTAAAGGCTTTCTCTGGCTCATGATGAACCTCCATAATAATACCATCTGCTCCAGCAACAGCGGCCGCTAAGGCAATCTTGTCTACAAAGCGGCGCACCCCAATTCCGTGGCTCGGATCAGCGATGACCGGTAGGTGAGTCTTCTCCTTTAGCATCACCATAGCGTTAATATCAAACGTATTTCGGTAGGCCTTCTCGTAGCTACGAATACCGCGTTCACAGAGCATAATCCGCTCGTTGCCATTACTGAAGATATATTCGGCGGAAGCCAGTAACTCATCAATCGTACCAGAGATACCACGCTTTAGCAACACCGGTTTGTCTACCTCACCCAGCGCGTCCAGCAGATTAAAGTTTTGGCTGTTACGGGCACCTACTTGAAAGATATCGATGTACTCGTGCATGCTTTCAATTTGGTCGACCATCATCACCTCCGTGATAATTTTAATGCCAGCCTCTTTCGCTTGTTCGTACCACATCTTGAGGCCATCGAGCCCCAAGCCGCGGAAACTGTAGGGAGAAGAACGTGGCTTGTAAACACCACCTCGCATAATGCGAATACCGTTCTTCTTCATATGATCAATGGTGAGGGCGATCTGCTCTTCGGATTCGATACTGCAAGGCCCCACCATCATAGCGGGTGCCCCATCTCCTATCTTAATACCATCACCAAGGTCAATGGCAGTATGATCTACACGCCACTTTTTAGAGACCAGCTTGTAGGCATCACTTACGCGGTGGATATCCCGAATACCGGGTAAAGTGCCAATGGCCCGAATATCAAATTCTTGCTTGCCAACACCAATTAGGTAACTGGCGAACTGCGTTTTGACCGGGTTTACTTTGTATTTAATTTTGCCCAATTCTTCTTTGAGACGATCCTTTTGGGTCTCGGTGATATTGGGTTCAAGTTGAATGATCATGTTGTGTTATGGATTGGGGGTGGAGGTTGAAAAATTTTGGTGTCAATGCGTTAATGTGTCTACGTATTTATACCTAAAATTTGGCACTGAAAATCAGATACTTACAAGCTCAACTCAAGGAAAATTCCGTATTCCGGATCCCTTGAACGAAGTCTAGCGTAGTCTTTCGCAAGTCCTCAGATTTCGCCAGTGCACGAATAAACGCGCTGCCAATAATGGCTCCTTCTGCGTACTTACAAGCTGTACTGAAAGTGTCGTGACTCGAAATCCCAAACCCGATCAAGCGGGGGTTCTGCAATTGCATATCAGCAATACGCTCGAAGTAGGCAATTTGCTGATCTGAGATCGTATTCTTAGCGCCCGTGATGGCCGCACTGGAAACCATGTAGATAAAGCCTCTACTCAGCTCATCTACTTTGCGAATGCGCTCCGCGCTGGTTTGTGGCGTAATCAGGAAACTCATTCCTAATCCAGCTGCTTCTACCTTCTCCCGGAACATTTGCTCGTATTCGTAGAGGGGCAAATCTGGCAAAATAAGACCGTCAACGCCTACGCGCTGGCAGTCGGCCAGAAACTGATCAGAACCGTATTGCATCACCTGATTCAGATAGCCCATCAGAATTAATGGTAAATCCACTTGTGGGCGTACTGCTTCTAATTGCTCAAACAGATGTGGTAAAGTCATGCCGTTTTGAATAGCCTGACTACCACTTTCCTGAATGGTCGGGCCATCCGCCAGTGGATCACTATAAGGCATGCCAATTTCAATCAGATCGGCACCGGCCTCGGCCAGGGCCTTGATAATGGTAGTGGTACTATCCTTTTCCGGATAACCGGCCGTGAAATAGATATTCAGAATATCCGATTGCTTCTTGGCGAAGAGGTCGTTGATTCTACTCATGATTATTCCGCTTTTTGTTCGAGGTAACGCATATAAGCCTCCAGGTCCTTATCACCCCGGCCCGATAAGCAAACCACCAATACGTCATCTGATTTGTACTCCATAGTATCCAGTGCAGCAAAAGCATGTGCGGTTTCCAAAGCCGGAATGATTCCTTCGGTGCGACTCAAATGCAGTGCTGCCTCCAGGGCTTTCTCATCGGTAACGGCAATAGCTTCGGCTCGACCCGAATGAATCAAGTGCGCATGTAGTGGACCAATTCCTGGATAGTCTAAGCCAGCGGAGATACTATATGGCTCGATGATTTGTCCATCGTCGGTTTGCATCAACAGCGTACGACTACCGTGAATTATGCCTTCTGTACCTAGCACACTGGTTGCCGCTGACTCACCGGTATCTACCCCTAAACCCGCGGCTTCCACAGAAATTAAGCGAACCCGCTCGTCATTCAGAAAGTGATAAAATGCACCCGCGGCATTACTACCACCGCCAACACAGGCAATCACGGCATCTGGATAATCGCGGCCGGTGTGCTCTTCCAGTTGGCTGCGCATCTCCTCTGAAATCACCGACTGGAAACGCGCCACCATATCCGGATACGGATGCGGCCCTACCACCGAACCGATGATGTAGTGGGTATCGGTAGGATTATTAATCCAGTCACGAATGGCTTCGTTGGTTGCGTCTTTCAGCGTTTTACTACCGCTGTTAGCCGGGCGTACCTCCGCGCCTAGCATACGCATACGAGCTACATTTGGCGCTTGACGCTCAATGTCCACAGCTCCCATGTACACAATACACTCTACGCCCATCAAGGCACATACCGTTGCGGTGGCGACGCCGTGTTGTCCCGCTCCGGTTTCTGCGATAATTCGCTTCTTACCTAAGCGTTGCGCTAGCAAAATCTGACCAATGGTGTTGTTGATCTTATGCGCACCGGTATGATTGAGGTCTTCGCGCTTAAGATAAATCGTCACCCCGTACTGCTCACTCAATCGCTGCGCCAGATACAAGGGTGTGGGGCGTCCTACATAATCACGCAGGAGATTTTGAAAGTCACGCTGAAACTGCTCTTCCTGCATCATTTCCAGGTAACAGTTTCTCAATTCTTCCACATTCGGATATAGCATCTCTGGGATGTAGGCACCGCCAAAGCGGCCGTAATACCCGTGCTGATTAACTGCAATCGTCTTCATACTATCACTTTTTGTCTTGTAATTCTTGAATAAAGGATTGGAGCGTTGTCACATCTTTCAGCCCCGGCTCCAACTCAAAGCGGCTATTCACATCTACACCTGCTAGTGCACCGTGCATAAGGGTTTTGATGGCTGGTGCATCATTGGGTCCCAACCCACCACTTAGCAGGAAAGGTGTATTGCCTTGATAACGATCTAAAATGGACCAATCAAACTTGTGGCCCGTTCCACCGTAGACCTGCGGGGCTTTGGTATCAAAAATGAAATAATCGCAAAAAGGCTCATAATCTACCGTAACGGCAAAGTCAAAAGCTCGGCTAACGCGAAAGGCTCGAATGACACCAACGGTCTGCTCCATGCGTTCTGCCATCATCCGCTTGAGAGTAGCGCAATAAACAGCGCTTTCCCCGCCGTGTAATTGCACATAACTTAAGCCATATTGCTGCACCGCTGCGAGTACCCCTTCGAAAGTCTCATTCACAAATACCCCTACCCGCTTGACCGCTCCGTTCTGCTGGGCGAGGAAGCTCGG
This sequence comes from Bacteroidota bacterium, assembly GCA_039816955.1. Classification (GTDB taxonomy): domain Bacteria; phylum Bacteroidota; class Bacteroidia; order Chitinophagales; family Saprospiraceae; genus Lewinella. The sequence goes on from JBCBWU010000056.1 coordinate 6,268, forward strand.
CAAATCCGGATTTAGCCCTACGTAGCGCGGTGATTTCTCGTAGAAAATCAGGCCAATCCAATCCACCCCCAGCTGGCTTATAGCCTGGATGTTCTCGTTTTGCCTTAAGCCGCAGGTTTTGATAATCATCTTTTAGTTCTTTGGCATTGGAACAATTGACAACCGCTCTACGCAATGGCGCCATCGAGCAACTGCTCCAGTCGGTGTATATGTTGAATAAATTCGCGGCAGCGTTGCCCAGGGCGTTCGTCCCGCATGAAGTACTCACCAATCAGGAAGCCTTCAAAACCTACCCGGCGCAGCTCTACGATGGCCTGCGGATCATTCAAGCCACTTTCCGAAATCTTCACCATCTCTGCGGGAAGCTTGGGAAAGAGCTGGATGGAATGCGAAATGCTCACCTCAAAAGTCTGCAAATCGCGATTATTGACGCCCACAACATTAGCTTCTGGACTTAACTTCGCTAATTCATCCTCGGCGTGTAGTTCTACCAATACTTCCAGGCCAAGGCTACGGGCGAATGATGCCAAGCGGTGGAGTTCTTCCTTAGTCAGACAGGCAGCAATTAGTAAAATCGCATCCGCACCAATACTGCGGGCCTCCAGGATTTGGTATTCATCAATGATAAAGTCCTTACGGAGGATAGGGCAAAAATTGAACTTGCGGGCCTCCGTCAAATCGGCATTTTTGCCACCAAAGAAATGTTGATCGGTCAAGACAGATAGCGCAGAGGCTCCGGCTTGCATGTAACCAATACTCACTTCTTCCACTTTAGCATAAGGATTGATATCGCCCTTGGACGGACTGCGGCGCTTAAATTCCGCAATGATCCCGTGCCGGTCCGGACGTCGTAGATAAGCGCTCAGGCTCACGGTAGGGGTATCGAAGTAAATGCTCTCCTCCATCAGTTTAATCGGGTAACGCTCCTTGCGTTCTGCTACCTCCTGACGTTTATGAGCAACAATTTTATCGAGAATGTTCATTTTTAAATACTTAGTACGCTGTATAAGTGCTGTTGAGAATATTAAGAGTGATAACATCTTGCTGCAGAGACGCATTGCAATGCGTCTTTACATCAATTAACAAGCTTGTATAACTTGGCCAAGGCAGCACCCGAATCAATGCTTTCTCTGGCTTCCATTACACACTCAAAGAGGGTTTTATTGGGGCATAAGGTGTGAATAGCCAAACCTGCGTTGGCACAAACCACAGCCTTTTGTGCTTCGGTGGCGGTGCCGTTGAGTACTGCTAGAAAAATAGCCTTTGCATCTTCAGCTGTTTCGCCGCCATACAGGTCTTGTTCACTCAGTGTAGGTAGTCCAAATTTGGTGGGCGTAAGAATGTACTCTCCGCGCGAACTACGCACTTTAGCCTCACCCGTCAGGCTGATCTCATCGTAACCATCCAGTGCGTATACAATCGCATAGGTTCGACCACTGGCTTGCATGATATAATTGTACAGGCGTGACAGCTCTAAAGAGAAGGTACCGAACAGCTGGTGGGTAGGTTGAATTGGATTCACCAGTGGCCCCAGCATATTGAAGAAGGTTTTCATCCCCAACTGCTTGCGCACAGGTACCACGGCCTTCATAGCTGGGTGGAATACAGGTGCGTGTAAAAAGCAAATATTGGCCTCATCCAACTGCTTGCGCAGGACATCTGTGTCATTGGTAAATTCGTAGCCTAAGGCCTGCAACACATTAGAAGACCCAACGGAAGAGGATACGCCGTAGCTACCATGCTTGGTCACCTTGTAACCAGCTCCTGCCACAACGATTGATGAGCAGGTAGATATATTGAAGGTGTTCTTACCGTCTCCACCCGTTCCGACAATATCAATGGTTCTCTCACCTTCCAGTGAAAAGGGAACAGCAACTTCTAGTAAAGCATCACGAAATCCTTGTAATTCCTGACTCGTAATGGCTCGCATTTGATAAGCAGTAACAAAACTGGCTATTTGCACATCATTGTAACTCCCCTCAGTAATCCCCAGTAGTGCCTGCTTAGCTTCTTCCTGACTGAGTATCTCGTGCGCAAAGAGTTTTTCTAAGATCGCTTTCATAGTGCCGGTTCGAGTTTAGCTTGTACGTGAGCGAAGAAATTCTCCAGCATCTTATACCCTTCTGGCGTCATGATACTCTCTGGGTGAAACTGTACGCCATAGATTTCGTGCTCCTGGTGGCGGATGGCCATAATCTCTCCTTGCTGGTCCACAGCGGTGAGGACAAATTCCTGGGGCAAGGTATCCTTCTTGATTACCCAACTATGGTAGCGCCCCGCCTGAAAAGCGGAAGGTAGGCCCTGGAACAACACATTTTGCTCCTCCGTCTGCTGCATACTGGTTTCTATACCGTGGTATACTTCCGCCAGATTCTGCAATTCAGCCCCGAAGGCCTCTCCTATTGCTTGGTGACCGAGGCAAACGCCGAGGATAAACTTTTTACCCGCATAGCGTTGAATTAAATCAGGCATAATACCTGCTTCTTCCGGTATACCGGGACCCGGGGAAAGGATGATTACATCGTACGCATCCACCTCGTCCACACTGATGCCATCATTGCGAATCACCTCTATCGGACGCTCCAGAATTTCTTGGATATACTGGACCAGGTTGTAGGTAAAGGAATCGTAGTTATCTAGCACTAATACTTGCATAAGATTCTATTTTACGGCATTAGCGCAAGCGGGTTGCCTCTTCGAGGGCGCGCTTCAATGCTCCGAGTTTGTTGTTTACTTCTTGCAGTTCTTTCTCCTCATCGCTGGCTACCACAATACCAGCGCCGGCCTGGTAGTAGAGGGTGTTGTTTTGACTCAGGAAAGAGCGGATCACAATCGCCTGGTTCATTTCACCATTAAAATCCACGTAACCCAGTGCACCACCGTAGAAAGAGCGGTTCTGGTTTTCATAACGGTTGATCAACTCAATCGCCTTGTATTTCGGTGCCCCGGAAAGGGTGCCGGCAGGGAAAGTATCGCCGAAGATCTGGATAGGATTACTCTCTGGTGTCAAATCACCGGTAACAGTGGAAACGAGGTGAATAACGTGGCTATAGTAGTGAATGTCCTTCAGCTCGCGCACCTGCACATTGTGGGCGTGGCGTCCCAAATCGTTACGAGCCAGATCAACTAGCATAATGTGTTCCGCATTCTCCTTGGGGTCTTCCCGTAGAGCCGCAGCAGCCCGGGCATCTTCTTCCATATCGCCCGTGCGGCGATAGGTGCCCGCAATAGGATTTACCTTAGCTACGCCGTGACGAATGACCATTTGCGCTTCGGGCGAAGAACCAAAAATGCGATAGTCGCCGTAGTCGAAGTAAAAGAGGTAAGGGGATGGATTAACCGAACGCAATACTCGGTACACCTGAAACTCATCACCAGAAAAACGCTGCTGGAATTGGCGACTAAAGACAATCTGAAACACATCACCACGCTGGCAATGCTCTTTCCCTACCCGCACTAGATCCTTGAATTCCTCATCGGTGAGGTTACTGGTTTCAGAACCATCCAAGGTAAACGGATGTACACTGAAACGATGCGCGCCAATACGAGTCTGTAGTTCATCTAAACGGCTCTCCTCATCGGGCGGGCGGTTCTCCAGAATATAGAGCTCATCCTTGTAATGATTAATGGCAATGATAAAGCGGTAGAGATGGTAACGCAGGTCCGGCAAATCCATCTTGCGCTTCTCGTCCGCAAACGCTAGAGTATCAAAGTACTGAACGCCATCGAAGCCCGTATGACCGAATAGGCCGTTGAAGCCACGAAAAGGAGCATCGCCTTGCGGTTCGAAATGCTGTAAAAAACGGCGAAACTCTCCGGCCACCGCTTGTGGGTGATCGAGCCGACGCTCTTCCATCTCCTGCCCTGGCAATTGTGTACGAAGTTTGCCCGCCTGGACCTGGATACTGGCCAATGTTTCTAGCCCTATAAAGCTGAAGCATTCTTCTTTGTTGCTGATATCATTACTCTCCAGCAGCACTGGATCGGTATAATGATCCCGCAATCGTAAGTACAGCGAAACCGGTGTAAGCATATCGCCTAACATGCGACGCACTCCAACTTGCAAGGGTATTTTCGTAGTTGTTATCATTTGCTCTTCTTGAAGGAATCTGTCAGTTAAAGTTTACTTAATCTGGCGTAAACAAAAATCGGCTTGCCGAGTGAACGACAAGCCGATTTTTGCGATATAACCAAAACACAAAGGCAGTCTACTCACCCGGTATCGAATGATTAGTGTGCCACCACCAATTGTTGCTTTGTGTAAATCGCATTTATGTTTTCTTTGCTTGCGCCAAATATAAGACTACCACTTTTAGAAAAGCAAATTAATTGCCGAGAATATTTAGAAAGGGTAAAAAAATGACTTTTAGATTTCCAATTATACATGGAGTATGCGCCAAGTCATCTCCTTTAGTAATTCCCCGTCTGGCTTTCCGGTAGCGTTGTAATCGACTCCTTTACTCTTCATATCAAACTGCCGCAGTAGGTGGATCACTTCCTGGGTTTGCGACATAGGAAACTGGCGAGCCGCAGCCCGGTATTCACGTAGGAAGAAACTACTACGCAATCCGAGTGCCTTCAGGATTTCTTGCTCAGTCGCTCTTGCTACGGAATGATACAGATAGATCTTGCTGAAGTAATTGTACAAACTACCGATCACCACCTGCAAGGGATTCTTACGGGGATTAGCGATAAAGTACTGCACAATCCGATTGGCCTTTTGCACATTGCGTTGGCCTAGGGCCTTCTGGAATTCAAAGACATTGTAATCCTTACTAATGCCAATGTGTTCTTCAATGAGCTGCTCGGTCACCTCTGAGCCTCCTGGAATGTTCAGCGCCAGCTTATCCAACTCATTCGACACCTTTGCCAATTTACCGCCTAGATACTCTGCTAACAATGCCGAGGCAGCCGGCCCCACCTTCAGTTTTTTACCTTTAAGATAATCCGCAATCCAATCCGGTACTTGATTGTCGTACAGCGGTTTAGCCTCCAATACCACAGCTTTTGCTTTAACTGCTTTTCCAAACTTACTATTAAAGTTGAGTTTCTTGTGCTTGTGGCAAATGACCAATACCGTACTTGGGGTTGGCTGCTCAATGTAAGTGAGTAAATCTTTCAGTGATCGCATCTCCTGCGCCTCTCGCAAAAGGACCAACTGGCGTTCAGCCATCATGGGAAAACGGCGGGCAGCGTCCACTACCTGGAGGTGGGTACTTTCCTTCCCGTAAAGGATAGTTTGATTGAAGGCTCGCTCGTGTTCTTGTAGGGCGTGTTCCTCGATGGCATCAGCTACCTGGTCAATGAAGTAGGTTTCCGCCCCATGTAAGAAATAAACGGGCGAAAACTTCTTTTGCTTTACCTCCTTAATAATAGCCTGGTAGCTCATACTTAGCTTACTTCTATTTCCTCAAAGAAGCCGGTTTTGCGGTTTTTGCGAACATTATTCCACTCAAAGTAGCGGCCATTCATGGACACATATATCCCCGGAGGTAAGGTCTGTACAAAGGCCAGTGCACTCCCCAAGTTAAAGAACCCATCGCTCGACGTACCGAAGGCGTAAGGGATCATCGCTCCGGTGAGTACAATTGTTTTGCCCTCCACTCCTTCCTTAGCTAAAAAAGCTGCAGTAGCCACCATTCGATCCGTCCCGTGGGTGATGAGGACTTTATCCGAATTGGCCCGGCGGCAGTTATGCAGGATGATCATGCGATCATCATCCGTCATCTCCAGGCTATCGGCCATCATCAGGGTTTTGACATTGATGTCCAGGGTACTGCGTCCGCGTTCGAACATGCCAGGTAAGTGCGTATCACGAAAAAACAGCTCACCCGTAATCATATTGTATTCCTTGTCGAAGGTGCCTCCGGTGACAAAGATTTGGATCATATTGGCGAATTTGGCTAGGGTGGCTAAGGTAGTGTTATTTTTGGGGAAGGGGAAAAGCTTCTTTCGTATCGAATTAAGCTAAAAACTGAGGATTATGTAGTAATTTGGCATATGCGCTCCATCTTACAACTATTCCTCTTGGCCCTGTTGGGTCAACCGCTCATTCTTAGTGGTCAGCTTTCATCTGGTGTCATTTACTATAAGTCTGGTGAAACTCAACTGGGAAGTATCATCGGTAATGACCAGTCCTTTTATTTCGTCCCGGAAGGGGGTGAGCTAAAAGACAGCATATTGATCCAGCCCAAGCAAGTGGATCGGTTTGCCATTCTTGGTACTAAATCAGGAGACGATAGAAATCAGGTGTTTTTATCACGCTCAACCACCAGCGGTGAACTTCTTTTCGTAAGACCGGTAAAGGGCACGGAGGATCATCTATTCACGGTAGGTAAAAAGCGATACTTTCTTTCATCTGACGATGGGGATATTCTGGAAATCCCAGCGGATAAAGGCGAGCGTCGCCAGCTAGTTGATAACTTGTTAAGTGAGGCTCCTAAATTGGCCAACAATAGCCTTTATTCCAATCGGGAAGCAAGTTATCGTAAGCTTAGTCGCTTTTTGCAAAACCCTAGGGACCGTTATCCTGGAACGTATTGGGGCGTAGAGCTCGGCTATAACGTCTACACGCTCAACTCAATCACTAATAATGGCGCAGCATTACCGATCTTACCAGAAGATCTCACCTACGACTATACAGGAGTCCTACTCGGGCTGTATTTGAATAAAGGAATAGGCAACAAAGGTGCTTTTAGCTACCAAGTTGGAATAGCAGGTGAGTGGCTGGAATCGGTAGACAACCTACCTGGGGACGCCGAAACTCTAAGTTATTCTTCTTCGGCAACCCTCCTAAACTTTCAAACCACAGTACGACACTACCTATCCAGACGCGGTGTATTCCCCTTCTGGGGACTAGGTATCAAGGCCCGTACACCCATCAGAGAAAAAGCCCTTTTGGCTGAATTCCAGCGGCAACCTTTCAGATTTGACCTGGAGGTATATGACCTCGGAAGTAATCCGCAATCAGGCCTATCACCGCTGGTGGAAGTGGGTATTGAGATACCAGTAAAGCAACAATATTTTGCTACACTCAAAGCCAGCGGTAGCAGTGTAACTGACGCACAAGGTGACCGCACCAGTATTATTACGCTCCTCTTAGGAATCAATTTATTATAATGAAAAGACTAGCGCTTTTACTCCTCCTCATGGTTCTTCTCAATTGGTCTTGTCAAGATTTCAGCTTTGACGAACGCTTGAAACTACCCGTAGTAGAAATGCTTCCCGTCTCAGTCGATCAAGACGGTGCTACCTTTACTTCCGTCATTCACGACATCGGTAGCAATTTTATAGTACGCGCCTATTTTAATTGGTATCCCAAAGGGCGAGAATTCTTTATCGAAGACGAGCTGTACAGAGAAGATGTAGTTTTGAATGATCAAAAAGAAGTAACGCTAAAGATTGATCGAGACTTGCTTGATGGTGTAACCTATATTGGGCGGCTTGTCATTGAATTGGAAGAATTCCGGGTGTACTCAAATACGGTAGAATTTGTTAGCCAAGGAGCAACGAATGAACCTATCCAATATGCTCCCCCAAATGGCCCAAGTGGAGTGAGTTTTTTTAGCCAGTATTTTCTGTATCAAGATGAAATCTATATTGTGGGGCGCGATGGCATTGCGCAGCTTTCTACCCAAGATAACCAATGGCTCAACGTAAATATCGATCCCGATAGAATCTATGAGTCTGCCTTCCAGGCACAAGGTAATCGTATCATTTGTGCGGGTGAGAATTCCTCCAGTTCGTCAGAAGAAAACGGGCTTTGGTTTTGCCCAGATTTTGAAAACAGCTGTTTCAGAGTCTCTAATGCTCCATTTAGCCGGATTGGTCTTGGGTTTAGTTTCATTATCGATGATATATGCTATGTCAATCAAGGATCAGCTATGTACTCCTTTAATACCCAGAGTTTTCAAGGCATTAATACCTTAACTGATATTCCGTTTATTCCTCGTAATATATCAACAAGCGTTCGGCACTATGGCTTTAGCACAGGAGGCAAGGGTTACGTCCTAGTTGGTTTTGAAGAAACGGAAAATGAGCAAGGCCCCTATTTTCAGCAACAGCTGTGGTCATTTGACCCCGTTTCCGGAGAATGGTCTCAACTTTCTGATTACCCCGGTACAGGACGCGTACACTTTACTACCTCAACCGATAATGAGCAGTTTATCTACGTGGGACTTGGTGCAGAATCAAGACAGAATATTAATCCTATCGACGGTGATTTTTGGCGTTATGATGTAGTCAACAATCAATGGAGTTTTATTGGCTATGGCTTTGATCGAGTAAGCCCTGGAAGTAATTGGAATTCTACCGCCATCAATAACCTCATACCTATTTTACTGAGATCAAGCTCGAGCAACAACTCCAATATCATCTATATTGATCCCGAGCAAATAACAGTACAGTAAGTCGATTACAAAATTTTGCTTTGGGTTCAGCGATGATTAAAGAACGCTACTCTTTGGCGTAGCTCTCTTTAGTAATAGCGGAAAACTCGTATTTTCAAGGTTGAGATCGTTCCCGGCAAGACAAGAGAAAACGCACAAGCCTTCCTAATGGATGCAAAGATCGCAGCTATTACCAAAACCTTTGATGAGTTCTGGCATACCTGGGCTGCCCGGGAAAACCAGGCTAGCACCATTGATGACATCATCTCCTTCTTCGATCAGGACGTAACCGCGATCGGTACTGGAGAACACGAAAAAGGTAGGAATCTTCAGGAGGTTATTCAAAACTTCAGAGACGACTTTAGCGAGCTGGAAGTTCCTATCAAAGTCGACTTTTTTCGCAAACAACCGAAGCTGCTGGCTCCTACCGCTGGAATGGTTGAGGCTGAGTGCATGCTCTATATCGATTTAGGCGAAGGCCAACCCATTAAGTTTCATCTTCGAATATCCACCGTTTTTACGCTGCAAAACAATCAGTGGAAGATTGCACACAACCACGTCTCTATTCCGTCGGATGGACAGAACATCGGTGAGTCTTATCCGATAGACAAACTGAAAGCTAAAAATGATCGCCTGGAACGTCTGGTGCAGGAACGTACGCAAGAGCTGGAAGAACGGACCCATCAATTGGTTAAGGAGAAAAACCGGACTGTAAAGCTGCTACACAATATCCTTCCCAAAGTAGTGGCCACCGAACTCATCAACACTGGCAAGGTACGCCCACGGAGTGCCGACAATGTCAGCGTACTCTTTTCTGACTTTGTCGGTTTTACGCAAGTAGCCTCCTCCATTTCGCCGGACCAATTACTGGAAGAGCTAAATGAAGTCTTTTTCCAATTTGACCACATCATCAAATCGGAGCAACTCGAAAAAATCAAAACCATCGGTGATGCCTACATGGCGGTTTGCGGCTTGCCAGAAGAGAACAATGAACACGCCTTCGCTTGTATTCGTACCGCACGACGAATGCTACAGTTCCTGCAACAACGCAATGAGCTTCATCCCGTCAAGTGGAAAATGCGTATTGGTATTCATTCCGGTGAAGTGATCGCTGGGGTGGTAGGCAAACACAAATTCACCTACGACCTTTGGGGGCATACGGTTAATATTGCCAGTCGCCTGGAGAGTGCAGGTCAAGCCGGCAAAATCAATATCTCCGACCAAACCTACTGTCTCATCAAGGAGCAAATCGAATGTGAACATCGGGGAAAAATAAAGGTTAAAGGCGGACAAGAAATCAACATGTATTTTGTGGTGTAGTCATCTGCAAAAATGAGCGGGGGCTAACCTCTGGTCGAAGAGACGCATTGCAATGCGTCTTTACATCAATGGCGATCAGCGCTGATTTTTCACTCTTCCATACTGGTATAGTAACATTACAGAGAAAGGCCCTGCCGGTCTATCCAGCAAAGCCTTCCCTTGTCCTCCTTGGTATTTCTACCTTACTTATTCTACCTTAAAGCGGTCCTCCTTCAAGCCTTCGTTCACCGTCAGGGAAGTTAACGTGAAGACTAAAGGAACTGGCATCAATCCGCTGGAGGTCACCTTATGCGGATAATAAAGTCCATCTACTTCGCGGTAGTCATCATAATCCACCGTAATGGTAGCTGCTTCGGAACTAGTAATCGTACGAAGTTTTAAACCGCTTACCGTATCGAAATACTCAATCAACTCATTACCTGAAGGGCTAGTAATTCGGATAATGTAAGCTTTTTTATCTCCCAACATTTCAACACCTTCCATAGCAGTTGTAAAGCCTAGTTCAGCGTAGCGTGCTTCGGGAAAAATGATGGCTTGCTCCCGTAGATCAGTCAGTCCTTTCTCGTCCACTTCTTGTGGAGTACCCATTTGCAGCACCTTAGCCTGTTGTCCATTGACGATGGTTTCGCTAACGGCCATTCCACTGACACTTACCGTCAGGTGCATCTTTTCTCCTTCTTGCTTTTCCTGCTTCATGGTCGTAGCCATACCCTGTACTTCGCCTTCCACTACGGTAGTTATATCCGTGATTTCCAGCAAACGTTCCAGGCCACCAATAGCATCTATGTAACTGGCTAGCACTTGCTCCGCAGTGATTCCTTCTCTGGTAATCAGACCGGCTATTTCTTGCTTTTCACCATTTGCTCCGAAGTAATTAATGTCATCACCGGCCGCGAAGCGCTTGAGCCCCGCCGCTACTTCTCTATCTCCTACTACGACAATGTGCGCCTGATCTGGCTTAAGGTAGATCTGTGCTACCCGCTGAACGTCCTCTATACTTACCTTCGCCAGGTTCTGCAGGTAGTTTGGATAATAATTACGAGGAAGGTTATAAAGGGCCGTATTCAAGGCGTATTGGGCAATCGCCTCTGGCCGCTCCCGGCTTCTTGAGAAAGCGCCGTTGATCAAATTCTTAGCCTGTTGCAATTCTTCGGGCGATACTGGCTCATTACGCAAGCGCTCCATTTCAGCGAGGATTTCGTGCACGGCACTATCTGCTACCTCATTTCGCACCTTAGCATAGGCGTTGAAATAGCCTGCATTAAGATCATCCTGCAGTTCTGAATAAGTTCCGGAATTAAGGGTCTTATCCTGATCTAGGTTTTGGGATAGCCGCCCATCAGCGCCACCACTCAAAATTTGATTTAATACATTGGCAGCAATGGCATCTTTACTACCGGGTTTAAGTGGCACCGCATAGGTCACATTGATTACCGATTGTACGGCAGTCGGATGAGCTACAAAGTCTACTTGGCGCTTCTTAGGTACCGCGGGAAACAGAAAGAACTCACGAAACAGCTTACCCTCCGATTCCCACTCACCGAAGTAAGCCTCGGCCAAGTTCTTTGCTGCTTTGGGCGTAATATCTCCCACTACAACCAGATAACTAATCGCGGGACGGAAATATCGGTTGTGGAAATTACGGCAGGCATTGGCACTAATATGCTCTAAGCTTTTTTCCGTCATGCGTTCACCGTAAGGATGCTCTTTGCCAAAGCGAACTTGATTGGACAAATTCTGAACAATAATCGCTGAATCGTCTTTTTGAGAAGTCAGCATAGCTTCGTGTTGCTTCACGACTTTGGTGAACTCTTCCTCCGGGAAAGTTGGGTTTTGGATGCAATCGGCAAGAAGAGCTAGCAATGTTTCTGCGTCTTGGCTTGGGCCACTTACGGTGGCCCCATTAGGATTGGAAATCAGGTCTGCACTAATGGACTCCAAGGCTTCATCAATTTGGATTTTATCACGAGTAGTTGTACCTGATCGCAACATTTGTCCCACGATAGTACTCGTACCGGCAACCTCCCCTTCTAAAATAATCGGACGATCCACGTACAACTGAAAGGATACTTGTTTCTGCCGATCGTCTTCAACAACGATCACCTCCAGTCCATTGTCTAGCTTAAAGTCATTGAAATTACCTAACTGAAGCTTAGGTGCCGGGCCAGATTTGCGAAAATCTTCGTTTTGGGCACTGAGATTTAAAGCAGTCAAGACCACTAGTGCCAGGCCAATATGCTTAAGGATATTCATTGTTTTCATCAAGATTTGGTAAGGAGCATAATTAGATTTTGGCAAACATCACAAACTTCTTTTTTTAGTGATAAACGATCACTTCATCTTACAGTTCGAACCAGAGGAAAGGGAAAAATTGATGCGAACTAGCGCATGGCTGCGAGCAAATACAAAACCGCCATCCGCACTGCTACACCGTTTTCGACCTGCTGTAAAATAATACTGTGCTCGGAATCGGCTACCTCGCTGGTAATTTCCACGCCGCGGTTAATGGGTCCAGGGTGCATGATCACAATGGGCTTATCGAGTTCATCCAACAATTGGCGGCTTACGCCAAAATACTGGGCGTACTCCCGCAGAGAAGGAATGTAGCGTAAATCCTGGCGCTCTAGCTGGATGCGAAGGATATTGGCAACATCACACCAATGCAGGGTATCACGGATATCATATGAAACCTCTACGCCAAGATCACGAATGTACTTCGGAATCAAAGTGGGAGGGCCACAAACTCGCACTTTTGCGCCCAGCTTGGTGAGACAAAAGATATTGCTAAGCGCTACCCGAGAGTGGACAATATCGCCAATAATAGCGATGTTCTTGCCCCGTAGATCCCCCAACTGCTCCCGCATTGAAAAAGCATCCAACAACGCCTGAGTCGGGTGTTCATGCGTACCATCACCGGCATTGATGATGTTAGCATCAATATGGCGAGACAAGAAATGGTGAGCCCCCGGCGCGGGATGGCGCATGACCACCATATCCACCTTCATGGAGAGGATGTTATTGACGGTATCCAATAGGGTCTCTCCCTTTTTCACGGAAGAGCTTGAAGCAGAGAAGTTGACCACATCCGCCGAAAGGCGTTTTTCTGCCAACTCAAAGGAAATGCGGGTACGGGTGGAATTTTCAAAAAACAGATTAGCTACCGTGATATCGCGCAGGCTCGGCACTTTCTTAATGGGTCGATTAATAACCTCTTTGAATTCCTCCGCCGTCTCGAAGATTAAATTGATGTCCGCTTCGGTCAGGTATTTGATGCCCAGCACGTGCCTCGTGCTCAATTGTTGGAGGGTCGCCATCTAGTTGGTTTCCGGTTTTCGTGGAAAAAGAAGAATTTGGTCTTGACCGTGGTGTTCCGTGTACTGTACTTTCACGTAAGCCTGATCGAGGGCGTCTACCCGCATACCTACAAAATCTGGCTGAATCGGAAGATGCCGGTTGAATTGCCGATCGACCATAGCCAATAATGCTACACTCTGCGGGCGGCCAAAATCGTTGAGGGCAGTCATTGCTGCTTGTATAGTCCGGCCCGTGTAGAGTACATCATCTACCAGGATTACTTCTTTATCTTCCACCAGAAACGGCATATCCGTAGGGCTGGCCTTGAGCGGCTTCTCCCGTGTGCGAAAATCATCACGGTAGAAAGTAATATCCAATTTCCCGTGTGGCAATTCCTGAACACCCAGTTCCTGCAGCGCTTTATGCAAAACAGCACTCAACCACACCCCTCGATGTTGCACGCCAACCAGACATGTATTGGAGAAGTCGTCATATTGCTCAATGAGCTGATGACAGAGGCGGCGAATGGTCAGGCCAAATCGCGCGCTATTCATTATGACGCGGCTATCTTCCATACGACCGCAAAGGTAAGTTGGCAGACTGGCAAATACAATTAGATTAGGGTTAGAATCAGAATTAGCGTTAGAATGCGTTTTGGAGTGGAGTGGAGTTCCTCAAACCAACCACCAAGCGATCTAACTCTCTAACCAAATAAACCACATCAGGCACATCAGAGCACATCAGGTGAATTAGAGCAACGGTGAGAATAATATTTCAATTAAACATCATTGCCACTTTCTTTCATTGTTACTTTGCCTCCCTCTAACCACCTAAGCCACCAAGAACACCCAAGTTTGTAAACCATATCCCCCCTACACCTTGCTTCGGTGGGCAAGAAGGCACATAAGTGCAATATAAAGCAATTTTCATTGTCACTTTAACTTCATATAACCATCGAACCCTCAAACTAACTCAACTAACCAGAGCCGCAGGCTCAACCAACCCAACTAACTAAGGCCGCAGGCTGAACCAAATTCACCAACCCAACCAATTCAACCAACTCTCCCCTCCCCCATTGTCTGGCCACGATGTATATTTGTTGTATGGAACAGAAGAAACGTAGCGCCCTGCAACGTATCCCCGGTATTTTTCGCCCCCTGACTTTTGTGCTAGTAGTTGTTTTTGTAAGCCTACTCTTTCCAACAGATTTGCGCTTTAAGTACCAATATGAGAAGCAACAAAGTTGGCGCTATGATAACCTCATCGCTCCGTTTGACTTTGCTATTCGCAAAACGGAAACGGAACTGACGGCAGAGCGGCAACAGGTGCTCGCCAATACTAATCTGGTCTTTGAGGAGGATCAGGAGGTGGTTAAGGAACGGAAAGCTGCGTTTTCTCAACAGTTTCAGCAACAACTGGAGCAAATTCAGGCTGGGGAACAGTTTCAGGATGTGCCCCGGCAACCGCAGGTTTATCTGAATTATGGGCTGGCGTTCCTCGACCGACTCTACGGGCAAGGACTAATTCACCTCGGTAACCTGGAATCAGAAATTGCCCAAGACCAGGTTCTGACGATCATCCGAGGAAACACCTTCCAACAACAAACAACCGAAAACTTACTTACCGCCGCCACTGCCGCTGAACTTGTGAGTGACTCTTTGCCTTACAGTTCCTTACGCGAACCAGAGTTTCTCTTACCTCTATTGCAAGGAGAGCTGCAGGCCAACCTCTTTTATAGTCCAGACCGTACACAACAATTGCAACAGGATGTATTGGACCGCATCGTTACCTCACGTGGTCTAGTACAAAAAGGAGATTTGATTATTGCTAAGAGTAGCATTATCACTGATGAGCTATACCAGGTCCTCTACTCCTATGAACAGGAGTATCAACAGCAGGTGCTATCACAACAAGCTGTCTCTAATATATTTTGGGGTTATCTAATCCTTACGGTGCTGGTGGTAGTGCTTTTTGCACTTTACCTACGCAAGTATGCGCCACTCGTTTACAATCGCTATCCTAAGCTCATCTTCATTTTGATGTGGCTGGTCCTATTTAGTTATCTCGTATACCTCATCGAAGGAGTGGAAGGACTAAGCACCTACTTGGTACCCTTCTGCATCGTTCCGATTGTCATCAAGATATTCTACAATGAACGGCTGGCTTTTTTCACCCACGTTGCGGTGGTCTTACTGGCTGGTGTTTTATCTTCTTTTGGCTATGAATTCGCCTTTTTACAGATTATGGCGGGCCTGGTAGTAATCATTAGCAATACTAATACCCGCGACTGGAGTGGCTTCTTCTATACTATTTTCTTCATTTTCCTAGCTTATGCCGTAGGTTATTTAGGGTTGGAGCTCATCCGAGAAAATGACTTCAATGCCATTGATTGGTCGGTCTATGTCTGGATATTTTTAAATGCCTTTTTAACCCTGCTAGCTTATCCGCTCATTCCGCTATTAGAGCGATTGTTTGGCTTTGTTTCGCCTATCACTTTGGTGGAATTAATGGATATGAACAAGCCCTTGCTACGCGACCTCGCCCTCAAGGCACCAGGTACTTTGCAGCACTCTCTGCAAGTAGGTAACTTGGCAGAAGCAGCAGCCCGACGCATCAATGCCGACCCTCTCTTGGTAAAAGTGGCTGCTTTATATCATGACGTTGGCAAAACAGTTAACCCAGAATATTTTATTGAGAATCAGTCGGGGCACAATCCTCACGAAAATCATAGCCCCAAGGAAAGTGCTCGCTTGATCATTGGCCACGTGGAAGAAGGAGTACGTCTAGCTCGAAAAGCAGGCTTACCCCCCTTGCTCATCGATTTCATTCATACCCACCATGGCTCTACGCTTACCGCTTACTTTTACCACTTGCACCTGGAACAGGGTGGAGAAAAAGAGGACATCAAGCACTTTCAATACTCTGGCCCCTGCCCCAGAAGTAAAGAAGAAGCTATACTTATGATGGCAGATTCTATCGAAGCCGCCGGTAAAAGCCTCGACCACCCAACGGAGGAAGAACTCTACTCCCTGATTGACAAGATCATCCAGGGTAAACTTGCCAGCGGGCAATTACAAGACTCGCTACTGAGTTTTCGGGAACTAGAACAGTGTAAACTGGCGTTTAGGCAGATAATGAAGAGTGTGCATCACGTTCGAGTGGCCTATCCAGATCAAGAAGAGTGAAAGTAAAAATAAAAGTGACAGTGTGAGTAAGTAATCAAAAACGAGTCTTATTTAACTACTACTGATATTGTAATTGCAATTCGTTTATCTTTGCCGCTCAATCATCATGGCCCCATAGTTCAAGGGATAGAACAAGAGTTTCCTAAACTTTAGATCCAGGTTCGAGTCCTGGTGGGGCTGCTATAATCCGAGCCCTGACGATTCCATTAAAAGCAGAATCGTCAGGAATCTGATCTTAGCTTAGTTCCTATTTGCCCTTATCAATTTTCGAAGACCTCCAGCCCCTTACTGGATTTGTAACTGCAAGACTGGTAAGTCCTTTTCTCCGCTTTCGATCCGTGCCCAATATCCTCCAGCGGCAAGGTGCTGTACGTTGATAGTAAGCTTAGGTACACCGGGAAGTTCCCAGCGCCCCACCTCCTGGCCAAGCTGATTATATAGTACCAAATCACCTTCTACCGTTGCGGGAAACCGAAGGCTCAATTGGTCCTGGGCGGGGTTAGGATACATGCTCCACTTCGCTCCTTCCAGCTCGTAGCTGATACTGATCACGGAGCTGTAAGAAAATTCCCCATTGTAGTCCTCTTGGCGCAGCCGGTAGTAGTATTGACTAATGATTGGTGAGACTTCTTGATCCAAGTAAGTGTAATGGACCGGTACAGTCGTCGTCCCCTGACCGTTCTGCCAGCCTATTTCCGAAAATGCTCGTCCATCGGTACTGCGTTCAATAGCAAAGCCTTTATTGGCACTTTCGGTCGCTGTCGTCCAATGTAGGCGAATTACTTGCTGCTCCTGCTGGCCAGCAAACCTGGTCAACTGCACCGGTAAGGCCCGCGACCCACCGTGCAAAAAGAAGCCAGAAAAATGATCAATGAGGATTTCAATATAGTAGCCACTACCCAGTGTACCAATCCTTTCTGGAAAGTGTAACTCTCCGTTACCCCCGGTGCTTTCACTGCAGGCAGCACCTGCAAAACGGCTGACTACAATATCCTCAAAACTAGTAATATCATTGTCATCCCCATCATTACTAGCCATTAGGGCATCCAACTCTGCTTGGGTATAGTACAAGCGGACCCGCACAAAAGAGGTTGGTTGCGAGGTAGGACTAATACTGAAGTTTCGATCTAAATACTCTACGCCGCCGCTGGTGCTTCGAACGATTCCCGTATTTTGATAATAAGCAGTAGATAAAGCCCCCAAAGGTTCGCTATCAAAAACGGCAGCAACTAATTCTCCCTGATGATTCAGGTGGAGCCAACGATTGGATCCAGTAGACACCACAGCCCCATCGATCGCCAGACAACTACCATTGCTTTGCGAGCTAATACTAGAGCTGGGCAAACCGTACACGCAGATAGAAAACTCACCCTCAATGGCAGAGAGTGGTTGATCATTAGCCGAGAAAACGCGGATGAGATAGTTAGTGCCAATCGTTAAGCCGCTAGCAGATAGGACGGTGCCCTGAGCACAGTCTAGTTGCACGCTGGCATCGGCATTAAAGAGCTCCACGCGGTAATCTCCCCAGAAGTATTCCACTTCAATAAACGGATTCTCCGTTGCCGCTACAAACTGGTACCAGACGTCATCGTTCGGGACAGCCACCTGCCCACCGCAATCTGCCGCCGATTGTGAATTGGTGGCGCCAGCAAATGTACCCTGCTCACTTAACTCACACCACTCGGAGGCGTCTTGAATAAGCAGCGCGGCTTGTGCCCATTCATCATTACTCGGTGGTGTATTATCAGTCAGACATAGTTCGTAGTTAACCGCAGACGAGAACTCATCCATAAATAAGCGTACGAAGTAAGTAGTTCCTGGCGTCAAGTTACTCATGGGCATATTGCCAAACGCCATATCCGATATACAGCCCTGGCTATTTAAAGCCCCACATGATCCGCTGTAGTATTCGTACCCAAGGGTAGCAAAGGAGGCTTGTCCAGCTTGAAGGGCATCTTCAACTGCCGATACCAGCAGCTCCTGCGAACTTTCCGTGGCAGTAAATTGGTACCAAACATCTCTACTGAGCGGTGAAGCAAAACAATCTTCATCATTAGCGGTAGCTGATAAGAAAGTACCCCCAACAGCCTGACTACAGTCGGCAGCACCAGCCGTTAAAACCGACGCGCTCGCACATTCATCATTAGCTGGTGGATCAGGAAGCGTAAGCATACACAGGCTAAAATCAGCAGCAAATCCTGCAGAGCTCATTACGCGGAGATAATAGCGTTCCTCCGGTGTGAGTCCACTCAATTGAATGGTGGGCTCGATTTCACATCCGCTTAGTTCCATCAGCGCACCGCAAGCACCGCTGTAGACTTGCACTTGGGGAAAATCCTGACTATTGACTACCAGCGCGTGTTGTGCATTGCTCGCTACGAAACTATACCATACATCTTGCACTAGATTACCACCACAATCCACTGCACCTGGCGTTATCGCAGCCTGCGTGCTGCCAGCAAGCGGATTCAAGCATTCCAGATTAGAGCTAACGGGAAGCGTCACAGCATTTTCACATACATCATTGTCGGGAACGGGTATACCCACCAAACAGATATCAAAATCAAAATACTCATCAAACGCACTTGAGGAAATTCGTAACCAGTATTGCTGTCCCGGGAAAAGATTAATGAGTGTATACGCACCGCCATCCGGAAAATCAAAAGTGGTGCAAGCTAACTCATTAAGGCTACCACAATCGGATCCATAAACACTCAAAACTAATTGGCCAGTATGTGTATCCTGCCAGGGAACAATACTAGCGAGGGTCAGTTCGGCAGTGTTGGTGGTGGCCAGGAAGGAAAACCAGACATCCGCACTGTTCGCCGCCTGGCAAGCCAGGGGTGAAGCACTTGGTGAGGCACCAATATTGGAATAAGGCTGCGGGTCACAATCCACATTAATCGAAAGACTCGCTGCAGATTGGCAAGTTTCATTAGTGGGTGCTTCGTAGCCTTGTCGGCAAACCGTTAGCTCCTCAAAACCAGCAGGTAACTTAAGTAGGAGTAGGTGGGGTTGGCCAGTGCTCAATCCATTCAACAAGTGAGCACGACCACTTGCGCAATAAACACTTGACAAATTGCCACACTCACCCGAAAACACTTCTATAGCCACATCGGGATCATTGACTTCAGCAGCTACCTCCAAAGTGATTTCTTGCACACTGGTGCCGGGCACGAAAGAGAACCAAACATCAGCAGCAGTGCTGAGTACACAGCTATTTTGGGTACTCGTTGCGGTAGCAAAGTTGCGTGTAAAACAACCTTCCAAGACCTGAGCCTCCACACAAGTATTATTAGGAGGCGGAGCCAGACTACAATCGGGTAGAAAGTCGCCAAAGATGAGATCACAATCACTTTCGTCAGCGCTTACTTGCAGGGTAAAATTGACACCTACCGGAATAGGCCCAAAGTTGTAAGTGCCGGTATTGCTAATCAGCACGGGCGGAAGAGGGTCAGGCTGGGTAATATCCAATAATTGCAGACTGCTGTTATTCCGCATATCAGTTACCGTTACCACTAATTCATAGAACTCATTATTCAGACAATTCTCCACCACCTCCACTTGTGGAATCAAGCAAATGGAAGTACGGCTCCTAATACAGAACTCAAAATCCAAAGACTCCTCATCCAGCAAATCACGAACGAAACGCAGGAAGTAGGTGCTGCCAATTTCTAAATCCACCAATCGAAAAATTCCTTCGGTATCCACCAGTTCGCATCGTTCACTGCTCAAGTTGGTACAATCAGCACCTTTCAAAAGCTGAAGATGATAAGTGCCAG
Organism: Bacteroidota bacterium; assembly: GCA_039816955.1. Lineage (GTDB taxonomy): Bacteria > Bacteroidota > Bacteroidia > Chitinophagales > Saprospiraceae > Lewinella. The sequence goes on from JBCBWU010000056.1 coordinate 26,236, forward strand.
TGCCACTCAGTAATTGCGTGTTAAGATCGTATTGCGTGCTAGTAGCCACAAATTGATACCAGACATCCTCTTCCTCGGTACAATTGTCTAATACACTTTGCGTAGCACTCTCCGTGGCAAAAGAAAAAGTCCCGGGGTGATTGGTGGTACAGCTGCTACCACTATCCGGCATAATTGGTGTAGCATCTGCACAATCATCATTTTCGGGTGGGGAAGGTGGCGTGTAATTGGAAATATCCAGCTCAAAAGCCACATAGTTTCCCGGCCAAAAGGAATAGTCATTACAAGCAAAAGTATTGACCCAATCAAAAGTGGTCCAGAATTGAATACTGTAGTCTCCACCAAAGGTAGGTTCTAGAAGGCTGAGTGGCAGGTTAAAATCCACTGTATTACTGGCCGGAAACATCGTACTCCACAGCACCTCATCTTGGACACCATTGGAATTGATAATACTTAGCCCCAGGTAGTTATCGAACCAGCCCGGTGCATTGAAGGCGAAATTGCGTAAAGTAACCCGTAGGACGGTAGCAGGTACGGGATCATCAGGTGTGCCGAGTAGTTCCTGCGCCGGATAGATGGGGATGCGGTTGCCACGATGAATGGCCAATAGATTATTGAAACCAGGGTTGTAAAGGAAATGCCAGGCACCAATTTCATTTGGGCTGGGTGCGGCCCCCAATGGATCCGTCCCTTCACTGGGGTAATTACTAAAGGAGAAGAAGTTGGAATTGGAAAAGTAATTACTGTCCAAGCCCCCATTCAGCGCCTGCTGGGGAATGGTGGAAGGAATGACCGGGCAATCCAAGCACTGCAACTCAATATTCTCGTTGGGTATATTGCGGTTGGCCGCAACTGCTGGATCACAATTGGCAGGATTAGAGATCTGGTTCGCCAATTGGGCAACCCCCGTAAAAGAGCCTAATGTGGCAGAATTGCCATTATTGGTACCAGTGGCGGTCCCATTAATGAACCACTCCGTACTGGTTCCTACCAAAGAAAAGGATTCGATGGTGGTTCCAGTCATTTCTATTTCTACGTATTCTCCCAGGTCAATTCCAGAACTGGGACTTTCGCAATTGAAACTGGATCGACTATCCTGATCGGGAACGATAACGGGAAGTTCAAAGAAGGTGGGTGCTGCTAGGTAATTAACTGGACCAAATAGGTCTTCAAACTGGCACTGACCAAAGAGAAAAGGAGTAAAAAAAAGGAGTAAACAGGCCGTCAGAAAAGACTTAATGGGGATGAAACTCATGGTGGATAACACTTTTATTTATCCACAAGTGAGTCAAGCAATCAACAAGTAAACACTTGGTCGAAGATTTTTTTGCTTTCGGTGCCTGTCGCACCCGCTTTACGCTACTCGGGTGCAGTTTCCTCCAGCAAGCGCGCCACTGCCGCTGATTCATAATCCGGCGCCCTTTCCCGCAGGGCTAACAGATGCGTTCTGGCCGTAACCTTATCACCTTCACCCAAACTGAGCAGAGCCCGGTACCATAGTGTTTCCGCCTGGAAGCGGAAGTTGGCAGTAGGAAGTTGTTCTAGCTGAGCGCGAGCAGCTGCGTATTCCCCTTGACTCAATAAACTCAAGGCCAGATAAAATCGCCATTCTGGATCGTCTTGCCGGGCCAGGAGCTGCTCTAAGCGTTCTGCCGCCACGGCATAATCTCCTTGTTCGTAGGCCGCAAAGGCTAGAGTGAGACTATCCGCTGTTTCTTGCTGGCGCACGACCGGATGCGTGACATTAGGATAGGGTTCGTAATAAGTAGCAAATAATTCTTCAGGTGGAGTCAGATCAGCACGTTGGAGGAACCAGGCTGCGGCCAGTAGCAATAGGACCGCCGCGGCGGCTGCAATGGGCCATAGTCTACGACGACGCCCAGCCAAGGGTAAACTCCCAAGCTGTTGCTTGAGCGCCTGACGTTCTTCCGCTGCAATAGCTAGCTGAAGGTCACGAAAATGCTGGACTTCTTTGGCCAAATTCGCATCAGCACGCATCTCGGTCTCGAGCGCATCCTTCTCTTGATCACTGAGCATTCCGTGCCAATATTTCCGAATTCGTCCTTCTTGATCCATACACTAGTTCTTAATAAGTTCGCTCAAACGCTTCAGGCAGCGCGACTTATGACTTTTGACGGTATTGGTATTATTATACTGCGTTTGTTCTACAATGTCGCTTAAGCTTAAACCCCGATAATAAAACATGCGCAAGACTTCCTGACAACTGGGACTAAGTCGGCTAAAACCAATCCGCAGCTGTTCCTGCTCATCTGATAGGCCCGGTGTTTGGTCTGCTGGAGATTCCATAATACGGTCTGCCGCCAGCGGAAGTTCTTGCCGTTGTTGACTCAAGCGTTTATAGCATTTAAAGCGGCCCATCCCCAAGAGGTACGCCTTGATACTGCTGTTAATCGTGCTGGTGCCATTGAGTAGCTGTTGATAAAAATCGATCACCACATCTTGATAGACATCCAGCGCATCCTCCTGCCTTAAGCCATTTTTGCGAGCCATACGCAAAAAGTCATGCTGATAAGCAAGATAGACCTCTTCCAGTGCTTGCTTATCTTCCTGTTGCAGGCGCTGCAGTAACTGTTTATCCTTAGGGGACATTCATCTAGTGTGTAGAACTGCCCAAAGGTAAACGCTCCACACAAAAAAAATGAGTTAAGTGTTTACTTTTACCAAAACCATGACACTTCTGCATAAACCCCTTGGTGTGCGTCGTATCCTATCTTGTTTTGTGTTTTGTTGTGTAGCAAACTTTGGCTGGTGCCAAACCAATGGTTCGTGGGCCGAAATACAAGCACAATATGAACGAGGCCAATTTCAAGAGGCCGTGCAAAGTGTGGACCACTATCTGGCGGCTCACCCCAAGCCTGATAGTTTCCATCTGGCCGAGATCTTGTATCTCAAAGCCAATGCGCTGTACTACCTAGCCGATTATCTCGAGAGTTTAACCCTATACGATGAGACGATTGCGCTGAGTCCAGACCATCCAGCAGGTCTTAACCTCCGAGCGATGGCGCTCTTTGACCGTGCTTTTGCAGAATACGAACTAGAGGAATACTTACCCGCTTACAACTCTACCCGAGCCGCAGAAGATATCATGCGCCAGTTAGAGCACCCCAATTGGGATTATCTACTTTCTATTTATAGCGACCTGGCCTACACGGCCACTGAACTAGGCTTTTTTGCGGAAGCGGAAACCTATCTGGAACGTGGATCAAAATTACTGCGAGAACATAAAGACCAGCTGCAACTACCGCCTGGTGCAGCTCGCAAAGAAGTAACTTTTGCCTACGCCCAGACCTTGCTATTTGGAACTTGGAACAAAGAACAACAAGCGCTCGCAGCGCTTAATAACCTGCGGGAGCTAAACCTGATCCAAACCTTCAATGCGGAGGAACAGCTACGCTACGCCGTGGCCCTCAACCACGTTGCTGATATGTATCTGAACTTCCGGTCGGATTATACAGCACCTTTCCAACGGGCACACGCATTACTGGACCAAGCCTTTGAAGCCTTAGATACAAGCCGGTACAAGGCGAACTATTGGCAGTTTACTTTTAACCGGGCCAAAGCGTTCCGATACGCCGGCCAAACCCAAAGCGCCTTACAACTAAATCAGGAATTGCTCGACAATTGCCCCGAAGATGACGCTCGCCTGCCGTTTTTCTGGGCTCAGCGCGGGTTAATTCAGCTTACCACCAATGCGGACTCCGCTTGGGTGGGTTTCCAAAAAATGCTCGGATTCATTCACCGTGGGCCTAGCCCTTTGAAGGAAGACTTGAGCAATTTTGCCCCCAGCACTATCCTTAATCACACTGGATTGATGGTAGAAATTGCGGACGAGATTTTGGAGCAAGAGTCGCCTCCTTCAAATCTAAAAACGCTGGCAGCTGCGCTTTACCGTCTCGGTTTACGTCAATTCCAAAACTGCTTTGACGGCCACACCTTCAACGCTAAGCTGCGTACCTACTACGAAAAAGCAATCGCGGGCATTCTCAGTACTGGCAACTTGGATCGTCTGCCCGCCAAAAAAGAGTTGCTACAGGTAATGGATAACATTGAGAATCAATTGGCGTGGCAGCGCTTTAGTGGTAATCGAAGGCTACGGCAGTTGAGCGCCCCTGACAGTTTGTACCAACGACAGCTTGAGTTGAGACAAGCCATTGTCCAGGCTCAGCGTACTGGTGACAGCCCATCAGTACAGGCGCTCCAAGACGAAATTCGCAATTTGGAGCAGCAGCATTTCCGCGGCAATAGTAGTTCTGGCTTGCAACTGGCCAACTTACAGGCCCAATTATCAGAGCAACAACTGGTGCTGAAATACGGCTACTTTCAGGGCCAACTCTTTGTTTTTGGGATCACCAAGGAGAGCATTTGGATTCGCCCCTTGGCAGTCTCTTTTAATTGGGAGAAGGAGATAGCCACCTACCTTGAGACCCTCCGAGAAATTGGCCCCGTTGACGCCAGTGCGGAACGTTTAGGAGCATTTTTACTACCGGAGGAAATAGAGAACTATTCAGAGCTATTCATCATTCCTTGCCGAGAATTAGCTAACCTACCCTTTCATGCTCTGCATTATCAATCTACTTACCTGATCAGGACACACGCGGTAAGCTACGCTCCCCACATCGTCTTTTTGCAGGCCACTGCCGAAGATCGTTTTGGTAAACAGGGACGACAAAACTTGGTAGTCGCTCCACAGCAGACTGCGGCCACAAATTATCTGGCCCGGCGAGGCAATCCAGCGGACGTATACTTACAAGGTGCGGCAACCGAAGCTCGAATTATTGCTGAGCTCACCAACGCAAAACTATTATTTGGCGAAACCGGCACCAAGCAAGCACTAACGGAAATGGCACCCCAAGCCGATCTATTACACATTGCCAGCCACGCCGTATTTGATGCGAAGACTCCTAATTTGAGTTATCTGCAATTGGCCCAAGGTGAGAAACTTTACCTGGAGGAAATCTACGGTCTTTCACTGCCAACTGAGCTGGTAGTTCTGAGTGCCTGCCAAACAGCTACCTCAGCCAGCTTCGGCCGTAGTCTGCACGCTTTTCATCGTGCCTTTTTCCAGGCGGGTACCTCCAGTATTATTGCCGGTTTGTGGGAACTCCCTGATCAAGCTACCGGCAGAATTGTAGCCGACTTCTACCGCCATTTGAAAAATGGATTGGACAAGCATCAAGCCTTGAGAAATGCCTACTTGGCTTGGCTGGAAACGGAACAAGAGGCGCATCTACATCCTTTCTTTTGGGCAGGATTGGTGGTGCAAGGAGATCCGTCTGTAGTATATACGGTACAGCCTGTGAAGCCCTGGTATAAACTACTTGCCTTCGTGGTCTTTGCGATCTTGAGTTTAGGACTGGTGTATAAGTTTTTCAATAGCCGGAAATATTGATCTTGTACGGGGTGAGTAAAAGTTCGCAGGAACTAATTCTTCTCAAAAGCAGTTGTTGTCGAAAAACACCCCATGAAAACCCAACTTAACGACACCACACCCATCGCGAGCTATCCCTATGATTCTGTTATCGCTTTTAGCAGACAAAAGCACTACACGGAAATTCTAGAACGCCTTGACCTCCCTATCTACAGTGGATCCATTACTGGACTTGACACCACTGAACTCGATTACCTCGTCCTGGCCTCAGATCTACAAGGGACCGTACAGCAAGACGGAGAGACCTTGTTGTTAGGAGAAGTCCTACCGGAATTTCTGAAGACTGTATTCGCGTTAGAACTCAACTACACCGAACTAGATCGTGTAGGTGTACTCCTCTGTGGTGACTTGTACGCCAGAACAGACCGAAGAGGTGGGCTCGGTGACGTTCGCCATGTCTGGCGTGAGTTCAATAAACACTTCCGTTTCGTAGCAGGCGTTGCCGGTAATCATGACGATTTCGGCACGCCAGAAGAACGCCAGGCCTTTACCCAAGAAGAAGGCATACACTTACTCCATTATGAGCTTAGAGAGATTGCCGGTTTAAAAATCGGGGGCATCAGTGGTATTATCGGCAGGCCTACCAAACCCAATCGAAACCTGGCTGCCGAACACCTCAAGGAACTCATCTACCTTTTGCAAAAAGACCCGCAACTGGTCTTACTCCACGAAGGACCGAATCATCTCGAACCCCGCCTCCGTGGAAACGAGAAGATCAGACAAATCATTGAGCAGTATTCTTCCTCAACGGTCTGTTGTGGTCACCGCCATTGGGATACCACAGTCGTTACGAATGATAGCGGGAGTCAGGTGATCAACTTAGATGCTAAGTGCGTCATTTTGAAGGTTAAGTAGGCATAAGGTCAACCGGAACATCTACAAGCAAAATGCCAGCTCCTGACTGTCGTCAAAAACTGGCATCTTAGATTTATTTGAAAGTAAGGCCCTGACCTACCCCTTCAGTTCTGTATAGTACTGATAGTAATAAGGAATAGTCTCAATCCCTTTGTAGTAGTTGAATAAACCGTAGTGCTCATTTGGCGAGTGGATAGCGTCACTATCCAAACCAAAGCCCATCAGAACACTCTTCACTCCTAGTACAGATTCGAAGAGGGCTACGATAGGAATGCTGCCACCTTCGCGCTTTGGGATAGGCGATTTGCCAAATGTGGCTTCCATCGCCTTGTGCGCCGCCTGGTACTCGGGCGTATCCGTAGGGGTAACTACGGGATGTCCACCGTGGTGTGGGTGTACCTCTACCTTCACCTCAGCTGGTGCTACACTGTTGAAGTAGTCTTGGAATAGTTGCGTGATCTTATCTGGGTCCTGATTAGGAACCAAGCGCATGCTGATTTTGGCGAAAGCCTTGCTAGGAAGCACAGTTTTGGCACCTTCGCCGATGTAACCGCCCCAGATACCATTTACATCCAGAGTTGGGCGGATGCTAGTACGCTCCAGTGTGGTATAGCCAGCTTCTCCGCGGATATCGCCAATAGACAAGTCTGACTTGTAATCTTCCAGATTAAAAGGGGCTTTGTTCATCTCCGTGCGCTCCTCCATGGAGAGGACTTCAACATCGTCGTAGAAACCGGGGATAGTGATGTGCTTGTTCTCATCCATCATACCCGCAATCATCTCACAGATCACATTGATAGGATTACCTACTGCACCGCCATAAACACCGGAGTGTAGATCACGATTTGGTCCCGTAACCTCTACTTCCACATAGCTCAAGCCACGCAGGCCCGTAGTGATACTAGGTGTATCGTTGGCAATGATGCTCGTATCCGAAATCAGGATCACATCACAAGCCAGCTTTTCTTTATTCTCGTTGAGGAATTGTCCTAAGTGCTCAGAGCCTACTTCTTCCTCACCTTCAATCATGAACTTGATGTTACAAGGCAGATTATCGGTGGCCATCATAGCTTCGAAGGCCTTGACGTGCATGAACATCTGTCCTTTATCATCACAAGAACCACGGGCGTAGATAGCACCATCGGGATGCGCAGCAGTTTTCTTTACGACCGGCTCAAAGGGGCCGCTTTCCCACAAATCAAGTGGATCTGGTGGTTGTACATCGTAGTGGCCATAGACCATTACGGTAGGCTTATCAGCAGCAACAATTTTTTCTCCAAATACAATGGGATGACCTGCGGTTTCGATCACTTCCACATTGTCAGCACCCGCTTTACGCAGATGTTCAGCTACCACATCAGCAGTCTTGCGAACGTCGCCAGCGAAAGTTGGATCAGCACTCACACTCGGGATGCGTAAGAGATCAAAAAGTTCTTCTAAAAATCGGTCTTTATTTGCCTCAATGTAGGCTTGGGTAGTTTGCATAGAATTTGGTTCAATTCAGACCAGCGCACTTTTACAATTGGTTAGGGCTGTGCGGGTCTCTCATCAAGGCGACAAATATAGTGATGCTGTTATAGTTTCGAAAATTTTGTGCCTCCTTAAGCAAGTCATTTGAATTTAGTGTCGGACATCGACGCGATAATTGCAGGAATATGACAACGTTTAATCTGCCAACTTGAAACTAGCTTACACATATTCTGCCAGAATCTCCATCAAACGTTCTTCAGAAAGCTTGCGTTCCAATTGGTCTCCCTTCGCAAAACTGATGGCACCGGTCTCCTCAGAGACCACAATAGAGACAACATTGGTACGCTCCGTAATGCCCAGGGCAGCGCGGTGCCGTAGCCCTACTCCTTTCGGAATATTGGTCTGCTCACTAACCGGTAGAATCACACTGGCTCGCATAATTTTGAGGTTATCAATTAGCATGGCGCCATCGTGGAGCGGGCTTTCTTTCGCAAATACGCTTTCGATAAGCGCTTGTGAAATATCAGCATCCAACTCTACCCCTCCACTGATGATTCCTTGCAGATTGTAACTGCGGCAAAACACAAACAAGGCCCCTACCCTACGCCTGCTCATGCGCAAAACGGCTTGCCCAATGGCTTCTTGCGCGGCCTGATGTTCTTCCTTGGTACCCGTTAGTTTATTGCGATCCAGAATTCGGTCTAGGAAGTTCGAACGTTGCCGCAAGGTGGTATTACCCAAGAGGAGTAAGAAACGGCGTACCTCCGGCTGAAAGATGATGATCAGAATGATAATCCCCACCTTAACAAATTGATCCAGAATACTGGACAAGAGGTCCATATTCAACTGATTCACGACGAACCAACTAATGTAAAGCAGGAGAAGGCCCACGAAGATATTGAAGGCAATGCTACCTTTCAACAGCTTGTACAACTGGAATAATAGGTAGGCCACAATACCGATATCCAGTATATCCCAGAGGCTAATCTTTAAAAACCCAATATTGAAATCGAGCATAAGTTACTAGAGCTTACTTCCAGAGTGTTTGGGTCTGGTAAAACAAGAATGATAGGGCAGCTACGCCCAAAGGATGCTTATCTGACCGACCTTCATCAGCGCGGTAAAGCAGTATGGGGCCCGGGCCGCGTTGTTGGTATTGCAATTCGGCCGCTAATTTACGGGAATGCAACGGAACACCAGCGGAAGTAGCAGGATCGTGCAGCAATAGACTGGCCGGAAACTTATTGGGTAACGCATTATGAATTGGAGAATAGGATAATAAATGGTTGGTTTGCAAGCTATCTTCGCTGGTGCCAAAAACGGGTAACTGAGGTACCGAACCCCGGAAGTTTTGGTAGCGCAACAGATCATACCATCCATTTTCAGCGATAGCTACCGCGAACAGGTCTGGTCGCTGATTTAAGGTCGCAGCTACTAATGTTCCAGCCTGACCAGCACCGTAGACTGCCAGTTTTTCCCGGGCGACAAAAGGCTGACTTAGGAGGTATTCGGCCAAGGCTTGTAAATCATCCAGGCGCGTCTGTTGTTGGCGGAGTAGACCAGCCTGTTTCCAACTGCGACCAAAGCCCGATGAACCCCGCACATTGGCTACCGCAACGATAATCCCTTGCTCGATCGCCGCTGGGATGAGCAGATGCCCGCTCAAGTTCCATTGGGGCACCAGGGGATCGCCGGTGAGTCCGGCTGCCAAGAGTAATGTTGGATGAGGCTTAGTTAGGTCCAAATTGTTCTGATGTAGTAAGAAAACGGGCAAGCTGGTATCATCATCATAACTGGGTACCCACTTTAGCGATAGCTGGTATTCCTCTGCTTTCAGACTGGGCTCCGCACTAAAGACCAGGGCAGAACGGTAGCGGTCCAAGTCGAGGCGGTAAATAGTTTCTGGTCGCAAGAAGGAGCTTACTTCAAAATACAGTTCCTGCTGACTCTTTCCTGTTGACAAGCCAGTAAAAGAACCACGTTCCGGTAAGTGAATACGCCGAACTTGTTCTCCCAGTGAATCGTAAAGCACCACATTGTGGGCGGCGTCCCTCAGGTATTGGATTACCCAATGATTCCCACGGCGCCAGCCCGCCAGCATATCATCTGCTCCCCCGCTAATATGATCTTCCCAATATCCGCTGTCGGGTTGTGTAATACTTACTTTGAGCAACCTCCCTAGCTTGGCTTGGTAGTCAGTCACAAAGTACAGGTGATCCTTGGTCCCTCCAGCCCATTCAAAACGATCATCCAATGACTCTACGATGGGTGTAAAGGAAGGATCCTCACTATTCAGAGGGCGGAAATAAACGGCATTCCCATTGCCATTGCCACGTACCTCCAGCACTAGGCATTGGCTCGCGGTATCCGCAAACGCCATAATTCGTCGGTCGGGAGCGCGGTAATCCGCAAATACTAACTCGTCCCTTCCTTGTGTAGCTCCCAAACGATGAAAGAATAGTTGGTGAAAGAGCTGCGGCTCAGTTGGCGAGCCCGTTGGAAAACTAGTATAGTAAAAACCATCACCGTACCAATCTAAAGTAGTAAGTCCTCGCACCTCGAGCCTATCCGGTAAAGCTGTTTGTTCCTGAAGGTCAACAATCTGGATGACACTCGTGTAACCGTCTTTCGCTTTTTGTTCGTAGGCCAGGTAGCGACCATCCTCCGAGAAAGCATATCGCCCTAGCGTGTAGTCTTCTCCCGCACTCCAAGTATTTGGATTGAGCACTATCGTAATGGAGTCCTTCAAGCTCGCCGCGCGTACTAAGACATCTTCGGCCCAGCCCCCATTATTGTAACGATAGTAGTAATGCGATCCGTGAAAACTGGGTAAACCACTCTGGCGGAAGCTACCCAAAGCCTGGAGTCTTTCCGCTATAGCGGTTCGAAACGGTATTTCCTGTAGGTAGTTATCGCCTACCTTTTGCTGATCAGTCAGCCAGGACTGTACTTTAGCAGCTGTATCCGATTCCAGCCAGCGGTAAGCATCCGCCACTGGATAGCCAAAATAAGTATCGGAGATGGATTCCTCACGTAGCGTAGTAGGATAAGTAATTGCTATCGTATCGAAGGTAAAAGTTGGTTCTGACTCTTCTGTAAACTGGTCCAGTAAGTTCCCTTCACAGTAAGGACCTAGACACA
>JBCBWU010000057.1:0-36558 GCA_039816955.1 Bacteroidota bacterium
TGGAACCAACTACCTGCAAGCGGTCGGTGCTACGCTCATGGCTGGGCGAGATTTTGTGCCGAATAGCCGCAGCGACATGGAGAATTCCGTTTTGGTGAATCAGGAATTAGTAAAGACTATGGGCTGGACCGAGCCACTTGGTCAGCGGATTATCCTAAAGGACACCATTGCCCTAAATGTAGTGGGCGTTGTAAAGGATATCTATTTCAAAGGTGGTCTATGGGATCCGATTGCGCCAACTTTAATGCGCTATGTGGATCAGACAGATTATCAATACCTATCCGTACGAGCGAATGCTTCTGATTTGTTAGCTGTAAAGCAAACGATGGACGAAAAATGGGCAGAAGTCTTCCCCAGTGAGTTGTCGCAGGTGCGCTTTATGGATGAGGGGAAGAGCGAAATGGCTTTGGTGAATAACAACATCCGTATCCTGTTTATGGTACTAGGGCTGGTCGCAGTGTTCCTTTCCGTAATTGGCCTGTTCAGCCTGGTCTCTTTGAATTTGGTCAAACGGATGAAAGAGATCGGCGTACGCAAAGTATTGGGTGCTTCTGTGGCTAACATTAGCTTGCGGGTCAGCAAGGAGTTCTTCATTATTCTGATGGTTGCATCAGTACTTGGAGCAGTAGGCGCCTTTTACCTGACGGAAATGTTGATGTCCAGCATTTGGACCTACCATGTTCCACTTCAGTTTTGGCCATTTTTAGCTGCTATTTTATTGCTATTCGCTGCAAGTGCAGTGGCGATTGGCGGCAAAGTAGTGCGGGCTGCATCAACAAACCCGGCACTCATTTTGAAAGACGAATAGGGAGGCCAACAAATTGGGAAAATTAATAGACCTTTGCGGCGTGGAACAAAGAAGTTGAAATCTTTGTTCCGCCTAGAAACCAGACTAGAGCCTGGAAAAACGCAAAGAATACCCCATGAGTCGTCTATCGCTAGTGATGGTCAGTTGTCTGCTGTCCGTACAACTATTTGCTCAAAGTGAGCGACCAAACCAATCTTCCCATCGCCTTGATATTCAGCGAGCTAATAGTGAGATTCGCTTAGATGGTGTCTTAGATGAGGCGGCCTGGAAAGCTGCTGCTGTGGCGGGTGATTTCTGGGAAAAGGATCCCCGAGACGATGTGAAATCCGTCGTGCAAACCGAAGGTCGACTCACCTATGATGATCAGTTCCTCTACGTAGCCATTACCTGCTTTGATACCAGTACCAACCACGTTATTCAAACCCTAAAACGAGACGTGGGCTATTGGGATAGCGACGCCGTGGCTATCACCCTTGATCCGATCAATGAGGCGGCCAATGGGTTCATGTTTGGGGTCAATCCATTGGGGGTGCAGATGGAAGCCCTACTGGGTGGCGGAAGTGGCCCCGGTACCTGGAATAATAACTGGGACAATATCTGGTACGCCGAGACTGCACAGTATGAAGACCGTTGGGTGGTAGAAATGGCTATCCCGTTCAAAACCTTACGTTACGAAGCAGGTGCGAAGATTTGGGGAATCAACTTCCTACGCAACGATGCCAAGCGTAACCGCTTTCATGTATGGGCACCTATTCCACGTCAGTTTTGGGGTATTGATCAAGGCTATTCGGGACAATTGGTGTGGGATAAAGAACCGCCCGTAGCTACCGGAAACGTGGCCATAATTCCCTATATCTCTGGCCAATTCCAACAAGATATGGAAGCGGAGGTGCCGGATGAAAAAGAAGAATGGTTAGGCCAAGCTGGGGTAGATGCCAAAATTGCCTTAAGCCCATCCTTGAATCTCGACTTGACGGTAAACCCGGATTTTAGCCAGGTCGATGTTGATGTCCAGCAGACTAACCTAACTCGTTTCAACCTTTTCTTCCCGGAGCGCAGGAATTTCTTTCTGGAGAACAGTGATATGTTTACCTCTTTCGGTATTCCTCCGGCACGTCCGTTTTTTAGCCGCAGAATTGGCTTAGATGAAGATGGGCAGGCCGTTCCCATTACCTTTGGGGCCCGTTTGACGGGTAATGTGACCGATGACCTGCGGATTGGGGTGCTCGGTGTACAGACTAAGGCGAATGATGTACAAGCCGGACAAAACTACTTTACGGCGGCCTTTTCCCAACGGGTGCTGGAGCGATCGTCCATTCGTGGAATGTTTATCAATCGGCAAGCTTTTGCTAACGGAGAATTCAGCGATACCGACTATAACCGCAATGCAGATCTGGAATTCAATTATCAAAGCGCCGACGGTTCGATAGAAGGTTGGGCTGGTTACCATCATGCTTTTCGACAAGGCGTGGATGACAAACAAGTTTTCTGGAACACTGGTGGTGCCTACACGGGAGCTAACTTCAATTTCCTGGTGGACTATGTGACTGTTGGTGAAAACTACTTTGCGGATGTCGGGTTTGTTAATCGATTAGAAAATTATGATGCAGTACGTGATACCACCATCCGCCGGGGATATAAAATTCTCTACACACCTTTAAACTTCACCTTGCTGCCTCAGGTGGACTGGTTGCAGAATCTAAATATCAATTTAGAGAACGCCCTATTTCTTAATGATGATTATTCGCTCAACGAGCGGATTACCGCAGCCATTATTGTTGCGGAATTTCCTAATTCTTCTCGCTTAGAATTTGGAACGGTAAACTATACGACCGACCTACTCTTTCCGTTCGATTTTACCGATGGTGAGCCCCTGCCTGCCGGGCGCTATAACTACCAGGATTTTGGGATCAATTACAATTCCGATCAGCGCAAACTGCTCAGTTATGGCCTGCAGTTGGAAGGCGGAGGTTTCTACAATGGCCGCCGTACTCTGGTAGGAGGAAACCTCAATTATCGGGTGCAACCTTGGGGTAGTTTTGCCCTATCAGCCAACTACAACCAACTGACTTTCCCGGATAACTTTGGGGAGGAGACACTCTGGCTCATTGGCCCACGAGCGGAAGTGAACTTCTCCAAGAATCTCTTTTGGACCACCTTCTTACAATACAATACGCAGGCGGATAACTTCAACATCAATAGTCGTCTACAGTGGCAATTTCGCCCGCTTTCCTGGTTATTCCTGGTTTATTCGGACAACTATGCAGTAGACGTTTGGGGGCCTAAGAACCGGGCACTGGTGCTAAAGGTCAATTATTGGTTGGTGCTTTAGGCCTTTCGTAATGGGATGACCGCACCTTGCATTCTATAGTGAAATATTGCATTTAGAATAGTGGAATAACTGTCGGGTTTGTCTTGGAAGGCTGATTTGAGTTTAGAGCCGAAACACTAATTACTCTTCCATCTCGATACTGACACCCCAAGAGATGAACGGCGTCAACGGTTTTGGAGGTGGGGGTATATGCAGAGTAGATCAGCAAGAACTCCATAGTGAAATGTAGTACACTCTGTATAGTAGCGTCAACGCCCCAACTTCACGAAAGTAGCTGTTCATCCATCTTCGATATTGATTCGTGGCTAAAGTGCTATGCTTACGTCTACCTGAAAGTACGAGTACGTGTCCTTATTGAGATTGGTACTCCTGCCTGCCGAAACGGCAGTACAGGCAGGTTTTGGGTACCTTTTTTTGCTGTAGAAAAAAGGTACGTCACATAGAGCTGGCAGCTTACAATTTGCTGTTACTAACTTTTTAGTAACCTGAGACGCTCAAAGCTTTCGATTGGAAAACGATCACAATACTAAAATCTATCCCAAATAACGCTACCTTTGCGGCACCAAATAAAACCACGACAAGGCATTGATTATTAGGCACGAAGGTGCCGGATTGGTCATTTGCTCAGTCAATTAATTGATGTTCACCAGATCTTCATTTTTGGAGTCTGGTGAATGAGATTAAAACCACCACATGTTGCAAGACAATAGTATTTTAGGTGCCCAGGTTGACGCCGCCCTAGACCATTGGCGCCAGGAGGAAAAACAAGCCTTAGAACTCCTCCGAATTGTGGGCGAATTGCGCTTCGACCGTTCCATTGAACTGGTCTTCTTCCGCCGGGATATTTATGATGCGCGCCCGAGCACCGTTCTCAATTTTCATCGCCTTGCCGAGAACTATTCAGATGCACCCCTACAAATCGAAGATAGCTTGTTGCTGGCCCAAGCCATTCACCGGCTGGACGCTGTAGTAGCGGCTCGGGTTGATCTGGGTAAACTGGCCCTGGAATGGCGTGAAGCCAAACACCAAAACGGTGTATCCGCAGAGGCTTTTATCGGTGATCAATTGGGGCATCTTTGCGGAGTAGAACCATTACACGATGGTTCTCGTGATGTAGTCCTCTATGGCTTCGGCCGTATTGGCCGCCTTGTGGCGCGCCGCTTGATTACTTCCACGGGACGTGGGGAACAGTTGCGTTTAAAGGCCATTGTGATTCGTCCCAAGTTGAAAGACCGTTTCACCGAAGCCAGCAAGCGTGCATCTTTACTTGCTTCAGACAGTGTACACGGTGAATTCCACGGTATGGTTGAAGTAAGTGCCGACGGTCATGAACTGATCGTCAACGGTAACCGGATTCAGTTGATTTTCGCAGGTAAACCGGCAGATATCGACTACCGGGATTATGGTATAAATGGAGCCGTTCTGATTGATAATACTGGCGTTTGGCGTGATCGCGAAGGCCTATCGGAGCACTTGCGCCCAGGTATTGCCAAGGTGTTACTTACTGCACCGGCTAAAGGCGATATTCCAAATATCGTTTATGGTGTGAACAGCCCGGAAGACCGCCCATCCGAGCAAATCTTTAGTGCTGCTTCCTGTACTACCAATGCCATCGCTCCCGTCATCGATGTGGTAGAACGAGCCTTTGGAATTGAGCAAGGTCATATCGAGACGATTCACGCCTACACGAACGACCAAAACTTGTTGGACAACTTCCACAAGAAACCACGGAGGGGTAGGGGAGCACCTATCAATATGGTATTGACCTCAACGGGGGCGGCTACTGCGGTAGCTAAAGTATTGCCACAATTGGCTGGTAAGCTAACTGGTAATGCAATCCGCGTACCCACACCAAACGTATCTCTTGCTGTTCTTAACCTAAGTTTGAAGACGGAGACTGATGCTAAAGCATTGAATGAAGCTTTACGTGAAGCTGCTCTTTACGGCGACTTAGTGGAGCAGATTCAGTATTCTACTTCAACGGAGTATGTGTCGAGTAATGCGGTAGGAAACACCTGCACATCGGTACTAGATGCACCTTCTACCATTGTTAGTGCTGATGGAAAGCAGGTAGTACTGTACGTATGGTACGACAATGAGTACGGCTATACTTGTCAGGTCGTACGCCTGGCAAAACACATTGCCGGTGCACGTCGATACCGATACTACTAGGAGATACTAGAAAGAGTAATGATAGGTGGAAGGAACAAGGTCTCTTCCGCCTATTTTTTTGCCACCTTGTTTTATAGCTAAAAATTTAGTTAATTGCTAGAAAATCACCCTTTATGAAAAAGAATCTACTCCTTCTTTGCCTGGTCATGATTTGCACAACAATCACTTTAGCCCAGCAAGTAGCGGATACCAGTCAGTTTTTCACCATCGAACGCGCTGCGTATCCCAAAGGGCAAGGGCCTCGTGTTTGGGTCGATGCCGCACATAATAATTTTCATACGGTTGAGGGACGCTACGCCGCGTTTGGTAATGTCCTGAAGGCAGATGGGTACCAGGTTGCTGACCAGCAGGAGATGATCACTGCTGAGGTGCTTTCCAACTGCGAGGTGTACGTTATTGCCAACCCCTTGCATGAAAGCAATAGACAGAACTGGACTAATCCTTGCCCAAGTGCCTTCACAACAGCAGAAATTGAGGCGCTGAGACACTGGGTGGAAGCAGGAGGTAGCTTATTCTTGATTGCTGATCACATGCCGTTTGGTGGTGCAGCAGCCGAGCTTGGTGCGGCCTTCGGAATTGAGTGGTCCAATTGTTTTGCGATGGATAATCGCCGTCGCAACTTTGATCGCTTTTCTCGTAAGAAAGGTAACCTTGGCGAGACCGCATTGACGGAAGGTATCAATAGCATTGTAACTTTTACGGGGAGCGCTTTCCGGGCACCCGAAAATGCTGAAACCATAGTTGCGCTAAGTGAAGATTTTACATTATTGAGTCCGGAAGTAGCGTGGGAGTTTACCAATGATACACCCTACCAATCAGCTGCTGGCTGGCAGCAGATTGCCTATTTTAAATTCGGCGATGGCCGAGTGGTCATTAGTGGTGAAGCCGCTATGTTTAGCGCTCAATTGGGGGGACCACAACGACAAAAGTTTGGTATGAATACAAAGGTGGCGAAAGAGAATGTGCAATTGCTACGAAACTTGGTCGGTTGGTTAGCCGGCAATTGAGTGGAAACAGCACAGGAGGAAGAAGTATCCCAGTGCACAATTTTCTCCTTCAGCAGGTCGGGGCCAAACTGACAATGGCGTTCGCAGCCCTCACCCCATTCTCCGGCTTTGTTGGCTTGCACCAACTCAACGTGCTTGATCATCGGCATCCATTGCGTCCTGCCTTGATGATCAGCTATTACCTTCCATACCTCCTCTATTGGGGCATGTACCAGATAGCTTTTCTCTACTTGCTGAGGAGCGGTGGTAAATTGAGATACATTCAGAGTTTTCATGGTCGATCAGTTCATTCTTAACTATCCTTTCATGACTTGTTTTATTAGAGGATAAGAGAAGGGAAATTGTCGAAGTAAAGCGGATGTTTGGACAACATTAGCTTGATTCATATCTGAGAAAGTTCGTAGCATTGGAACTATGAAAGAGTTTTTGCAGCGCCTCCGTACAATTGATTCGAATTTTATCATCGCCGCCTCTGCGGTAGTGATCAGTTTGTGTGCCCTTTTGGTATCCCTGCAAGAGGTTCGCATTATGCGGCAACAGCAAAAGGCCACCATGTTTCCCTTCGTAACGGCTAGCCGAGCCTACAATAATGATGGCTTTCGATTGGAGGTACGCAACAGTGGCACTGGACTAGCTAAGATCAATTCGGTTCTCATTACAGACGGTGAGGAATATTATACGAATTGGCTTGAAGTGATTGAGGCTTACCTGCCAGATAGTCTAGTATTTGGTTATGACAAGTTGAAGATGAATACGATCAATGGACTCATCATTACGCCAAATGAGTCAGTCAATCTATTTTCTGTGCTATGGAGTCCGGCAACCAGAATGCTTGAGGAGCGGACCCGCAACCTACAACTCATTATCTGCTATTCGTCGCTATTGGATGATCATTGGAAATTGGAAGATGGCGTCCAACAGCCTATCGCTGAGCCGTGTGACCGGATCGAGGAGCAGGAATTTTATTAAGGTATTCTAGGGATTTTTTGACTGGGAGTTTTGAGGGCAGATTTCCCATCGAAAAAATTAAATAACTCATTTTTTCTAGCGTATCAAGCTGGTGTTTTTTAGTGGTAGTGGCCTGATAATGAAAACTTTGTAAAAGTGTTAAAACCCATCGAAAAAATTAAATAACTCGATATTTCGAACAGATTTTGTCTTTTCAATAAGCATAACTTTACCCGTCCTAGTTCACTACCACATTCACCTTGTCGACTCCAGTGTTCCCCGTCACCGGATCGTACGCATAAACCACAATTTCGTACAGGCCGGATGCTGGTACTAGAAATTCTCCTTTGAAAAGATTCGGCTCGTCAATACCAAGTTCTACTTCACCAGCGGCTTCTCCATCTAGCTTAATTATTGCCTTTACTTCCATTTTATTAGCATCCCAAAGTCCGCCGTTACTGATAGTGCATCCGCACATCATCACCACATTAGCAGTGATAGTGAGCGTATTCGCCGCTCGTTCATTAAGCGTAATAAATTGATGGGTACGGGGTGAAAGAACGTCGATTATGAAGCCCGGTACTTCCAACACCACGCCGTCGCCCAAGATATCTTTTCCGGGAATGCCCCAAACTTCAGTACTGCTAACAACCGCTGCCTGCCGTTGATTGGCCGGTGCAGTAACACTGATTTCCAATAATGTTGGTTCGTCCAAATCCAATACCGCCGTGAACTTTGCGGTATTGTCATCCGCCAGTTGGGAATAGCGTTCCCTACTTTCCTGCATGATTTTGTCCGTATTGCCAGTAGTTCCTTCTGTTACGCCCTGGGCCAGAATTACTTGCGTCATTTTGTTGCGGATGACGACATGGGCACCACCAACGGAGCTACCTATAAACTTGGCATCTTTCGCTTTTGCTCTCACCACAATCGTTGTCGGAGTGGCAAATAAAAAGGTGCTGGCAGCTAGCAGGGCCAATACAGAAAATAGAACTCTCATAAGGATAGATATTGAGTTGCTAAAGATAGCTACAATTTGTACGGAGCTTAGGGGCTTGTCGACTGGTACTGCACGATTAAATCAGCAAGTTGATGGGGATTATCGTGAATATGAAGCAGCTGCCGGTCCACTTCCTTTAGGAAACCGCTTTGCACCATTTGTTCCAGTAATTGCTGTAGCCCTTGGTAAAAGCCATCAACATCAAGTACTGTGCACAATTTTTGGGCAAACCCAATCTTCACCTGTGTATAGACTTCGATCATCTCGTCTAGGGTACCAATACCTCCGGGCAAAGCGACAAATACGTCAGCTAGTTCCATCATTTTAGCCTTACGCTCAAACATGTCTTTTACCACAATCATCTGCGTAATTCCGGGATGGGCATCTTCATCCTCAATGAGCTTGGTTGGGCGTACGCCAATCACAGGTGCTTCCGCTTGCAGAAAACGATCGGCAATCAGGCCCATCAAGCCCGTTTTGCCACCTCCGTAAACCAGTGTAGCGTTTTGAGCGATCAATAAATCCATTAATTTTTCAACTTGTGAAATGGTGGTCGCTGACTTACCACGGTTCGCACCACAAAAGACGCAAATGTTCATATACCTATGATTTAGTTCTGTTGGCTTTACTGTATTTTGCTGCTGCAAGAACCGAAAAACTATTCACTCGTATGCGATACCTAACCATCATCACCATCCTTTGCCTTGGGACAGTAGCTTGCACGTCACCCGTTGACCGGGAAAGTGAGTCTGCGCCCGTAGAGGAGACTTCCGTTGCCCCAATTTTTCACACCTCTCATGAGCCTCGGAAAGCTGAAGCTCCCTTTAGCGACGTGGTACAAGTAGGCAACCTATATTTCCTTTCCGGACAAATTGGAATGGACCATTTTACCCGCACCATGGTGGAAGGTGGGATTGAGGCAGAGACCCGCCAGGTGTTAGAGAATATCAAGGCCGTACTCGCCCAACATGAATTGGAAATGGGAGATGTGGTAAAGGCGCTAGTCGTCTTGGACGATATTGGAGACTTTGCCGCCTTTAATGCTATTTACCGGGAGTATTTGCCACAAAAACCTGCGCGTACGACTTTCGCGGCCGAAGCATTAGCCGCAGGCGCCAAGATTGAAATTGAAGTAATAGCAGTGAAACAATAAACGATGCTTTATAACAAGGATATTGAGACGCTCCCCCTAGAGGAGCTGCGAAAATTACAAGATGAACGCCTGCGAGGTTTAGTCACAAGACTCTATCAAGACGTTCCGTTCTACCGGGAGCAATTCATTGCTGCGGGACTAGAACCTGGTGATATACAAGGCGTATCGGATCTGCCTAAGTTGCCGCTCACCACCAAGGAAGACCTCCGTCAGAACTACCCTTTTTCCATGTTTGCTAAACCCATGGATGACGTCCGTCGGATTCACGCCTCCAGTGGTACTACCGGCAAGCCTACTGTAGTCGGCTACACGCAAAATGACTTGGACATTTTTGATGAAGTGGTGGCTCGTTCTATGGTGGCTGCAGGCGCACGCCCAGGTATGAAATTACACAACGCCTACGGTTATGGCCTCTTCACTGGTGGCCTGGGGATGCACGGCGGAGCAACTCGATTAGGAATGGCGGTCATTCCAGTCTCTGGAGGTATGACGGATCGCCAGTTGATGATTCTGCAGGATTTTGAACCTGAAGTCATTTGTTGTACCCCTTCTTATGCCCAAACGCTGGCCGCTGAGTGCCGAAAACGTGGTATTGATCCCGCTAAACTGAAGGTTCAATATGGTATTCTTGGCGCAGAACCCTGGACGAATGCTATACGGGATGAAGTAGAGGCTGGCCTCCGGATTCAGGCTACCAATATATATGGTTTGAGTGAGATTATTGGCCCCGGGGTTTCCCAGGAGGATGTGGATGAGAAAGGCAGCGGGAGCTACGTTTGGGAAGACCATTTTTATCCAGAAATCATTGATCGAGACACGGGGGAAGTTTTGCCTTACGGCGAAGAAGGGGTTTTGGTTTTTACTACCCTCACGAAAGAGGCCTTTCCGTTATTGCGTTATTCCACCAATGATATCTGTAGCCTTCACTACGATCCTAATGGGAAGCGTACGCACATCAAAATGTCGCCCATAAAGGGGCGGGCTGATGATATGCTCATTATCCGTGGGGTCAACTTGTTTTACACGCAGGTAGAAGAAGTCATCCATCAATTTGACTTTCTGGTTCCTCACTACCGGCTCGTCGTTTCCAAGCGAGAAGCTCTGGATCGGGTCAAGGTAGAAGTAGAGGTGGGTAAAGGCATAGATGCGTCTAATACCGATCTACAACAGCAGTTAGCAAATAAGATCAAGAATGCGATTGGTCTCTCTATGGAAGTGGAGCTTTTCGCAAACGGTAGTATTCCCGGCAGCCAGGGCGGAAAGCTCTCACGCATTGTTGATTTGCGATAATCGAATTATTCCATCTTTTGTTTTTTGGCGGAATGATTTCGGCGAAACCACAATTGCAATGCACGTATCTTCTTTATATAGATCTTTTTCCACCATTCATCGATAAAATGCGATAGTTGGTGGAATTTCCCTTGTTCCTCATAGTGGCCTTACCTATCTATGCTCATCTCTTGAGTAGTCCTAAAGGTGTTAAGTGTGGACAAATAAACCGCTAAATGGAACAACCTTTAGGTCATTCACGCAATTACCCCTTAGTAAAGAATCTCCAATAACCTCATTAAACTATGAAAACAAGGCTCACTACCCTGTTGATGGGTGGACTATTGGCACTTTTACTCTCCTCTACGTCGCTTCTTGCGCAAGAAAAATACGCGCTGAGTGGCTACGTCAGCGATGGTGAAACCGGAGAGACGCTCATTGGTGCTACCATCTACGTACCCAGCGTTCAGCAAGGGGTAACCACCAATGAATACGGTTTTTATTCAATCACGCTCCCAGAAGGGACCTACGAAATCGAATACAGTTACGTCGGTTTCGAAACCATTCTTGAAACCGTAGACTTGCGGCAGCGCACTACCTTGTCCTTAGAGCTAGGTGGTGCCGCCGAACAACTCGAAGAAGTTGTTGTGGTCTCACAAGCAGCGGATCGTAACGTGACGGATTTGCAGATGAGCTCCAATTCGCTGGACATGCAGACACTGAAGAAACTACCGGCCTTGCTTGGTGAGGTAGAAGTACTGCGTAGTATTCAGCTCCTGCCTGGTGTGAGCACCGTAGGAGAGGGGGCTACAGGCTTTAACGTACGCGGTGGTAGTATTGACCAAAACCTTGTTTTACTGGACGAGGCTCCGGTGTACAACTCCGCTCACCTCTTTGGTTTCTTCTCCGTCTTTAATCCAGATGCGGTTAAAGATGTAGAGCTGTTCAAAGGCGGAATTCCAGCTCGCTATGGCGGCCGACTTTCCTCGATCCTTGATGTCCGCATGAAAGAAGGAAACAGTAAGCGCCTGACCCTGAATGGAGGGGTAGGCTTGATCTTCAGCCGCCTGTCGGTAGAGGCGCCTATTGTGAAGGATAAAGCCAGTTTTATTGTAGCGGGCCGCCGTTCATATATCGATGTCCTGGCCGCTCCCTTCCTGAATGATGACCTCGGAGAAACAACCCTTAATTTCTACGATCTCACGCTAAAGACCAACTATAAATTCAACGATAACAACCAGCTATTCCTGAGTGGTTATTTCGGTCGCGATAACTTTGGTTTTGGTGATCAAGCTGGCTTCAGCTGGGGTAATACGACTACCTCTCTGCGTTGGAATCACATCTTCAGCAATAAGCTTTTTGCCAATACGACCTTCTACTTCAGTGATTACGACTACAGTATTGATTTCGGCGATACGGCTGAAGACAGTTTCGACTGGACCGCGCAAATTATGAACTACAGTGTGAAGCCCCGATTCACCTACTACATCACGCCAAACAATATCCTGCGTTTTGGTGGCCAAGCGATTCGTTATCAGTTTGAGCCTGCTAATGCTGTTGCTGTAAGTGATGGTGAGGAAATTGATATCAGCCTGGATAAACGCCGGGCTATTGAGGGCGGCTTCTACGTTGAAAACGAACAAACCCTGGGACGTTGGCAACTGAATTACGGCCTGCGTTGGTCTTATTTTAACCTCATCGGTGAAGGTAACGCCTATACTTATGGTGATGCACCTATTGGTGAACCGCGTCCAATCCTCAACATTGAATCCTTTGCTTCAGGAGAGAGCATCAAGGATTACGCTAATCTTGAGCCCCGCGCTGCGCTCCGCTACCAATTGAGTCCCAACAATTCCATTAAAGCGAGCTACAACCGTACGGCGCAATACATTCACTTGCTATCCAACACAGTGGCTTCCACCCCGGTAGATATCTGGTTGCCGAGTACCAATAATGTGGAACCGCAGATCTCCGATCAGTTTGCCATTGGCTATTTCCAAAACTTTAAGGACAATGCGTTCGAGACTTCCATCGAACTGTATTACAAGACGATGGAACATCAGGTGGATTATATTGATGGAGCAGACTTAATTCTCAATGAGTTTGTCGAAGGACAAATACTGGAGGGCGAAGGCCGAGCTTATGGATTGGAATTGCTGGTACAGAAGAACAAAGGCAAGTTTACCGGTTGGGTGAGCTACACTTTGGGACGTAGTGAGCGCTTGGTAGAGGGCATCAATAACGACGAGTGGTACCCCAACCGTTTCGACCAAACGCACAACTTAAGTATTACTACCTTCTATGAACTTAATAAGCGTTGGTCAGTAAGTGCGGTCTTCAGTTACAATACTGGTACGCCAGCTACTTTCCCAACATCTCGTTACACTGTTGGGGGGTATACAATTCCACATAACATAGGAGGGGGACGCAATAATGTACGTTTACCGGCTTATCACCGCTTAGATCTTTCGGCTACCCTGGAAGGTAAGCGCAATGAGGAACGCCGCTGGCAGAGCAACTGGGTATTCTCGATTTACAATGTGTACAATCGGAGCAATCCATTCTCCATCTACTTCCGCCAGGACCCAAATCGAACCCCAGTCGGACAGGCCGTTAATACGGAAGCCGTTCGCTTCTCCGTTCTCGGAAGCTTTATCCCGTCTGTGGCCTATAACTTCAAGTTTTAATTAGAATTAGCGTATGAATGAGAATTAGAATAGCTAAGGAATTCTTCTAGAAAATTCTAACCCTAATTCCGATTCTAATTCTAATTCCAAAAAGATCATCATGTCAAATCTAAAATATATACTTCCCCTCTGCTTCCTAGCAGCCTTCACTTTCTCCTGTGAGGATGTGATCGATATCGACGCTAACTTTACGGAAGCGCAACTCGTAGTCGATGCCTTTCTCAACGATTTGGACACCACCCAAACGATCAACGTGAGCTTGAGCCAGGACTATTTCGATGCTTCCGTGCCTCCGGCGGTTACCGATGCGCAAGTGGTTCTGACCAACGTGACTAAGGGAGATGTCTTCGCCTTTGAACATAAAGGCAATGGTGCCTATGAATGGACCCCAACCAGTGATAGTGCAATCGGGGAGGAGATGGATGAATACCTCCTTACTATACAATACAATGGCTTCACCTACGAGGCAGGTTCTCAGCTTAACCCTGTTCCGTCAGTGGATTCCATCACCCACGAGTTTCGCGAAGAAGAACTGGGTAACCCAGAGGGCATCTACGCACAATTTTTTGCCCGTGACCTAGAAGGCATAGGGAATTTTTACTGGATCAAGGCATTCAAAAACGGAGAATTTTTAAACAAACCTTCCGAATTGAATCTCTCCGCTGATGGCACCTTTGATACTGGGACCGGAGCTGATGGTATTGTGTTCCTTCCCCCCATCCGTGAGTTGATCAACCGTGTGCCAGATCCCGATACGGAAGATGATAGTGAGGTTCCTCCCTATGTAGAAGGTGATCAGATTCGTGTGGAGATTCATTCATTGAGCAGTAGTACTTTCCGCTTCCTGCAAGTTGCGTTAGAACAGATGACCAATGGTGACAATGGCATTTTTGCGTTACCGGTAGCAAACTCTCCAACCAATATTCTTTCTACCGACCCTAATGCACCAGAGGCACTAGGATTCTTCAACATCAGTCGGATCTCTTCTGCTGAAATTGTGGTGGAGGAGTAGATATGGTTTCGCGGAATTCATTCTGTTTGTAATCTCTACGGCGGAATGAATTCCGCGAAACCAATTGGAGGATACTTCCAACGGCAACAACCCCAAGTAAACCACACGCAAGTTATAGTCCTCCAAGGCAGAAATTATGAATTTAGACTTGCCCTTTTTAGCTACGCTTATCGTCGCAAGTCCCTCGGAGTTCCGCCTCACTGCGTTGAAAAGCCTGTCTGGCCAGTCGGACAGGCCTTGCCGTAACTCCTTATGCCTACGTTTTGCTTCGCAGCTACTTCGTGGTTTCGCCTTGTGAGTCGAAAAAATCAATTGGTACCGCCATCTTCACTTACCTGTATCAGGCCATCGTCCGATCCTGTATAGAGGACCCCTTCTGCCAGCGGCGATTATCATGTGGGCTAATTAGCATAGGGCTATCCCAGTTCCATCGTTCTGGTGCATCATTACCCTACTGCTCATCCACCTAGAGGTCCACCCAGGTATTGCGCCGTAGCTTATCTGGGACGACTGCGCGTGCGTTGATTACCCAAGCCGCGATCTCATTAAAGTGGTTCCACCAATAGTAAGAAGCTTAAGGCTTAACAGTGTATCTAAATCATGAGCGTAGCCTAGGAAGCAATCAAAATCATAGTAGGTATAATCATTTGGTCGTCGTTCGAGGCTGCTGTCTATTTCAACGATCGGTAGTTTCAGCTGTACGCCAGCGGGTAGCAATTGTCGGTAAGCAAAGGAGTCGGGTGTGCTTGTCAGTGAATGAGGTTCCTCTGAATTAGAAGATGGTCCATTAGAGCATTGTAGCAGGAGACTAACAGTCTACTAATCCCATTTGAATAATCCTGATCATGACAGAAAGTACTAAAGCGTTCGGCTACCATAAGCCTCAATCATCCGGTACGGATACAACTCGGGTAATTGACTCACCTCATCCAAACGACTCATTTCCTCCTGCGAAAGTTGCAGTTCTGCACCGTCCAGGTTTTGCTCCAGCTGAGCATAAGTTCGAGGGCCGATGATGACCGATGGAACAATCTCTTTAGCCAGTAACCAAGCTAGTGCTATAGCTACGTGAGAGCTATTTCGAGACTTGGCAATTTCGTCAACTACCTCTAGCACTTTCCAGTTTTGAGCTTTGTTTCTGCGGTCCCAACTTTCTTCGTTCTCATCCGTCATAGTGGCTATTCGGCCTTCGGTGGGAGCTTGATCGGGTGAATATTTTCCCGCAAGGAATCCTCCTCCGAGTGGTCCCCAGGGGAGCAGTCCTAAACCTTCGGTAGTACATAAATCTTCAAACTCGTACTCCAAGTCACGTTTGACCAGACTATACTGATATTGTGCCGCAATGAATGGCGTATAACCAGCCTCACGAGACAATCCCTGCGCCTTCATCAACTGCCAAGCCTTGAAGTTAGATATCCCCAAGTAGCGAACTTTGCCACTTGTTACCACATCATCCAACGCTCTTAAGGTTTCTTCAATGGGGGTAATGGGATCCCAACAATGTAGGTACAGTAAGTCAATATAGTCCGTCTGCAAGCGTCGCAGAGAATCGTTGACACTCTCGATGATATGTAACCGAGATAAGCCACTTTCATTGGGGTCTTCTCCGGTCGGGAAACGAACTTTGGTGGCTAAGATTACTCGTTGTCTGCGCGCACCTAAATGCCGGCCAATAATTGCTTCCGAGCGGCCCTCCGCGTAGCCATTGGCGGTATCGATATGATTACCACCTGCGTCGAAGTAGCGGTCCATAATGCGTTTGGCTTCAGCCTCAGGAGTGGTACGTTCACTATTCTCACCAAAAAGCATAGTGCCTAGTGCAAGATTTGTGGTGATCAGGCCAGAACGGCCAATGGTAGTGTATTTCATTGATTACCGGTTTTGGATACCGGGCAAGGATAAGGATAAATTTATAAATGAGATAAAACGCTTATTGCTACGCAAAATCTATATTATCGTAAACGTCAGCCAACGTAACTGTACAGGGGCCAAAAGTCAAGGAATGGTTGAGAGTGTTGTAATCAATACTCTGCCAGCGATCGGTATTAGGAATGCGTTCAAAAAGCGTGACGAGGGGGCGATCTTGGGCAACGTAGAGTATGTATTCCAAACTATCGATTGCCTTGTAACCCTGAAGTTTCTCGCCAAAATCACGGCCTTGGCTAGTTGGAGAGGTAACTTCTACCACCAACCACGGATTCGTGTAAGCAGCTTTACCAGGGGCGTAGGTATATGGGGCTGCAGCTCCCTTGACGACAGAAGCGTCAGGAGCGTAAGCTTTGTACCAACTTTGGATAAATACATGACGATTACTACCGTATCGCCCATAATCTGTATTACCCTTAAGATTCATAAATTGAAGCCCAAGA
This sequence comes from Bacteroidota bacterium, assembly GCA_039816955.1. Lineage (GTDB taxonomy): Bacteria > Bacteroidota > Bacteroidia > Chitinophagales > Saprospiraceae > Lewinella. The sequence continues at coordinate 16,758 of JBCBWU010000057.1, forward strand.
ATGTTTGCTACAATTCGTTCGTGCTCATCGGAAGCGATACTCATAATTACAATTTCTCCGTCTTCGTACTCTATTGGATAATCTACATAAGTAGCCCAGGCTACGAAATTTTCGAAAGTAGCAGGTAGGCGCAATTCTTCCACTCCGGGAGAGAGGTTATCAGCTAAACTTAGTGGTAATGCCAAATTTGTTCCCATATCATTCAAAGATAAGCTTTTGTATTTTCTCGATCAAGTTCACCTACTTTTGTAACACCTGCCCAACTTCCGCATCCAAGCTACAAAGCACGTTCAAAAACTATGCAGAATCCGCTGAAGTTAGAGTACACTGAATCATTAGATCGAGAGCTGGTTCAACTGGCGTTGGGGGGGGATCGACAGGCGCTGGAACAGCTCATTCAGCTCCACCAGCCCTTTATTTACAATGTAGCCTGGAAAATGGTGCATGATCCAAACGATGCGCTGGATCTTACGCAAGAGGTGTTGATAAAGGTCATTACAAAGCTATCGCAGTTTAAGTTCAAGAGTTCATTTCGCACTTGGTTATACCGCATTGTTATGAACGAATTTTTACAAGCTAAGCGGCGTAAAACCGAAACGCAGTTCACTACTTTCGAGGACTTGGGTGAACGATTAGACGCTATTCCGAATGCTGAACTCAATCGAGAAGAAGAGATTGTGTTTGAAGAACTATCCAAAGAAATGCAAGTTCGTTGTATGTCGGGGATGTTGATGTGTCTCACCCGCGAACAACGTCTCATTTTTATTGTGGGAGATTCGTACGGGGTTGATCATACCCTTGGTGCTGAGATTTTTGAGATCAGCAAGCAGAACTTCCGTGTCAAGCTACACCGGGCGCGTCAGCACTTGTACAACTACATGCAGAACAAGTGTGGATTGGTCAATAAGGACAATCCCTGCCGCTGTCCAAAGAAAGCCAAAACGCTCAAGAAGATGGGAGTGTTGGACGAGGAGAAGATGACCTTTACCAAGTCTTTTCAACATTCGGTCGCTGACTACGCGGAGGCTAACTACCAGGAGGCTAGGGATGTGTACGATGAGACCATAACAACGCTGTTTCGGGAGCACCCAGCCCGTACTTCCTTTGACCGGGAGACCTTTCTGAATACGATTCTGAAGGACAACGAATTTTTGAAATTTTTTGAGTGAGTTTTGTAACACTTCCCATTTAAACGCATCTAATGAATAGAGGCTTAGGCTGCAATTCCTAATTCCCACTTTACAAGGAGTACAGTCGAAGAGACGCATTGCAATGCGTCTATACCGCGGTGAAGATCAAACCAGTTGATTCACAGCTGACCTCGCTAATCAATTAATTTAATACAATAAAGTAAACCAATAATGGAATTGAAAAAATCAGTGCTGATTCGTCAGCCTATAGGAAAGGTATGGGATATACTGGGGAACCAATTCACACAAGCTGATCAATGGGCAAGTGGATTGTACCACTCAGAAGGTAAAGGCAAACCCGAGATTTCCGGCGCTGTATGCGACCAGCGATCTTGTCAAACGAGCTTCGGGAATGTAACGGAAAAGCTCAGAACGCTTGATGCTGAAAACAAAATACTATCCTACGAAGTCATTGAGGGTTTTCCCTTCTTTGTAGAACGCGGTGTCAATACCTGGAAACTTTTCCCCGATGCACAAGGCACCCGCGTCGAAGTATGCCTTGAACTTACAACCAAAGGCTTGTTTGGTACAGTAATGGCCCCGATGCTAAAATGGCAAATGGGAGGCATCCTGGAGGCCGCTGTTGACGATTTGAAACAGTATGTAGAAACTGGCGAACCCAGCCATCGTAAGGCTAAAGAACTTGCCAAAGCCCAAGCTGCTTAGGGACAATAGGGTAGCATACATTATGACTATTCTCGCTGTACCTCCGCGCAGCGACTACTTCTAAATATTTTAAAACTGTAACCACAATGGAAACGAATGCTATTGCCATTCGCCTGGTTGAGCTATTGCGTGAAGGAAAGTTCGAAACGATCTATGACGAACTTTTTGATACTGATCGGGTGCGGCACATCGAACCCCAATCCGAACACTTTTCCGAAGTTGTTGGGGTAGCAGCCATCAAAGAAAAAGACGCTTTGATGACTGCCAATATTGCCAGCTTTGGCAACATGGAGGTGGGTGATCCCATCGTAGCTGGGCGTCACTTTGCCATTCCGTACAAGATGTCATTTACACTGAAAGATGGCACTCCAGTAAACATGGATGAAATCATCCTTTACGAAGTGGACAATGGCAAAGTTGTCCTAGAACAATTCTTCTATTAATTCCTAATTGTCGCTTTACAGAAAGTGGCCAAAATGTAAAACAATGAAAATTCTGAAATTAATTTTTGTAGCAATCGGGCTGTTATTGATAGGCTTTGTTCAAGCCCAAACTGCAGATGCAGATATCACTAAATCACAAATCATCGCCGCCTCGGCAGATGAGGTTTGGGAGCGCTTGCGCCAACTAGATGGCTTAGAAGAAATTATCCCTGACTTTTTGGGTGACTCCTGGCTAGTTGCCGGAGCTGAGCCAGGTGTAGGTGCTAAGCGAAGCTGTGCCGCTCCCGGTACGCCCAAGGGGCAGGCCTCTTATACCGAACAGATTTTGGAGTACGATGATGAGAAGCGTTACTACGTCTACGCGGTGGTAGAAGGCGTTCCCGCTAAGGGCATGGTCAATTCCTTTAAGGTGGTCGATTTAGGTTACCAAAAATGTATGGTGGTTTGGACCTCTTCTATGGAAGCCTTTATTGAAAATCCGCAGATGACGGAGGAGCAATTCCTTGGCTTTATCAACTCTGCTGGTGATGCTATGCTCGCAGGTCTTGATCGCTTACACAGTAAGTAACATTCAATTAATCCTTAAAGAACAAAGCTCATGAGATTTTATCAATGGCTCTTACTACTGGGCGGTTTTGCTTTAATAAACAGCAGCTTATGGGCCCAAAGTATGGAAAAGAAATTCCGCACCATCAAGGCGGAATTACAGATTAATGCCTCTGCAGAGCGGGTTTGGCAAGCAATGGTGCTCGACTATGGTGAAATCGCCAATTTCTCGCCCTACATCTATGCTTCGAACTATGAAAACGGCTCGTTAAAAGGAGAGCTTGGCGCAGAACGCAAGTGCAATTTCAATGAAAAAGGTACTCGCTGGTCGCACGAACGCATCATGGATATCAACTATGAGGATATGGTGATGAGAAATGCGGTAATCGATGCTGGAAAGTTTCCACTGGATCAGGATAATTCTCAGGCTTATTACCGGGTACAGGATAATGGGGATGGTACCTGTACTGCCTCCTACGAGTTTCAGTTTCGTACCAAACCAGCCTTTATGGGAGGACTTGCCAAAGGCAGCTTTGCCAAGACCTTGGCCGGAACCTTAGTTGGCCTGCGGCACTACGTGGAAACCGGAGAGAAGGTGAATGCGGAGAACGAACGCTATGATGAAATCAAAGAACGCTACCCCGAGCCATCGGTGATGAAATGATACGCTATTACTAGTGCTTTGCCAGATCGAAATGACGGTTGAGTTGTCTGCGAGTTTTGGCTCAGATCAAGAAGCCCCCGGAGCCTGATAGCCATAGCTATCAAGGCGAGGAGGCGACGCAGGGCTGGGGCAAAAAACGCCACAAATCACTCGGCGATTTTGATCTGACAAAGCACTAAAACATTAGATTGATTAACCGAGTCCCTGTTGGAGTGAACGGGGACTCCTTTCGTTTATGCTATGAAAGTACATCTGCTTTTCTTGTTCTTGGTACTGGTCCAAAGTCTGAGTGGTCAATTAGATACCCTCCAACTTCGATACCCAGCCAGTTCCACAATTATCGAGGTCTACCTCCGGTCCGCACCAAACCCAAATGAACATACCGCTGTACATTATTTCACCGATGGAAAAAAGCTATTGGAATATGACTTCTTGGATACGATATTGGTAACAGAAGAAAGGCCTGAAATGGAACCTGCACATTGGGTATTCATAAGTACTATTGACCCGACCACAGGTGTAGATCATCGCAACGAATACTTCTTTTGCAATCAAGATTATTTACAATTTATCGATTCTACCTTGATATCCGCAGTGGAGGAGCGATTGGGCATTTCACCAAGACCATCAAACCGAAGTTTGATCGGCCTCTCGTTTGGTGGACTGAATGCAGCCTATTTCTCGGCAAAAAGCCGAAGCTTTCAAAACTTCGCCTTACTCTCGCCCGTCACCTATCCCCGCCCAACGGTAGAACGAGATATCCTCTTTTCGGAAAACACGGATTTGCGAGTATGGCTATCTACCGGAAGAAATGATGCGGAGCAGTATGTTGAAAAATTAGTAGCAGCTTATCGTGGGAAAGATTTTGAAATAGCGGTTCTAAAAACCGATGGAGGCCATGATTTCTTGAATTGGCGTCAGCAGTTAGCAGAAATATTATTGTTTCTATCAAACTAAGACTAATGCTTGAATAATCATCCCGTTAGTCATGCTCTATCCCTTCCTCCTCCATCAGTTCCAGTCCAAAGTTGCGAATGGTCTCAATGATGGGAATGACTTTTAGGCCGCGTTCTGTGATGGAGTATTCCACCTTAGCTGGCACTACCGGATAAACTTTTCGGTCAACAAAGCCATTGGCTTCTAGTTCGCGCAACTGGGAGGTTAACATCTTATCCGAAATTTTGGGAATGCTCTTTTTGAGTTCGCTGTAGCGCAACACTTTATCCTTCAGTCGCCAGAGCAGCGGCATCTTCCAGGTACCGCCAATCTTGTCTATCGCAAACTCTACTGGGTTATAATAAAGCTTGTGGTTGTGAATGAACTCTGGCATATCTAATTGATTTTCAGTGTGCTTACTTCTTGGTAAGTAACGAACATCCTTGTAAGAACGGCAACTAAGGTACGGTACAAGTGATTTTCATAGTGAGTTTATCACAAAGCAAATTTTAAAACACAGCTATGAATATCGTTGAACAGCAGCATTATGTACATGCACACGGGATGCCCACACGTGGCAAAATCTTGATGGTGGCCAGTAGCCCATCCACTTCGTCGCAAACTGGTTGGCCCATCGGTTTTTGGGCAGCAGAACTCACCCACCCGCTACACGTATTTCAGGAGGGCGGTTATGATGTGACTATTGCCTCAACGGAGGGTGGTGCCCTGCAAATGGATGCCTACTCTAACCCACTCGATGAAAGCGGTTACTCCGCACATGACGTTATCTCTTTGGGCTACCTCCAGCAGGATAGTTTCCAGCAGTTGCTTGCAAATACACCTAGTTTTGCTTCGCTTAATCCAGCAGATTACTATGCCATATTCCTGGTGGGAGGGCAAGGCCCAATGTATACCTTCAAAGGAAATACTGGCCTACAGAAACTATTTGCCGACTTTTACGAATCAGGTAAGCCCAGTGCGGCAGTTTGTCACTCTACAACCCTCCTGCTAGAAGCTAAGACTTCTGGTGGAGATTTGGTAGTGGCTGGAAAAACTTGGACCGGCTTCGCTGATGCCGAAGAACAATTCGCCGATCAGGCGGTCGGACAACGCATCCAACCCTATTGGATCGAATCCGAAGCACGTAAATTGGAAAATACTACCTTTAAAGTTGCTGCTCCCTTTTCGTCCTACGCCATTGCGGATGGAAACCTAATTACCGGCCAACAGCAGAATTCCGGTGCGGCGGCAGCGCGTCTTTTAGTAGAACAGTTAGAAAACAAATAACAGTATGAAGATTGCCATTATTGGTACTGGAAATGTGGGAGGTGCTTTAGCGACCAAATGGGCGCAAGTGGGGCACGAAGTATTCCTTGGAGTAAGAGATGTAGATTCTTTTAAGGGGCAGGCACTTCTGGATAATCCCAATACCACAGTCCATCCGATCCAGGCGGCTGTTGAGGCGGCGGAGGTGATCCTATTGGCCACGCCTGCACCGATGGCGGTAACGGTAGCCCAAAGCCTGGGTAGCACGGAGGGTAAGGTGATTATTGATGCCATGAATATCGTGATGGGCCGAGGCCCGGAAGGATTCGAAAATACAGCCGACGCTATCCTTGCTCATACGGCTACCACGGCGGTTGTAAAGTGCTTCAATACCACGGGTTTCAACAATATGGTTGACACCAACTATGGCGAACAACAAGCTGACAATTTTGTAGCCGGTGAGAGCGCTTACGCTAAAGAAGTGGCGCAACAACTTTCCGCTGATGCCGGCTTCGCCGAATGTTACGACGTTGGCGGCAATGATCGTTTCACCCTCATGGAACAATTCGCTTGGTTCTGGATCAACCTGGCGATGTTCCAAGGCCACGGTCGAGGGATTGCTTTTAAGCTTTTGAAGCGATAAGTCGTCTAAAATCGTAGATGTTACACCATCCTTTTGGGGATAAGTTCGTTTATTCCCCAAAAGGAATTTTTATGTCTGGGAATGATCGAATTGTGATCATCGGCGGTGGTTTAGCTGGTCTCACGGCGGCAATACATTTGGCGCAAGCAGGGGCAGATGTGGTCGTTTACGAAAAGGAAACTTACCCACGGCACAAAGTCTGTGGAGAGTACATCTCCAACGAAGTACTGCCTTATTGGTTGGAGTTGGGCATTGATCCTTTTGCCTGGGGTGCAACGCGCATCAAACGTTGTGCCCTGAGTAGCATCAGCGGGCGATTAGTTCAGGCTCCTTTACCCTTGGGCGGTTTTGGCATCAGTCGTTATCATCTAGATGATCAGTTGCAGCAACTGGCCAGGCAGAAGGGGGTGAAATTTGTTCAAGCTGAGATAAGTGCCTTGCAATACCAGGACGGCCGCTTTCACATTAAAACTAGAAATGGAGAAGAGACCGAAGCGGCACTGGTCATTGGAGCCTACGGCAAACGATCTCGCCTGGATAAGGAACAGCATCGTTCCTTTATCCAACAACGAACACCTTACCTGGCTGTTAAGCGTCATTTTGCGGGAGATTTCCCGGATAACCTGGTGGCCTTACACAATTTTGCTGGCGGCTATTGTGGGGTCTCCAAAGTAGAAGATGGTCGTATCAATGTTTGCTATCTGACCGATTATCAGGCGTTTAAGTCCTACCGGAATATTGAGCAATTTGAAAGTGCGGTTGTCTCCCAAAATCCGCACTTAGCGGCCTGTTTTCGGGATTTTACGCCACTCTTTGATGCCCCACTTACCATTAGTCAGATCTCTTTTGCGGATAAGGAACGAGTCCACCAACATGTACTCATGTGTGGCGATAGTGCCGGTATGATTCACCCACTCTGTGGTAATGGTATGGGGATGGCCATCAGCAGTGCCCAACTACTTTCTCAGCTCCTCATTCAGTATTTAAACGGGGATTTGTCAGACCGTACTACCTTAGAACAACGCTACACCCAGACGTGGCAAAACCAATTTCGTCGCCGCTTGCAAGCCGGCCGACTCTTCAGTCGACTATTCGCCCGCAATCAACTCTTTGATCGATCCGTTTCTTTACTGACGCGTATTCCGGCGGCCTTGCCGTTCTTTATTAGGCAAACGCATGGCTAAGGTAGAGTAGCTACCCTCGGATGTTGCGCGTTTTTTGTCTTTAACCCCTAAAGCCACGCACTATGGATCGTAGAACTTTTAACCAGATTAGCTATCGTGCCATTGGACTTAGTGTTTTCAGCTCCATTACCCTGGCGGCTTGTCTGGACGACGATAGCACCGTGCTATCACAAGCACCTCAACTGCGTTGGAATATGACCTTTGCGGCCCAACAACCGGCAGGAGGGTTTCTTAACCTACAGTGGCAAAGTCTAGATGTGGAATTATTGGATATTCTACTGGTAGCAGATGATCAATCCACTACACTTCTAATTACCCAAACACCTGCGGAAGATCAATTTTGCCGCTGCGTTTTACCCGAAAACATAGAGGGGGTCTACCGTGTACGGATCACCAACACAGCTGATCCTACGCTCAATGCCATCAGTCCACCTTTTGCAGTTGTGCCAGCTCTCGCACTAGGTTTGGTTGATACACCCGCGGTGGGAGAGTTGAGAACTTTAGCATTTCCAAATCTGGGAGAAGTTAGTATTCATCGCATTACGGAAGACCAAATTGAGGTACTTGACTTAGGGTGCCCAGGCGATGTTTGCACGGTAGTTTATTCTATAGATTCCGAGAGTTTTGAATGCCCCTGCAACGGTTCTACCTTCACCAAGCGCGGCTGTTTAACCGGTGGACCTGCCCAGGAAGGGCTGGGTAAATTTACCAGTTGGTATTATCCGCAAGACAACCTTTTGCTCTTGTCACCCGGTACTCGTACCCCTGCTTGTTGATCGGAAATGGAACTTCAGCTAGCTGGTGTTACAATCTCTGGGCCTACGAATCGCATCTAATTTCCAATCCCGGACAAATCTTCTTCCCATCTGTCCAACAACCGCAAGACAATTTGCCTTTCTTGCGCAGCACCCCTGTCATTTCAATTATGTGGATCGATACTCGCCAGCGCAGTCAAGAAACGGAGATCATGGACGATTTTGCCCTGGCGGGTGAAACACTTCGTCATTCTCTTGACGAAATAGCTCGAATTAACCACTGGTTGGGAGGCAATCGTATTACTTTAAGCGGCGTTAGTCGTTTAATATCCAGTATTCAACCACATAAGTCAGTTCGGATTTGGGATTTGGGCTGCGGAAACGGTGACATGCTCCGCATGCTGGCCCGTTGGGGGCGTACCCAAGGCATTAAGCTTGATTTGCTAGGAATTGATGCCAACGCAGATACCATTGCCTACGCCGAGGAGCTATCTGCCAATTATCCCGAGATACGTTATATGTGTACGATCCTGCCGGATCCCGAACTGGAAAATCAGTCTACTGATATTGTCCTTTGTACCTTGTTCTTACATCATTTCTCTGATGAAGATATAGCTACTTTGCTCAAGCGTTTTGCGCCGAGGACCGAAGTTGGTATCGTGGTCAACGATTTACAGCGATCAAAATTAGCGTACTTCCTCTTTAGCCTACTTACTTGGTTTCATTCCAATAAGATGGTACGGGAAGATGGCCTATTGTCGATCCTGCGGGGCTTCCATCGGACAGAGTTGCAAAGTTTAGCTAAACGATTGCCGAATTGGAGGAGTGGGATCAAGTGGCGTTGGGCTTTTCGCTATCAATGGATATTACAACCTCCAGCGGAGGATAGTTAATTGCATTTTAGATAAAGGACTTGAAACGAACAGAATAGTATGGTAAAGATTACCACTGTTGCGAAAGCACTTCCACCTTATACTAGATCGACTGCGGAAATCCTGCCGTATATCGAGGCCTGGCTAAGTGGACAGGAGGATCGTTTTCGACGAAAGGTGCTAAAGATTTTTCGCAATGCCGGAGTAGACCATCGCTATTCCATCATTGATGCGCCGGAGATGTTTCTGTCGCGGAGCTTTGAGGAGAACAATAATCGCTACATGGAAGGGGCCATTGCCTTGAGCGAAGAGAGTTTACGTTCTGCCTTGGCTAAAGCCAAATGGAAACCCGAAGATATTGACTACATCATAACGGTAAGTTGTACCGGTTTCATGATACCTTCGGTGGATGCGTACTTGATTAACCGTTTGGGTATGCGGCAGGATATTGTCCGTTTACCGGTAACGGAAATGGGCTGTGCAGCGGGTGTGTCAGGTGTGATTTACGCCAACAACTTCCTGAAAGCCAATCCTGGTAAGCGAGCCGCTGTTATCGCAGTAGAGTCACCTATGGCTACTTTCCAGCAGCAAGACTTCAGTATGGTCAACGTAGTGAGTGCTGCAATCTTCGGCGACGGCTGTGCTTGCGCCTTGTTATCTTCTCATCCGGATGATGAAGGTCCCCAAATTCTACACGAAGAAATGTACCACTTTTACGATGCACAGCACATGATGGGTTTCGCTTTGAAAAATAGCGGCTTGCATATGATCCTAGACCAAACGGTACCAGAGAAAATAAAGTCGCACTTTAGTGATATTATCCATCCGTTTTTGGAACGGGCTGGTACCCGAATAGAGGAAGTAGATCACTTGGTCTTTCACCCAGGCGGTCGCAAAATTGTGCAAGCAGTAGAGGATTTATTCGGTACGCTGGGCAAGAGCATACAAGATACGCGTGAAGTCCTACGGCTCTATGGCAATATGTCAAGCGCTACAGTACTCTACGTATTGGAACGTTTTATGGAACGTGGGGTTCCCAAAGGTGAGAAGGGCTTGATGTTGAGTTTTGGACCTGGATTTTCGGCGCAGCGAGTTTTACTGGAGTGGTGAGTTTATGACTTTCTATCCTCGTGTCGGGAGACACTCGGGAACGAGTTGGTTGGGCCTGCGGCCCTGGTTAGTGAATTTAGTTGTGTTAGTTCAGCCTCCTACGTCGGCTGTAGTTAGTTGGTTTGATGGTTAGAGCGTTTAGAAACTCCAAACTTTCATTTTGCGTAACCGAATTTTACTTTAATTAAGAAGGTTACAGTGTTCACCGGACCGATAAATTCTAACCCTAATTCTAATTCTAATTCCCTTACCCTCCTATGCAAAACCACGCACTTCTACTAGGCGGATCATCAGGACTAGGCTTGGCAACGGCCCACGAGCTGGCTCGCCAGGGTATGCACCTGTGCATTGTGCACCGTGATCGCCGCTCGCGGCTGCGCGAATTGGAGCAGGAGTGGAAACGCCTGCGCGCGTACGGAGTTGAAGTGATGTCTTACAACATGGATGCCATCCGGGCGGATAAGCGAGCGGAGATTTGTGAGGCCTTAGCACAGCATTTGGGAGCTACTGGCCGACTAAGAGTTCTGGTACATAGTATAGCGAAAGGGAACTTAAAGCCTATGCTAAACGATGATGGTCCGGCACTTGGTAACGACGATTTTGGATTAACGATAGAGGCCATGGCAACCAGCCTTTTTGACTGGGTGAAGGATTGTCACAGCAAGGGACTTTTTGCGAATCCAGCGAGTGTGATCAGCTTTACGAGTGAAGGAAATAAGAAAGCCTGGCGGAATTACGCTGCCGTGTCTGCTGCGAAAGCGGCACTGGAAGCCATTACACGGAATATCGCCCTGGAGTTTGCACCTTTCGGTATTCGTGCCAACTGCGTACAGGCAGGTACGACCAATACCCCAAGCTTACGCATGATCCCTGGGCATGAACAACTGATAGAACACAGTCTGCAACGCAACCCCTTTGGTCGGTTAACCCAAGCGGAGGATGTGGCCAAGGTGGTAGGATTATTGGTGAAGGATGAGGCACTGTGGATTAACGGTGCGGTGATACCGGTGGATGGGGGAGAGCATATGAGGTAGGCTCGCTGGTGCTCGCGGGGAAAGTTCGCTGCGCTCACGGGAAAGCTCACTATCGTTCGCGGTTGGACTCGTTGGCGCTCGTGGTTGAAGCTCGCCTTGCTCGCGGTTAAAGGCTCGTTACACTCGCGGTAGAATTGGGAAAAGATGATTTGAATGGAAGTAGACAAAAACATAAGACAACAGGTATTAGCATTGCTGCCTTACGGCGAAGGATTCCGCTTTGTGGATGAGCTCAATGAACTGACGGAGGATAGGGTAGTGGGATATTATCGTTTTGTGCGGGACGCCTTTTTCTACAAAGGCCACTTCAAGGATCATCCGGTTACGCCAGGAGTAATTTTGACGGAGTGTATGGCGCAGATTGGCGTGGTATGCCTAGGTATCTACTTGTTACGTGACCAAATTGCTGCTGGGCAAGTGCCGGGAGTGGCTTTGTCGAGCCAAGCTGTTGACTACTTTAAGCCGGTTTATCCGGGAGAGCGAGTGCGGGTAGAAGCCGCACGGCAGTACTTTCGGTTTGGGAAGCTAAAATGCGAAGTGGCGATGTATAATGAACAAGACGAATTGGTGTGTAAAGGAACTTTGGCCGGCATGACAAAAAAGTTATAAAATGAAGCAGCGCGTAGTCATAACGGGCATGGGCGTAGCGGCCCCCAACGGTGTGGGGCTGGAAGCATTTGGCGCGGCTATCCGTGCTGGTCGCTCTGGTATTCGCTATTACGAAAGGCTAGCGGAGATGAAGTTTTCGTGCTGTATTGCTGGTGAGCCGGAGGTAACAGAAGAGATGAAACTGCGCTACCTGACGCCACTGCAACTACGAAACTTTCGGAGTAGCGGTATTCTCTATGGCTGTATGGCCGGGGTAGATGCCTGGGAAGATGCTGGCCTGGAACGACGACCCAAAGATGCCGAACCAGATTGGGATACCGGAATTGTGTTTGGAATGGGTAATAGCGGTGTTGATCAGATGCGCGAGGCCGCCTACAAACTGGATGGCGGGAAGGTAAAGCGATTGGGCAGTACCACGGTGCCGCAGATTATGGCCAGTGGTGTGAGTGCTTATCTAGGAGGTATCTTAGGGACGGGTAATCAGGTTACCACCAATTCTTCTGCCTGCACCACTGGAACAGAGGCAATTATCTTGGGCTACGAACGCATTGTCCTAGGCCACGCCAAACGCATGCTGGTGGGTAGCGCTAGTGATAGTGGCCCGTACATTTGGGGTGGCTTTGATGCCATGAAGGTCATGAACTTCAAAATGAATGATCAACCCGAAGCCGCTTCTCGGCCATTAAGCACTACCGCAATGGGCTTTGTGCCGGGTAGTGGGGCCGGAGCGTTGATGTTGGAACGACTGGATAGCGCTCTAGAACGGGGAGCCACCATTTACGCTGAGGTACTGGGTGGTGCAGTAAACTCCGGTGGTCAACGGCTGGGAGGAACAATGACCGCACCAAACGCTACCGCTGTCCAACGCTGCATCACAGCTGCCTTACACAATGCGCAGATAAAGCCCGAAGAAGTAGATCTTATCAATGGTCATTTAACCGCGACCATGAAGGATCCCGATGAAATCCAGAATTGGACGATAGCCCTAGGCCGCAAGGGAGCTGACTTTCCGATGATCCATTCGCTTAAGGCAATGGTCGGCCATTGTATCAGCGCTGCCGGCTCAATTGAGACCGTCGCAGCAGTATTGGGCTTACACGATAATTTTGTGTTCCCGTCCATTAATTGTGAGGATGTACATCCGGCCGTGAGCGAGCTTGTTGATACCAATCAAATCGTACGCGAATTGCGAGAAGATAGCAGCGTGAACGTTATCGCTAAAGCCGGGTTCGGTTTCGGTGATGTAAACGCCTGCCTGCTGCTAAAACGCTGGGATGCAAGCCACTGAAAATCGCCAAACATATTGCTGTAACGACGCGATTCATCGCGTTCCGAAGAATATAAAAACAAAACCAATGCAAGAAGAACGAATAGCCACCCTCAAACGCATTATCACGCCCTACGTGCAGAACAAAGAAGCACTGGAGCAACTCACTGCGGAAACAGATTTTATCAAAGATCTAGAGATCAATTCTGCCCACTTGGTAGATATCATTCTGGATGTGGAGGATGAGTTCGATATTGAAATCGAGGACGAAGCTATGGAGGAAATGTTGACCGTTAAGGCGGCACTAGACGTTATCAGTGCCAAGGTAGACGCCTAATGATTGGGAATGATATTGTCGATCTGCAATACGCTGCCCAATACCACAATTGGCGGCGAGCTGGATACCTGAGAAAAGTGTTCACCGCGCAGGAACGGGTACGCATTGAAAACTCCACGACTCCTGATCGACTCGTATGGACGCTATGGAGCGCGAAGGAAAGTGCGTACAAGCTCAGTGTGCAACAAGGGGCAGCACGAAAGTATGCACCCCAGCAGCTCGTTACGGCGTATTTAACGACTCAAGATGCCGGTAATGCTATTTACAGCGTTCGCTACCAAGGTGGAAGTTGCTATGTGATTGTGGAACAGGATTCGTCTTACATCCACAGTGTAGCACTACCTCATAGCTCTATCTGGGAGAACGTGCAAATTGGTAAAGTTGAATTATCTACAGATGATGTAGCTGGGCAACGTTCTCGTTTACGGCGGGCATTATATTCCAACTATATCAAGCAGACAAGAGCTATAGCAACCGATTATCGTATTCGCAAAAGCCCCGCCGGCATCCCGATGCTGTTTGCTGGTGAGGAACTTGTGGGAATATCAGTTTCCTTATCTCATCATGGGCATTTTGGTGCCTTTGCTTATGATGTAGTTAATAGTAGTACGTCTCATGTAACCCAGATTGTCGCGGAATAGGCGGAGTAGGTCGAACTTAGGCTGCTTGCCCGTCGTTGAGCATGTATCGCCATGAAAAATACCTTCGACAAATTTGTATCTTTTGTGCTAACTCACCGCTGGTGGATTGTGGTCTTGTTGGCGGCTATGACCTTAGCAGGAGCAGTCTCCGTGGCACTCAATCTGCGTATTAATAATGCGGTTTCCATCTGGTTTTTGGAGGACAATCCTGATTATCAGAAATACCTGAGTTTTCAGCAAGATCGAGGTAGCGATGAGATTATCATTGCCATGATTCCGGCTGAGGAAAGCTACGCTTTTGAAACGATTGGATTGCTACAGCGCTTGCACACAGTTGTAGATTCATTGCCAGATGTTACGGCTACTTTTAGCCTGGCTAACGCGCGCTATCCGGTTTACTCTAACCGAAAACTCTACTACCGGCCCGTTTATCAGGAGGGGCGTAGTCCGGAGCAATTGGATCGCCTACTGAACGAGCTGCCAGCGGTTAAAAAGCAACTCGTTAACCTGGAACGCCAAGCGGTGTTCTTCTATGCCCAGTTGGATCCTACTGACCAAATCGAAAGCCGACGAAACGAGATCGTTGAGTCGGTACGCGCCGTGTTTGATGAGGTGATTCCTCAAGCCATTGTTTCGGGGCAACCTATTCTCAATGAAGCCTTTAATGCCTCCATCTACGAGGAGAGTAACTTTTTTGCGGTAGCTACTATAGTAGTGATCCTAATTCTACTGCTGTTCCTTTTACCACATTGGCAGTACGTCCCCATTGCCCTCATCGCCATAGCGGTTCCGGTGAGTGTATTGATGGGCAGTATGACTGCCATGGGATATTCGTTGAATCTCATTTCTATGTTGATTCCCACCATCCTTATGGTGTACAGCGTGAGTGATGCGGTCCATGTCATCAACATTTTTCACCGAGAGGCGAATGCTGCTCCAACGCTTGATCGCGCTGCTCAGATCAGTTTGGCGTTACAGAAAAGCTGGAAGCCTTGCTGGTACACTACGCTCACTACTATTGTTGGCTACCTGGCCTTGTATTTGTCACCCCTTCCAGCTTTTAAAGTCATGGGCATCTTTACCTTCTGCGGTATGCTGCTGGCTTTTTCCCTGGTTTACGTTATCTGCACAATTGGTTTTAGTTTTTTGACCGATTTGAGGCAGCAGCACAGTCTGCCAAAAATTAATGTGGCCCAGTTGGTGGAACGGATTAACCACTGGACAACGCACCGCAGCCATACCATCTTATTGCTAGCTGCGGTAGCCTTTGGTTTGGGCCTTTTTAGCTTAAGCCGCCTGGAAGTGAATACCGATTCTTTGCATCTGCTAGGGGAGGGGAGTGCCAAGACCGACCTGTTTGCCATTGAGGATGCCCTGGGGGGGAATGCCCGTTTTCAAATCAACATCAGCCGTACAGATGGGGAGACCTTTCTCCAAGAAGCAGAACTGGATCGGCTCGCTGATTTTCAATCGCGAATAGATAGTCTGGGACAACTGGCTACTCCGATATCTATCATTAACTTTCGCACCTTTCTGGAAAAGCGTACGACACAATTATCCGTATTCAGTCAGGTGCGGCTACCAGAGGTCATCCAAAATCAACAGGAGCAGGCTAATTCTTTCTTTTCCCTTTTTGCTGATGATTTTAAGGAAGTAAATATCGCAGTCAACGTTAAGGAGTTAGAAACGAAGCAATTGGAATCACTGCTAGCGGAAATCGAAGCTGCTTTTCGTCAGTCTTTTCCCGAAGAAGTCTATCAATTGGATGTGCACGGTTTTTTGGCCTTGTTTGCCCAGCTCAATCAGTTTATATTACAAACCCAGTTTCGCTCTTTCGGCCTGGCCTTTCTAGTGGCCTTTGGCATCCTCGTTTATTTCATTGGCGATTGGAAAATCAGCATTCTGGCTCTCCTACCTAACCTCTTGCCACTAACCCTTACTATCTTACTCATGGTGCTTTTAGGCATTGACCTGGAGGCGGCAAACGCTATGTTGGCTCCTATCATGTTGGGCGTAGCTATGGACGATACCATTCACTTAATGAATAAGTTTCAGGTGTATCGTAAAGCGGGAGATGATACCGTCACGGCCATGGATAAGGCCCTGCAGTATACGGGAGGCGCATTACTTTCTACCACTATCGCCTTGGTGTGTGGTTTCCTGGTCGTTGGTTTTAGTGGCGTAGTCTCGGTGAGTACCTTCGGTTTGCTTTGTGCCTTTACCGTGTTGACGGCTTTGTTGTCGGACATAATTGTGTTGCCAGCACTAATGAAACGGTGGGTGAACTAAATTGAGCCTTAAGAGGACGCGGGTTGAGATTCTCCTTCCTCCTTTTTTAACCTAGTTCTCCGAGAATTTCTTCACTTATGTACCACAGGAGTCACCGTCGCCAAGAAGAAGTCGAAGTCATCTGCAACAGCGTACTTCATCCTTAGAACATAGGTCAGATTGTCATCAGCCACTTCACAGTATTTTCCTTCTGTTCGACAGCGCAGGATCAAGGCTTTGGTCAAGCCCACCCGGGCATCCTTTCCGTATTCGTCAATTCTTAGCGCTTGAGCGAATTCTAGGTGGGCCTGTTCCGATTCACAATGGGCCAGATAGGCGTTTCCGGTGTCGACCATGATTTGGTAAGCGCGTTCTTTTTCCGCTTTGATTTGCTGCTGCTTGAGCTCAAAACTAGTTGCGGCAAAAGGTGGGTCAGCGTAGTAGTTGGAAATGAGAACGTAACCAAGGGTGATGATCGCACCCAGTGCCACAAGCGCTCCAATGAACTGCAACACCCACGGTAGCTTTCCAGAGCCCGCATAAGCGGATTGATAGGGGGCTTTGGGGGAAGTGGAAGAAGGGCTTCTCTTGGGAATCTTTTTCTGCAGTAGTTCTCTCGCTTTTGAAAAGGCCCTACGGTGTTTGAAGTCGGTGCCAGAATGCTCTGGTATCTTGGAATGACCGGGTAGCATCTTATAGGGTTTTGGGGTTAAATGGTTCAAATTCAATTAGATAATAGGCTTGTTTTAGGAGAAGTGAACTTGGAACTCGACTAAGTATTGACTAAATTCGATGAGTATGGTGGATGACAGCACGTGGCAAAGACTACTACGCTATGAACGCGATTGACCTGGCAGCCCTAGTTAACGCGCTGCGTGTTTGTAGCCACCAAAAAGTAACCCTTATCACTACGCGCGATAAGGGCTATTTGCCCGATGGCACCCGGCATCCACATAGCTGGGGCATCGTAGACGAAAAAGACTTGATTGACTGGTTTCTCAGTCTGGAGTAGTTCTTGGAGAACTCAGAGTTCTCCGAGAACTGGACGATCACTATGTATCGTCAGAAACGAAGAAAGGAATGTTTGCCGTAGCGGAGTTGTTGTTACCATCAGATAAGTACAAGAACATCCTGTATGGGCCTTTCTTAACTGGTGCCCGGAATTCGATCTTGCCATTTTCCGAACGGATCAATTTGAATTCCATCGGCTCAGGTTTGGCCTCGGCGTCACCACCAGAACGGATATCCGTACTTTCCGGTAGGAGCTCTAAACGATAAGCCAAAGGATCATTGTCTGGATCGTAAGCATCAACATCAATGGTGCAGACAGCCCCAGGCTTGGTGTAAACACTATTTGCGGGGACTTGACCATTTATTTTGTAGGAGCTGATGTGTGGAGCACGATTCTGTGGCCAGCTACCGGTCCAAACGTACTCGAGTACGTCCATTACTTCTGTTTCTGAACCATCCTCCAGGAATACGCCGTACCAGGTCCCAGTCGTCTCCTGCTTGTGTCCCCAGAGGAATACGTAGGAACCAACACACTGTTCCGGGTCGTTGGCAATTCCTTTTTCGTAGCGTTCCTGATAAGAAACTGCTTTTTCACTACTCGTTTGCTCTAGCGGAACATTCCAGGCAGTCTTTGGTACTTCCCAGTGTCCGTTAGGACCCCACTCGGTGATCATATAAGGACGATCCCAACCGTACTGCTTCAGTTCCTTACCTACACCTAGTAGACCAGCGTAAGTGTTGATGCCATAAATGTCAATACTTGGCGCCCGTTCCTTAACGAGTTGTACTTCTGCCACATCCAAACCTGCCGTTACGGTCATGGTTGGGTGATTGGGATCTTCCTCGTGAATCATTGCGGCAATGTCTTCGATAGCGTTCCACACTTTGAAGTTGGCGTAGAAGAGATCACACTCATTTCCCACCCCCCACATTAATAGGGCCGGGTGATCTTTTATCTCTTTTACCACGGCGCGGAATCCTTCCAACTGTGCTTTTACCGCCTTCGGGTCATCATAATCAAATCCCTGGCGTTCCTGGCCAACCCACAAACCCATCAATACGGTCATACCGCGTTTGTGAGCTTCATCCAAATAGAATTTAGCATTGTCAGGGCTCCAGGTACGAATGGAATTCGCGCCGTAGGCTGCTGCCTGATCCAGGAAATCGGTTCCACCTACCCCTTTTACGAAGTAGGGCTCGCCCCCGCGAAGGAGCGTCCATTTTCCGTCCTCCTGTACCATTTCTACTTTGATCGGTCCTTCCTCCTGCGCTAGCAGGATACTACCCCCGCACAGACCTAGCAGGGTGAGTAATAGACTTAGCGTACGCATGCTCTTATTGGTATTTATTTGCATTCTTAAATAAAGTGTTTGCAAAAATTAGGTAATACTGGCAAAAAGGCCAAGAAAATATGGATATGATGTACTAATGATGTAGCTAAAAATAGGCCGATGTAGGCTTGATGTAGCTTTTTATTCAAGAATCAATAGGTCGTTCATTACATTTGTATAACACCGTGTTTGCGTGGTGGTTTGTCCACTTGCGCAAAAAGTTTGTAATACTGAATCCGTACCTGATAAAACTATTATTCAATACGCTTATAAGCAATTGCCTATGGTACACCACTACGCAGGAGATCGACATCGCACAAGATGGTTTTCGATCCTACCTTCACTGCGCAGAGCAGGGCCACTACTGTTACTTTTTGGCTTACTCTGGCAGACGGCCACCGCCCAATATCGGCCACCCGGCGACCTAACCGCAGCAACACAATGGGTAACCCCTTCGGCCTATGCGGTCGAAGATGATTCTACCGCTCGCTTGAATATGCTGATACCCCAAATGGGAGATCAACAACTCAAGAAGCGGCCACAAAAGTTGACGGTCTTTGGTTATTACCGTCTCTTCCTCTACGGTCGGGATATGACTGACCCTTATCCCAACTTAGCGCCTTTTGAGCGTACCTACGGGGTGGGAGACGGGTATCGGGAACCGATGCTTTCAATGAATGTCCTGGCCCGGCCTAACGGTCGTTCAAGCTTCGGCACAGAATTGTTCTTCTTTACTCCTTATTTAGGAACTGGGGCGGTAGACAATGTCTTCTCCGTCAACTTGGGCCTAAATTTCTACGGTAACTTCCGGACCGAATATGGTTCTTTCGGCGTTCGAGCTGGTGGTATTCACTGGTACAACCTCAGTCCCTTTACGGTAGGGGTATACCAGGTTTTGGACCGCTTCTCCATTTTCGATAGAACACCCTGGGAAGGCGTTACCCATACCGACAAATACGATGCCTATTACAACACGGGCTCGGTTAATGTAGGTGACTTGCGCTGGAACTTCCAGGCCTTCCAAGGAT
>JBCBWU010000058.1:0-36224 GCA_039816955.1 Bacteroidota bacterium
CGCCATGTTTGGAATACTGCCTTAAAGTTACAGAATACTGCTCTCATGGGCAGAGGTGATTTTGATGCGTTTAACCTTGATTTTTTGCACAATTTATCAAAGTTGCCATAGATCTATACTACTACTACTAAGCTTCGTTAAACTAAGGCAATATGAAGCCTATCTCTTTGACCACTAAAACAGAATATCTTGTCAACTTATCCAATTGCATGTCATATTGAGTACTCTCTTTTCAATAATTGGCTCATGGATTTATGCCTTGCATAAAAATGCTCCTATATCTAAGCTGGATTTCAAGTATTTCATTCAAACCGCTATAATATATGTATTTCCCCAAACTACTGGAATTCAAATCTTCCTCTATTATCACTATGGATCAAATTTCTAATCCTTATTTCACCTAACTCTCCAATTAGTTGTCAATTTTTCAATCAAAATGAGAGTGTCGTGAATTTCCGTCGCTACTGCACTCTGGCGGTCGAAGAAAGTGAAAGGCAGGGAGGCAGCATCAGACATCTAGAACGCCAACCTTCTAACTATCAAACCAACGTGTCCGCCGCAGCTTTAGCGAAGGAGGACTAACCAATTCAACGTCCATGAATCAATTACTGACACACAAATACGCAGGTGTAAAAATCAACAGTTACGGTCATTGATGTACAGACGCATTGCAATGCGTCTCTTCGGCAGGGTACTTACGATCATTTTTACAGAAGAACCAACACACCTATCTACCCCTGCCTCTCAGGAAACAATCCCAACAATCCCTCTTCACTAGCGGCACATACCCCACGTTCCGTGATTAGGCCCGTTACATACTTGGCGGGTGTCACGTCAAAGCCGTAGTTGAGGCCCGGACTTTTTTCTGGTGTCAAACGAACATTGCGGTTTTTGCCTTCTTCCCAGCCGTAGATGTGCGTTACTTCTTGCCCGCCGCGTTCCTCAATCGGAATTTCAGTTAAGCCATTGCTAATACTCCAGTCGATGGTACTGGTCGGTAGTCCTACGTAGAAGGGTACATCATTGTCGTAGGCTGCTAGTGCCTTCAAATAGGTACCAATCTTATTGGCAACGTCTCCTGTTCGGGTGGTGCGGTCGGTACCTACAAAGACGATGTCTACCTGGCCATGCTGCATGAGGTGGCCACCCAGATTATCCACAATCACGGTATGAGGAATTCCTGCTTCGCCCAGCTCGTAGGCCGTGAGGCGGGCGCCCTGGTTGCGTGGGCGCGTCTCATCTACCCATACGTGGATGGGAATACCTTTTTCGTGAGCCAAATAGATGGGGGCGGTAGCCGTGCCATAAGCTAGGCAAGCGAGTTTGCCGGCATTGCAATGCGTTAGGATATTAACGACTTTACCGGGTTTGTTTGCCGCAATTTCTTCAATCAACGGAAGGCCAAATTCGCCGATAGCCCGGCATTGGGCAGCACTTTCCATGGCAAAGCGCTCGGCTGCTACTTTTGCTGCTTGAATGCGCTCTTCCACTGGGGCAGCTAGAATTGCAGTGCTGGCTTGCTCCAGAGCATAGAACAGATCTACTGCCGTGGGGCGGGTCTGCTGCAGTTGATTGATTACTGCTTTAATATAGCTGCGAAAATCTTCTTGCTGATCATACTCTCGCACCGCCAAATACAGGCCCCAGGCAGCGGTAGCACCAATGAGCGGTGCCCCACGCACGTGCATTTCCCTTATGGCTCGGGCTGCATCTTCACTAGTGCGTAATGCTTCGTGCACCAGTTCGTGCGGCAGTGCGCGTTGGTCAATAATCCAAACGGTGCGGTCATCCTGTGGGTCGAGCCAAATGGTTTGCATAGACATTTAAAGTTACAGTTTGCCAACTACGCAGCGGCTTGGTTGGCGGAGATCATCCAAAGGACAATAATAGCGATAGCGGGTGGAGATTTTCTGATCTTAACCGTAAAGATTACCTTACTTTGGAATAATAACCGTGCATTAAGACTTAGTAAAGATTTGAATTCTGAATACAAACCCAAATTAGGCACAAACAGATAAGATGAAAAAAGGGATCGTACTATTATTGGTAGGTATGTTCTACCTGACAGTTCAATCGGATGCTCAAAATGCCATTCGTCGTATTGAGACCAAGCATTTTAAAGCTGTCGAAACACCGGAGGGTGTCGAAAAAGGCGAGCAGTTGTTTGAAGTAACCCCTGACTATCACTACTCCCTACAGGAATTTAGACAAGACGGAAAGCTCATTCTTGAAAAGACCATCTTTATCCCATCCTTTTCGGATACACAAACAGAATTGATCACCAGATATGAATATGCAGGGGATCAACTAAGTTCAAAAACGGTCCTTGAAGACAAAGAAATCAAGACTGTTTACAAATATGAATATGATGCGGTAGGACAGCTATTGCAGGAAACTGTTCTGGAAAAGGGGAGGACGGTAAGAGCAGAGAACAGCTTTCGTTATGACACTACTGGAAACCAGCTTTATGCTTGTTATAAATATTCGGAGGAGGATGTTGAAAGTGGAGTGTGCGCGCAAAGCGTTGTCTATGCATATGATGAAGAAGGGAAAAAAGTAGAGGAGTGCTGGAGTACAGCGGACGATATAACTCGTTGTGAGAAGTTCGAATACGATGATAAAGACTCCTTGATCACCGTCTCTAGTGTGGTCAATGATGAAGTCTTTGCAACTGTCGAAAACATATTTGATAACAGCGGGAGAAAAATTGAAACCATTGAAAGAAAAGGGATTATTACTGAAATCACCAAATACGACTCTTTGAGCAATGTTCTGAGCTTCCGGCAGCTAGATGCAGAAGAGAACCTGGTAGTAGAGGAAATATCGGAATACAGCTATGAAGAAGAACGCAAAACTAAAAACTGGCGACAGCTTAACCACCAAGGAGAGATCATTGCAGAGTCCATATACGTTTTTGATCAATTCGAAAACTTGACTCACCACTCCAGTTTAATTCAGTTAGGTCCTGACGTCCTGGAATCTTCATATAGCAGAGAATACCAGTATGACGAAAATGGAAATTGGACTTTGAAAATTGAAAGAAGAGACGGCCGACCAATTGTTGTAGCTGAAAGAACTATTGAATATTATTGAAAACCGGCCGGAGCCTTTGGCGGGCCACCCTAATTCTCACTCTAATTCTAATTCTCACTCTAATTCACCACCGTAGCTCCCAGCGCAGGTGGACTAATTCGCTTTCCAAAAATAAGGCGTAAACAGCACTAGTATGGTGAATAGCTCCAGACGTCCAAGCAGCATGAAGAAGGCCAGGAACAGTTTGACACCATCCGACATCCAGGCGAAATTATCTACCGGTCCTACTTTTCCAATAGCTGGCCCTACATTGCCCAGGGAAGTAGCCACCGCACCAATAGCCGTTAAGAAGTCTAGTCCCATAGCTGATAGCACTAAAGACCCTAGCACAAAGAGGGAAAGGTAAAGAAGTAGAAATATGATAATGTGGGTAAGAATACGCCCGCGGACTCTAGCGCCATTTAAACGTAAAGGGACCATGGCCCGGGGGTGAATAATTCGCTTGAATTCCAGAGCTGAATTTTTGAAGAATACCAAATGCCGAACAATCTTGATGCCTCCACTAGTAGAGCCCGCACAGGCTCCCATAAATAGTAGGATAAAGAAGAAAAACGTTAGTCCGCCTGACCAGTTGGTGTAATCAGCAGAGACGAAACCCGTAGTGGTAATGAGCGAAACAATCTGAAAAAGACTATCCCGAAAAGCTTGCTCCCAACTAATCTCTACGGAAGTGTGCACTGCTATCGTGGCGGCTACTGTGAATAATCCAACGAGCAGTAGATAGGTGCGAAATTCTTCACTGGACCAGGCTCGTTTGAATTTTCCTTTCAAGCCGAAATAGATGATAGTGTAATTCACGCCGGCTAGTAGCATAAACAGGCAGGTGGTATACTGTATAATGGGCGGGAAGGCCGCCATGCTGGCGTTACGTGTTGAGAAACCACCAGTGGCCATAGTGGTAAAAGCGTGGTTAATAGCTTCGTAGGGCGTCATACCCTCCAGGAAGAAAATGACGGTTAGGACAAAGGTAAGCCCTACGTAGATGAGCCATAGGCGCTTGGCTGTTTCGCTAATTCTAGGGTGAAGCTTATCACTGGTGGGTCCGGGAGCTTCTGCCACAAAGAGTTCTACTCCACCAATTCCCAGCAGGGGAAAAATCGCTACCGTTAGTACAATGATTCCCATGCCACCAATCCACTGGGTGAGGCTTCTCCAATAGAGGATGCCCGGTGGTTGCGCTTCAATATCGTTGAGCACCGACGCGCCTGTGGTGGTCATACCGGATACGGTTTCAAAAAACGCGGAGGGGACGCCAGGTATCACACCGCTGAGCAAATAGGGTAGCATCCCAAAGCTCACCATCGTCAACCATCCCAGGGCCACGATCAGATAACCTTCTCGCTTACGAACCGAGCGGTCATCACCTAATTTGACCACGCGCATCAGCCCACCAACACCAACACAGACGAGGCCGGACCACACCAATGGCAGGAGGTCATTGGATGCAAAGTAATAGGCAAAGGGAATGCCGGTCCACATCAGTGCACCGATAATCAAGAGGAGGACCCCCAGTACGCGAACAATGATGCGGTAATTAATCATACTAGTACTTCCAGGGCCTCGAAGAAGTCATCCAGTTCATCAAAACTTTTATAGCCCACTTTCTCCTCCGCTCCACCGCGTACGGCAAATCCTTTTATTGCAGTTTGTTCCGTGAAAGCCTTAGGGCCTGTCTCATTGAGTTGAATATCGATAAGAATGGGGTAGCGCTCTGACCAATCTTGAACTTGCGCCAGCGTGTAAGGATGACCACTTTCTAAATCTTTTGCGATGATGCCACTCTTGGAAAAATTGAGCAAGAAATAGTTAGCGTGTTCTGCCTTGGACTCCAACATTTCTTCCACATCCTCACCGCTCATGTAAGCCTCCGGTACAATTTCTTGGATAATTTCCACCTTGCCCGCTAAGGCTTCCAGCGTTTCATCTGGCGTGAGCATGCCCAATTGAATCGTATCTAGTTGCAGTAGGTCGATCGCGGTTTGGATATCTTCGGCAGTGGCAAAGCCAAATTCACCACAAATTTTGACGCCATCCACCCATTCTTGCAAGGCTGAAACTTGGCGTACATCTACTGAATATTCTTCTCCTGGCGAGAGATAAAACCCGAGCCATTCTGTCTCCCAGGCCGCAAAATACCTGGCATCCGTGAGGTGAGTAATCGAACTTGCTTTTACTTTGGTGCTCAGCATGATAGCACTATCTTTTTGTGGCCGCAAAGGTAACTATTGTGCTCATACGCTCTAAGTGCACTTGAACATTAATTCGCTTGCTTCAGAAAAAGCTCGATCTTGCGGCCAATAGAAAATTTCTTAACAATGGCAGAAAAAAAAGAACCCACCTACTACGAGAATGTTTACGACGTGGTACGTTTGATCCCCAGTGGGCGAGTGACGACTTACGGTAGAATCGCTGACTTTCTTACGCTGGGGTCAGCTCGTATGGTGGGTTGGGCGTTAAATCAAGCCTTACACCGTGGGGATGTGCCCGCGCACCGCGTTGTAAATCGTAAAGGAGAATTGAGCGGACGCATCCATTTTTCGACTCCTACTTTGATGCAAGAATTGCTAGAAGCCGAGGGCGTAGTAGTGGTTGACCATCAAATACAGGGCTTCAAAGAATTGCTCTGGTCCCCTACAAGTTTACTGGATTGAGTCCTGATACAAAAATCACATTTTGTGACATCTTATTTTTTGTATATTTGTTTTAGGAACATACCACCGCTTGGTGGTGTTTTTATTTTTAAAAAGAGCTTTGAGAGAAAAATTGGTACGGTATTTGGTTCTGTCAAGTTGGATGTGCCGTTTTTCTAATGCAAAAAATCCAACCGATGGAAAAACAGAAAACTGAATCGGTAACTTTAACCAACAACGGTAACGACAATATCCAGCTGGATTATGCCGAGTTGCGCAAAGCAGTAATCGTATTGCGGGCAGTCAACCACAAGTTGCGCCAGCAAATTATCGATCTGCTTGACGAAAACGACAGCATGGCCGTTACGGATATCTACGTAAGTCTACGCCTGGAACAATCTGTCGCTTCACAGCACCTAGCTATCTTGCGGCGTGCTGGGGTAGTCGAAACAGAGCGGCAAGGAAAATATATTTTCTACGCCTTGAACCGGGATAGATTAGCACAGATTGGGAAATTGGTTGAAGAGTTGGCAGCGGGCTAGGATAGCCTAAAACCAAACTGCTTTATCGTCAACACTATTAAACACTAAGAGCTTACCCGGTCATGGTCTTGTACCAGTGGCCGGGTTTTCACCTTCTTCTTTATCATATCACCCTTCGATATTTTGCACGATTCTATGACCGGCCTACTTCTTTTACTGGCCGGTGCAGTTTTGAAAAAGTCGCAAAATATCCGATCTTTGCTCTGAGCAAAAAAATGTGAAGGTCTCTTTGCCTCTTTGCTCTCTTCTCTTTTTCTCAGTCGTACGCATTTAACCCACACTCTTAGTAAACACATAGCGGGCTACTTAATTATTAATCAGATTAAAATCCCATTATCTGAGAATGGCTTTCATCGGGGGATCGTGAGCTATTGTTTCAATCGTGTTGCTATGAGGAAAAATGTGAATAAACCAACCTTAATTGACGACGAGAAGTTAGAAATTTCATCTGAAGTATTACGTGCTTTGGCCCATCCTTTGCGTATGCGCATTCTGGGCTTTATTGATCGTCATGGTTCTATCAACGTCAACAAGATTTACAACACGCTGCAGCTCGAGCAGTCAATCACTTCTCAGCATTTGCGTATTCTTCGCCTAGCTGGATTGGTAGATACCGAGCGCGACGGCAAGTACGTGCTTTATCACATCGCTTACCATAAACTGGGAGAGGCCATTGAGGCCGTAAGATCTTTCGTTACGGAGCTGGAGGAGCAGTAGTTGGGTGGTCTGCTTCTGGCTGATCAGTAGTAGGGTGTTCAATTACACTAGGCTCAGTAGCTAATTGTTCTTCTGGGCCAGATGTATCTGGTTTTTGCTGAAAGTACTTTCGGTGAAAAAACAATATCTGCAAAACACCTACGCTGATAGCAACATCGGCCAAGTTAAAGACTGGACCAAAGAATACAAAGGGTTCACCTCCTAGCAGCGGTAGCCAATCTGGCCAGGTTCCATTAAATATGGGAAAATAGAACATGTCTACTACCTTTCCATGCAGAAAGGAGCTGTAGCCACCTTCCTGTGGCATGAATACAGCGGGTAAGCCATGTGGATAGGAATCTGAAAAAAGTACGCCGTAGAACGCACTATCAATAATATTTCCGACTGCTCCTGCTAAAATCAGCGCAAAGCTGATGAGTACACCGCGAGGGGTCTTCTCATCTCGCAATAGCGATTGTAGAAAGAATACCAATAAAGTGGCTGCAACAATGCGGAATAAACTCAAAATGAGTTTGCCGTGCGGTATATTGAAGCGCTTACCGAAGGCCATGCCGTCGTTTTCGACGAAGTGAATCAGGGCTCGATCCCAACCAAGAATTGGAATCATCTCGCCGTATAGCATATGGGTCTTAACCCATACCTTGATGACCTGATCCACAATAAGCACAGCAAGAATAAGACCAACAATAAGCGTACTTCTTTTCACGGAATGTTTTGAATTTATCGTGAGGCTCAATCTCGGTATTTCATCTCATTCTAGAGATGACTGATCCCGTTAGATATAAGACAGAGTAAGCATATATTAGTTGTCTTCCTCCGGTATGATTTCCTCTTCTTCCTCCTTAGCTGCCCGTTTTTGGACTTTTTTCAATGGATTGTCGTGCATCTCCAGATAGGATTTACGCTGGCGCGTAATATCAATTGCCTCATACAAGGCACGACGGAAACTAGCGGGATCTGCTTCGTTTTTACCAGCCAAGTCGTAAGCTGTGCCGTGATCCGGTGAAGTGCGAATTCCGCTTAGACCGGCCGTGTAGTTAACGCCTTGGCCAAAAGAAAGCAACTTAAAAGGAATAAGTCCCTGATCGTGATACATCGCCAAAACCCCATCGAATTTGCGGTACTGCCCAGAACCAAAGAAACCATCAGCTGGGAATGGTCCCATGACCATTAAACCGTTTTTCTTGGCCTCTACCACGGCCGGGCGGATGATTTTTTCTTCAGCATCTCCCATGAGGCCGTTGTCACTAGCGTGTGGGTTTAGCCCTAGTACAGCGATGGTTGGGCGCTCGCAGCCAAAGTCCATTTTCAGGGTGTCATTCAACAGCTGGAGCTTACGCAGGATAAGATCCTTGTTTAACTGATGCGTGACTTCCGAAAGGGGGATATGGTTAGTGGCTAGACCAATCTTCAGATCATCACTCACCATAAACATCACACTTTCGCGTGCGTCTAGGGTATCCGTAATGTACTCCGTGTGCCCAGGGAAGGGGAAACCGCCTCCCATTTGCATGGCATGTTTGTTGATGGGAGCCGTAACCAAGGCATCCAGTGCTCCATTTTTGAGGTCAAGCACCGCCTTTTCCAAGGCAATAGCGGCAAACTGTCCACCCTCGGCTTTGGCCTGTCCCAACTCGATATTAACGGCATCTTGCCAGCAGTTAAATACGTTGACTTTATGCTTGGTGGCCTGACCAACTTCCCGGCATACGTTAAAATGGAAATCTGGATCGACAATATTCTTATGGTAAGAAATGACTTTACTGGAGCCATAAATCACTGGCGTACATTGCTGCAATACGCGCTCATCGCGCAAAGTTTTGATGATGACTTCTGGTCCTATACCGTTAATGTCTCCTATACTGATGCCAACTCTGGGCTTGTACATGTACGTATCTGTTTATCCTATGGTCAGGTCGTAGTACGGGGTACCACCTGATTATTAGAAAATGTTAGCGCCTTTTACCTTCAGCAGGAAAAGGCAAGCAAAGATAATAGCTTTTGCCTTACGAGAGTGAGAAGAAGCGCTACTGTCGATTTGCTACTCAAGACTTTGAAAGTGTGGTATCTTATCACTGCTTCCTACTTCCTTTCTAGTCCAAATTCCCCTTAAATTCTGCACCTTTGCGGAAATTGGAACCTTTAGCAATTGCCAAGCGTTCCATTTCTTGAATATCAAAATCGAATCTCACAATATGAGTTTAGAAAAGAAAATCATGCAAGATCTCAAGACCGCCATGAAAGCGAAAGATCAGGCTTCATTACGCGGTATTCGGGCCATTAAGTCGGCTATTCAGCTGGCCAAAACGGATGGTAGTGGGCGTGAGATAGATGGGGCTGCAGAAATCAAGTTACTCCAGAAATTAGTGAAGCAACGGCAAGATTCGTTGGGGATCTACGAAAAGCAAAACCGCGAAGACCTGGCGCAAGTGGAGCGTGAAGAAATTGAGGTCATCCAACGCTACCTTCCAGAACAGATGACTGATGAGGAGCTGGAAACACGTCTGCGCGCCATTATTGAGCGAGTAGGAGCGGAAAGCATGCGTGATATGGGCAAAGTCATGGGCGCAGCTTCCAAAGAGTTTGCTGGTCAAGCTGATGGCAAGACCATATCTGCGAAAGTGAAAGAACTACTAGGGTAAGTAATAGTACGCTAGTGCAACAACTACTGGGCGGAATTCAGGGCTATTTGGCTCAGGGTTCCGCCTCAATATTTTACAGGCCAGCTTGAAATCCGATAATTACTATCAAAAAGGAAGAAGCGGAGATTTCAGTCCTATTTATTGAATAATAACTTGTTTAGTCATTACGCTATTCATACGATGATCAAGTAGCGATAAATAGTAGCTTCCTGCGGGTAGTTGCGATAGATCCAAGGCACTGCCCGTTGGTTGAAGTAGTAAATCTTGGTGCTGCACGAGCTGCCCGAGCGGATTGTATACTCGACAGAAATAGAGGCTTTCCTGATCAATGTCCAAGACAATGTTGATTATTCCGTTAGTGGGGTTGGGATAAATATTTCCCTCTGATAGCTCTTTAGTATCACAGTTCAAGAACGGTTCAATACCGAAAAAGTCAACCATTTGTGTTTCTAGCTCACAGCTTCGCAAAAAGACAAATCTGGTAATATGAGCAGATACATTACTTTGCCATTCCTCCGTTGATTGCCAATTGGCCCAGCGGCTGAAATGCTCATCCATTTCTCCTTCGTATTCGGCTGTCATTTGCAGGACCAAAGGATATAAGTTTTCCGCCTTGAATGTTTCCTGCAGTAGCGTTTTAGCACGACTGATAAACTGTTGCTTGAAGGTTTCATTTTTGATCAAGGTGCGGATGAAGGCATTCTTCCAATTCAGTGCTGTAACTGGGCTTTCTCCCCCTAATAAATCAATTAGCAGTGGCTTATCATACTGGCTTTTGCCCATCGCAGCATCAAGATCGTAGAATAGCCACCGAAACTTATTGTCATAGCTACTGGACCGCCACATTTTTGCGTTATTCGCCGGCCAATCGCGATTGTTGAAAAAAATCTCGGTTAGGAAATAGTCGATGAGCTGATCAATGTCAAAACGCTGTTGGATGTAGTCATAAACCTGAGGGTCAGTGATATCATTCTGTGCGAGATATTGATCCCTTAAGTATATAAATTCAGTGTCGGGTTCCCCCTCAGTCACATTTCCGTAGGCTGCGTATATCGTGATATCCTCAGGCTCTAATCCGTGGTCTTCCGCAATTTTATGTTCGTCAACATGCTCTCTTAACTGGTGTATGCCCCAGTATTCTCCGTTGATAAAGACAATGACGGGTTGGTACTCCTGAATCTCGAGATTTAAATCCCGTGCCGCCTGATGAGCAAAAACGTCCGCAAAAATGGTGTTGGTCCATGCACCCATGGTGGTTCGAAGTAATAATCGCTTGTAGCTCGACTGTTCTTTGTTCCTGAAAAAGGGATAGTCCAGCCTCTTTTTACCGTAACTGGAACGCGCGTATAGCCGTAAAGTCTTTTGGGCGGCGCCTCTCGTCTTTCCACCGTGAATTCGTATTCCAATGGTTTGGTTGACAACTGATTCGCCCTCCACAAAATATTCCAGACTGGCGCTTCTTTCCCAGTCTGATCCTCGGTTGAAATAATTACCTGACCACACCAGATTATCTTCCTGCAATGCCGATCCGGGGACATAAATACCTCTATCGAAAGAAAAAAGACTGTCTGTAGGACAAGAAAGAGAAACCACTGGAAAGCTATACCGTTCTTCACCTTCCGGGAAAACAAAATAGGTCTGGGTGGTGATTGGACTAATCCTTTGTCCGGCTAGGAAGACCGCAGCTTTAACTACGCTGCCTTTAGCTAATTTTTCTGCCATTGGCACCCATGCTGGATAGTAGCCTTCACCATTCCAATCAGAAAAATCGGGCGTGCTGGGAATATTGGCCAAACGATTTTCTTCCTGCGATCTATTCTTGACTGTAATGCCGTTGGTGAAAAGGGCATCAGTGCTACTCGGTTCGTCCCCCGATAGGGTGTACCGTATTTCCAAATGACCTAATGCTGGCTCGTCGAAGGACAGTGATAGCGTAAGTTCCTGCTCGTAGAAGCCAGCCTCCTGAGAAAAACCTACTTCTTGGTCCAGTAAATTAGGGCCGCCAGGGCTGGCAATAGCCGTTGCTAAAAAGGTGCGGTTTTCGTCAGGGAAGGCCGCATAGGCTATATCTTCATCCAATTCCACGGGAGCTATATGTTGGAGCAGCTCATTCTCTTTTCCCAAGAGAATATCTTCACCCGCGGCACTGAGTTTAAAATTTGTGTGTAAAGGCTGGTCAATATTTGATCGGTCTTTATCTGAACAAAAGACAAGTAGGTAGCTTTTTGGCGATAGCGTAATAGCAGGAAATGGCCATTTCTGTAGCTCATCGGCATCGTCACTGAGATAATAGCCAGCTAATGACACTGGCTCGTCACCAGTGTTGAAAAGCTCTAACCAGTCGCTGGATTCTCCGTCTTCATCAAAAAGTGTATTGCTATTAGAAGACATGAATTCATTAATCACCACTTGTGCCTGAGCCGTAGGAAAAGAGAGCAAGTAGACTAAGCCGGAAAGCAAGAATAAACAGGTAGCGTTTCTCACTGGATTCTATTTTTACTAAAAAGCGCGGAACCTTCTTTAATGGAAGCCATCCTCAGCGAAAATCAATTGTTGAGTGGTTTAGTTTTAACAGGTGATTGTAAGCAGCCTGCCTAATTGGGGGCAAGGTTGTATGGTTTTGTTAGATGGTGAATTACCAAATCTTATCCGTCATTAGGAAGTTTTGTACATAGTCCTTGATACCTTCCTCTAGCGTGTAGGTAGGGTAGGGGTAACCCGCACTGCGGAGCTTGTTCATATTAGCTTCGGTAAAGTATTGGTAGGTATCACGAATATCGGCGGGCGTGTCAATAAAGGAAATGTCGGGTTCCTGGTCTTGCGCTAGGAAGGTGTTGGCCGCCAAATCATAGAAGGTACGCGCTTGACCGGTGCCGATATTATAAAGGCCGTTCGTAGCCCTGTTTTGCCAGAGCCAAAGGATCATTTTAACCACATCTTTGATGTAGATGAAATCGCGACTTTGCTCTCCGTCGTTAAAATCGGGGCGATGACTACGGAAGAGCTTCATAGCGCCAGTGCGCTGAATCTGATTGAAGGTGTGGAAGATCACACTGGCCATTCTACCCTTATGGTATTCATTAGGGCCATAAACATTGAAAAACTTGAGGCCGTACCAGCGGGGTGGCGTACTCTTTTGCTGCAGTGCCCATTGGTCAAAGAGATTCTTAGAATCACCGTAGGGATTGAGTGGTTGCAGCTGGTCCACTATGCCGTGCTCATCATTGTATCCGTGTTCACCAGCACCGTAGGTAGCTGCACTACTGGCGTAGATCAAAGGAATTTGCTGCTCCGTGCAGATTTTCCAGACATCTTGTGTGTAATGCAGATTGAGCCGGTCGAATAATTCTCGGTCTTGTTCTGTTGTATCCGTACGGGCACCAAGGTGAAAGACCATTTCTACTTCGGCGGCATGAGTGGCCAGCCAAGAGGGTAGAAAACTACGTTCGACAATCAGCTTGTACTGCTTGTTTTGCCAGTTACGTTCTTTATCTAGACGAGAAAAATCATCACATAGGACCAGTTGGTCATAACCAGCTTCGTTCAGTGCTGTGACCAGGCAACTCCCAATGAAACCAGCGGCTCCGGTTACTACAATCATGCTCGGCGTAATTAGCTCCGCGCGAAGATAGGCTACTCGATCCGTTCGAAGAAATAGAAGGTATCATTGACGTAATCGCGGAAAGCAACTAAACCTTCGGTTTTGGTATAGTACAGCTCCCTTGGAACACCAATGTTATTGATGCTTTCCAGCTTAAAAACTTGATTCAAGCTGCGCCCTTCCCAGCTAAATTCGTCCAGCAGCTCAAGCTCCCCATCCGTAGCAATGACGCCATTGAAATTACGGGGGGCGAGAATAATGGTATAGTCACCCTCCCGCTGCAGGCGGCTACTCGAGCTATAAGCCTCTATTTGCAAAACATCTGCGACTCGGTTTTCAAACGGGACCGTGATGTTGTACTGAGTTTCGATACAGATTTGGTAGCTGAAACTGCCTTCTACTTCATCTTCGAGTTCGTAACAGACCCGTTCGCGTTCCCACTGAAAAGTACTGAGCGCATTGGGATCAGACTCGCATGTACCCATAAATTCTTGTGGGTTGAAGCCCTCGGCAATGGGGATGAGATTGAGTGCTCGTTCTTGTCCCAAGCTATCGCTAAAGATGACCCGACTATCGGTATTTTGGTAGGGTAGGGCCGCCCGACTATCCGCCTCCAGGCTAAAACTACCTAAGCTTTCGATTTTATCACAAGGATTATCGCCATCAGAATCACAGGCGAACGCTCCAATTATCAGCGTGCAAAGAAGTAGAGATAAGATCTTATTCATCGTTTGCGGTTTTTGGGTACAACTACCTTTTTCCACAAACGCAAAAATAGGAGGAATATGATACGGGGGATGTGAAAGTAGTAATCAGTGGTTACAGAATTATTTCCAAGCATTTAAGTATCTAAGGTCATTTTAGCTTAAATGCCGTTCTATGCCTTATCTGGTTCAGAAAATCTGATTTAAGCAGTATCAGAGGCCGGCTCCCCCTGCAGTAAACCTCTACTCAATTCCCGCTGCCAGTAGCGCTCTGCCTGAAAGGCACCTTGTAGATACGCCACTCCCTTTTCCAACTTTAGTGGGCCACAAGTGAAAATATCAATGGCTGCGTAGCGGTGCTCAGGCCAGGTATGAATAGTGAGATGACTTTCCTGAATAATGACAACGCCAGATACTCCGTAGGGAGAAAAGGCGTGAAAATTACTGTTAACGACCGTAGCTTCCATCTCTGCGGCAGCATGTAGTAGAAGTCGTTCAGAATCAGCAGGGTGCCGGAGAAGTTCTTCCGGACAATCGTATAATTCAAGGATAATGTGACGGCCAAGCGCGTTATGGGGCTTATTCATAATGGTGTTTTGCAATACTTAAAGCAGATAAACTCGTCTTTTGATTTTGCCCTTATCTGGTAAAGATAAGCGGTTCCTCTGAAGTATGCTTTATCTTTTACGGGCTATAAAGAAAGCGACCAATAATTTCTCAGGTCAAACTCAAGAGCGAAGCGAATTTACTGGATTTTTTCCTTACGCCAGCTGTTCCACTCTTTGAGATAGTAGTCTAGTAGTACCGGCTGGTCTAAAGTATTGGCCCTAATGTTCGGAGGTTCAGTAATATCCGGTGGAAAAATGAAATGGTGCTCCAGTCGCTGGGGTTCTAGATAGCGCGTTTGTACGCCACTTGGGAGTATAGGCGAATTAAAGGGACGGTTAGCTGCCATAATAAAACCCCATTCCCCGAAAGCGGGCACATATACGTGGTAAGGGAGTATCTTGTTGAATCCGCTTTGGCGCAAGCTCTCTACTATGCACCAATAGGCTTTTCGCGTATGAAACGGACTTCCCGCCTGCGTAGCAAATATGCCATTAGGTGCTAATCGGGCTTTTGCCAAACGGAAAAAATGAGTGCTGTATAGTCGTGCCACTGCTTCGTTAGAAGGATCAGGTAGATCGGCCACTATTAAGTCGTATTTAGTGGAGTCAAAACGTAGAAAGAGCGAGGCGTCTTGGGCCACCGTTTTCACCCGCGGATTATGCAGTGCGTCTTCGTTGATTTCGCGTAGACGAGGATGGTTTAGGCCCAAATCAAAAACGCGTTGATCCAAGTCCACGATAACAATCTCCTCTACACTGGGTAATTGCAATAATTCACGTGCGAGCAAGCCCTCACCGCCGCCTAGTACCAGGACCTTGCGTGGGGATGCTACCTGCCCAGCCGGGAGAAGTGCCAGGCTTTCGTGGTAACGGTACTCATCGCGGGAGGAAAACTGGATCACCCGGTTGAGGTACAGCCGTGTTTCATCTCTATTCTTGGTCAGTACAATATGCTGGTAGGGTGACCTTTCCGCGTGGATAACAGTATGAGAGTAAGCCTTACTTTCCCAAAGCGTCAATAAGTGCTGACTATAGAAGAGTAGGATTAGAAAGCCTAGAATAATACTTATGGCTACAATCCGAATGGGCCGCCGTTGATGCGCTTGAGCGTGGGATTGAAAATAGCCATAGATAAAAAGCCCCAGAGTAATATTCAATAGGCCGAAGCCAACAGAGGTGCGGAACAAGCCGAAAAAAGGCAGTAACAAAAAGGGAAAGAGTAGCGTAGCGGCTAGGGCACCGATATAATCTAGCGAAAGGACATTAGCTAGGTTAGTTTTTAGTGGATAATACTGCTTCATAATTCTCGCCAAAAGCGGGATTTCAAAACCTGTAAGTATTCCAATAATCGCCGTTAGGCCCAGCATGAGAATCTGATACTGACCGGCAGTTAAGTCATGGAAAGAACCGTAGAGGATGGGCACACTGGCACCTCCGACCAAACCTAATGCTAATTCGATCCAGATAAAACTCTGTAAAATCCGCTCGCCAATGTACTTGGAAAGATAGGATCCAACCCCCATAGCCGCCATGTAGACGCCGATGGTAAGCGAGAATTGCTTCACACTATCTCCGAGAAAATAGGAGCTAGTGGTAGAGATCAGTAACTCGTAAACAATAGAACATAAACCGGCGATAAAAACTGCAATAATGAGCGCTGTTTTTTCGGATAGCTGAAAACGATTGGTGTTAGTCACATCTTTGAGTTGCATCCAAATAATGGAGACAAAAGTAACGGGATTAATCTTATCTTTAGGCGCTCTTTTAGAACGACTTTTGGTCGTTCCATTATAAAATCTGTTGCTGCTAGCGTTCTGGCGCATAGTAGCCTTTAACCCTCAATGTTTTATTATGTTTAAAGCAACAACGTTTAAAAACGCTCTCCTGATTCTAGCGATTTTTTCTTTTGGTTTCGCGGTATTCTCCAGTTGTGGGGGTGGTTCTCAGTACGAAGAGGTAGAAATTCCTACCCAGGGCCTTATCACCACTATTGTGGAAGTTCAACCAGAGTCCTACAAGATTGAAGATGAGGTGCCGATTCCAGATACTTCGCAAAGCTTAATCATCGCAAAGTACCTGGACGGTGGAATTGATACATTCACGCTGGCGGAAGTACGCCTGTTGCGTGAATCTGGCTACAGTGGCCCACGTAGTGGTGTCTTCTCGGCAGCGAGCTATGGTTTCTTCGGTTATATGATTGGTCGCAGTATGAGCGGAGGCTTCCGTCCTTCTGCATCTGCTTACCGAGACCCAAATACTTATAACCGCGTGAACAACTCTACCGGAAACTCTATCCGTAGTACCTCTCAGCGCGTTAGTCGTCCAAGTAGCGGTAGCCGCTCAGGCTACGGTAGCAGCCGTTCAAGCCGCTCTTATGGTGGATAATCGGCTTTTTCCTGCGCCCGTTCCTTCCTCGCGCTTCATGCGTAGGGAAGGGATGGAGTGGCTCTCTACGGGAGAGAATGAAGATTACTTTGCGGATGAAATTGTCGGCTTGCAGGAAGCAGAACGTCGTGATTGGGTAAATACCGCTCAATCGTGTTGGGAAGCTATTCGCAAGACTACCCGGCGAGTGATCAAGGAGAACCGTTGGCGGGAATTGGGGATTCCTCACAATGCCCAACGACTGGTTCAGCATTCTCTCGAAAATGAGTGGGACGATTTCCTGATAGGTCGTTTTGATTTTGCCGGAGGTTTCGGCGATTACCCGCTTAAGATGTTGGAGTTTAATGCCGATACCTGTTCGCTGATGCCGGAAACGGCGCACGTACAGCGGCACTTATGGGTAGAGATGCGTAAACAACAGGGTAAAGGTCCTTTTGACCCCTTGTTAGTTGCACTAACCCGTCGCTTTCAAGCCTTGCTACGGCAGCATCCTGATCGCGAACCTAATCTGCTGCTGTCTACCATGGGCTACGAAGAGGATTGGCTCAATGTAGAAGTATTAGCAGAAGCGGCCCACAAGGCCGGTTTTCAGCAGGTACATAAGGTAGCACTGGAGGCTGTGATCTTTGATCCGGAAAACGGACTCTTTATCGAAATTGGGCCAGATCGCTTTGTGCATTTTGGCTTCTGGTATAAAATGATTCCCTGGGACTTCTTCGCCTACGAAGAACCCGAATTAATGGGCCTCCTAACGGACCTGGTACTGGATGACAAAATCAAAGTCTTCAATCCGGCCTGGACGATGGCTACCCAGTCCAAAGGCCTCTTGTCTTTTTTGCAACAGGATAGCCCCGAAGTGGCGGCAATTCTGAAAGCATCCTTCTCCTCTACCGATTTTCCCGATGGTCGTTACGCCAGCAAACCCATCTTTGGGCGTACTGGTGAAAATGTAGCGCTATACGATGGTGCCGCTCGTGCTTTGGCCGAAAACGAGGGAGACTATGGCGATTTCCCAAGAATCTATCAGGATCTCGCCAGTTTTGATGTAGACTCTGATGGCTATCGTTACCAACCCTCCGTATTCTACACGGATGAGGTTGCTGGGATTGGTATTCGCCGCCAGGATGATCTGATTATCGACGATGATGCGGAGTTTATTGCGCATACGATTCTGTAGGTACATTCCTCACCAATGAGCCAGAAAAATTGAGTTATTTAATTTTTTCGATGAGGTTTAAGATTGGTGAAGTGTATTGATTGTCAATATTTTATGTTCTTTTTAGTAGGGCGTATTCACCGTTAGAAATCGAGTTATTTAATTTTTTCGATGGGGTTTTTGCCTGTTGACGCCTACAGATAAAGTACTTGCAAGCCACTAACTTGGTTCTAAGCCTCCATCTAGCGATTCTGTATATTTGCCTTTGATACTTGCGGTTTACGAAACCAATTCCTTTCGTTCATCGTTCTGGTGTTGAATTCAACTACATGCGAGCAAAAAAATCATACGGTCAACATTTTCTTACCAACGAGTCCTACGCGCAGCGCATTGCGGATGCGTTACAGCTAACTGATCATTACAATCAGGTGCTGGAGGTAGGGCCGGGCAAAGGAATGCTCACGAAATATTTGCTCGAAAAGGACTTTCGACTGAAGGTGGTAGAGGCAGATCCCGATATGGTGGTTTACCTGCGCAATAATTACCGTGATTTAGCTGAACAGGATATTATTGCGGCTAATTTCTTGCGGGTGCCCCTGGAGGAACACTTTTCGGGCACTTTCGCCATTATCGGGAATTACCCTTATAATATTTCGTCCCAAATTCTGATCAAGACGATTGATTATCGGCACGCAGTTCCAGAGATGGCTGGTATGTTCCAAAAAGAGGTAGCGGATAGAGTAGTGGCCGGCCCGGGGAGTAAGACGTACGGGGTTATTGGTGTGCTAGTGCAAGCGTTTTACGAAGTAGAATATCTGTTCACGGTAGGTGCTGGGAACTTCAATCCGCCGCCAAAGGTAAAGTCAGCCGTGATTCGTTTAGTGCGCCGCGAGCAACCACTCGTAGATGATGGACTTTGGCGAACCTTTCGCCAAGTGGTTAAACTATCTTTTGGCCAACGCCGGAAGATGTTGCGTAATTCGCTTAAGAGTCTCCTTCCCGCCGAAGAACTTCAAAATGCGACTTTCCAGTTACGCCCCGAGCAGATCGAACTAGAAAAGTTTGTCGAGATCGCCAAGTTGGTAGAGGGCAATCGTGCTGAGTAGTTATTTGTGCATACGCAGCGCGATGAATCGTGTTGCTACGTTTCAGAGGGCACTGATGATCCCAAGTTCGTACATCAATATGGGTAGATATAAGTAATGGTGTGAAAATTAGCTTCTGCAACGATTGCTGTAAAGACGCTTTGCAATGCGTCTACCACTCCTTTACCAACTCTTCGTACGGAAAGCGGAAGCGCCGACCATATATGCCTTCCTCGTCTGCGGGGCCTGTAGCTACGACCATATTGATCTCTGCTCGCCTGGGTAACTTTAAGAAACGCTTTAGGCGTACTTCGTCAAAACCTTCCATTGGGCAGGTGGCATAGCCTTCGGCTTGCATACTGAGCATGAAAGTTTGAGCAGCCAGGGCGATACTTTTGTGGGTGATAATGCGGGCATTGGCACGATTACTCCAGCGGACGAATGGTTTGTTCAAGCTCATAAAAAAGACGATGATCCGGCGTAGTAAGGTCATGAAGCCAAACAGATCCTGACGATACAGTAAAGGGATGTTGCGTTTATAATATTCAATTGCTCGTTTGTCGCGTTTGGTGAGCGGATCAGAAAAACTAGGGCGCATTTGCATGAGGATCCTTTTACTGTGATCTTGCCAATGATCCGACCGGCAGACAAAGACAATGAGTTCATGTGCGGTACGAGCGGCACTCTGATTCATACACAGGCGTGCTACCTCTTGCAAGTTTTCTGGGCTACGTACCCGGTGAAATTCCCAGGTTTGCAAGTTGCTACTGTTCGGGGCTAGCATAGCCCGCTGTAAGCTGCGTTCCACCGCCAGTGGATCAAGCACGGTATTAGTGGCATATTTGCGCACCGCCCGTCGTTCACGGACGATTTGATCGAAATGGGTAGCAGTTTCTTTCATAACAATTGGATAAACGAGTATTAGTCTATTACTCCGCTGGCGATTGTAAGTATCTTGTTGGTAATAATGGCACAAATGTATTCAAATGTCGAGAAAGGTATATGGGCAATTTTGGAAAGACATTGGAAAAACAGATCCCTACTTTGGGGTGTTGACTCATCCTGAGTATCGTTCAGATCGCTTGGATGAAGCGGCGCTTGCTGCTTTTTTTGAATCAGGTAAACAGCATATTGAACAGACAATCCACCTCTTCCAAAAGGTATGGCCCAAGCGTCGGTTCAAGCCCCAGAATGCACTGGATTTTGGCTCTGGAACCGGACGCTTGACATTGGCACTAGCCGAACATGCCCGACGAGTTACCGGCGTTGATATTTCTCCCGCCATGGTTGCCGAAGCCAATCTAAATCGAGATCGATTTGGAATTTCTAATGCCCAGTTTAAGGTAATTGAAGGGAATAGTGGTTTTTTAGATGAGGTGTACGACTATATCCATTCTTCGATTGTTCTGCAGCATATTCATCCCAACGATGGTATGGAAATTATAGATCATTTATTAGAAAGCTTAGCCGATAAAGGCAGGGCCTACATCAATGTTACGTACCACACGGATGTCCCCGCTGCCGTCAAGTGGAATAGCTATTTGAATATAAGCTTTCCACGTGTACGGCGCTGGCTTAGCCGCAATGCAGATTATGCCTTCCCCATGTTTGATTATGATCTTAATGCTGTATTTGCCCTGATGCAAAAACATCATATTAAGCGAGTCCATACTGCGTTTGGCCAAACGGGTCAACACAACTTCGTACAGCTGTACATGCAAAAGAACAAGTTCAAAACTTAGTCTTGGCTGTGATCTTTAATTTGGATGGTGCTCTGCCGTTCCCGATTTACGTGCAGGCGGGTAATATCGGGGCGTGAGTAATGTCCCGCAGGATCAAAATTCTGTCGCTCTTCGCGGACCCGGGCGTGATCAATGGTCACTACCCGAATGCCTTCTTCCTTGGTGATGGGTTCCACTAGCCAGCTGCCGTCCGGATTAGCAATACAGGAACCACCATCTGCCATCCAATCGGGGGCTTTCTCTTGTAGTAGTTTTGCTTGTGGAAGATCGTCAGATATATCGGTATGACGCATAATGCCGCTTACAGAAATTACGTAGGAGCGACCTTCGCGGGCTAGGAAGCGAGTCAAAATTTCGGTGTTTCTCTTATTGCCAGGCCAGATGGCAATATGCAGGTCTTCACCCAGCCCGTAGAGTGCTGCCCGAGGGAGTGGCATCCAATTCTCCCAGCAGTTTAGACCACCAAGGTGGAATTTACCGAGCGGGAAAGTCCGCAGTCCATGGCCATCACCCGGTGACCAGCAAAGCCGCTCTTCGTAGGTAGGTTGTAATTTCCGGTGTACGTTGGCTATTTTTCCCTCGGGTGTAATGTAAACCAGGGAACAGTACACACTGTGTCCACCGCGGTCGACCGGGCGCTCTACCACTCCGAGAATCAGTGCCATTTGGTGAGTGCGAGCAGCTTGACAGAAGGTATCCAAATCGCCGCGTTCAATTTGTACAGCCTCTTCAAGATAGTGAGCGTGCAATTCCTTTTGCAAGGGTGAGTTGAAGCGTGCGCCGTCAGTGAAATCAAGCCAAAAGGGATAACCAGGTAAGAGGGTTTCGCCAAAGCATAGTAATTGACAATCCTGCTCAGCAGCTTGCTGGATGTACCGTAGCATTTTGTCTATAGTTGCTGCTCTTTGCAGCCATATTGGAGCTAGTTGGGCGAAGCCAACTCTTAACTGGTCATCTGCGGCCATTAGGCTAGCGTTTTTTCAGTCCTTTGAACTGAACCTCTACGTCAATCAAGGTCTCTGGATCAAAGAGGTCGTTGAAAGGAATTTCAATGGCTACCGTTGTTTTATCCACCTTTTCAGCTATTGGGGAACTGACCTTCTTTACTTTGCCTGGGAAGTGAAGAATCATCCGGTAAGGCTCGTTGCCTAAGAACATTTTTATCATTCCCATGCTTTGCTCGGCTTCGTCACCTAGCATAGAAAGGTCCATTCCTGCCCGGCGAATGCGGAGCGTATTCCCATCTATTTGCAAACTGGTTTGGGCCTCAAATAACTGGCTCATCATCGCATCCATTTCATCTCGTTGGCCTAGTCCCGCTTCGCCGCTGATCTCCTCCATCATATTCATCATCTCCATGATAGAGTTACCCATCGACCCCGTTTCCTCCACGCTGATGAAATCTTGAATACTGGTCCACTTGAAGGTCTGCTCATCCCGGTCTGATTGCAGTCGGATACGGGTGTCCGCGATCTCTTCCATAATGTCAGCCGCCATATCTTGCTGTTCCTCCGTCAG
This sequence comes from Bacteroidota bacterium, assembly GCA_039816955.1. Taxonomy (GTDB): domain Bacteria; phylum Bacteroidota; class Bacteroidia; order Chitinophagales; family Saprospiraceae; genus Lewinella. The sequence continues at coordinate 22,424 of JBCBWU010000058.1, forward strand.
ACCCTCTTCATTGGGGCCGCTGCGCATCGTATCCATCATCATTTCCCAGGTCATACCTTTTTGCTTCAGGCCATCCTCAATCATTTCCCGGAAATTAAAAATGGTATCAATCTTATCGGCTCTCATGGCGTCTTTCATAATAGCCGTAAATGGATCACTATCTTCCTCCCTTCCTTGTTCCGATTTACCGTCGCCATCTTTTTCCTTTGACAGTTCCTGTTCCAAGCCCATCATTAAGAATGGGTAAAGAGAGCTCCAGTCGGTAGTGGCTTCCATTCGGCCACTGCCATCAGCTTCAATCCAAACTTCTTCTTGCATGCTGAAACAGCCTTGCAGGGACAACGCAAGGATTAATAGGAGCATTAGGTTAAACACATTTTTCATCGTATGTCAATATTTAGGTTGTGTAAGTTTATTGCTCTCGGATGGTGATCTTGATGTCTACTCGACGATTGTAGGCCCTCGAACGATCATTGACAATAGTGCCTTTTCCTTCAATGTGAATATCATCTACAGCGATATCGCGGGTCAACAAGAAGACAGCCACTTTTTTGGCTCGCTGTTCCGAAAGCTGCAGGTTGTAAGATTGCGTGCCAATATCGTCAGAATAGCCTACAATTTCCACCTTTGTCACCTTTTTGCGCTGTAGATTTTCGACCAAAGCTTCCAGTGATTCGACTTCCCCCTGATTCAAGTCGGCACTGTCAAATCCAAAGAGAATATTGTGCTCCAAAGTGAACTCTTCAGGAATGGCCCTGGCGGTGGGTTCTACCATGGCCGTTTCTTGTTCCAATTCTGCTAGGAAACTTAACTGTGGCTTCAGAAGCAGATCGATCGTATAGAATTCTTTGTTGTCCCAAGGCGGAACAAAGAATTGATTATGATACGGGCGGTAGTCAGTAGCCATTACTTCAAAATCTAGGGTCTCCTCAGCGCCTACGCACAGGAAAAAGCGGCCGTTTTCATCTGTGGGGAGCGTCCCCCGGCCATTTACTTGCACTTTAGTGGTGATGGAGGTTAGGAGCACAGAATCTTTGACTGTGCCTTCTAGGAAGGTGATTGGTTCCCCGTAGAGCTGTTCGGAAAGCTCAAAGCGATAGATATCCATGCCTCCTTCTCCTTCGGGGCGGTTGCTGGCAAAGAAGCCCGTCTTACCATCGGCGGATAAATAAAACCCAAGTTCGCGATGTGGGCTGTTGACCGGAGGGCCCAGGTTGATGGGAATACTCCAGCGGTCTTGTCGTTCGTCCCACCAGGCCATGAAAATATCCTGTTCACCTAGCCCCAAATGCCCAGTACTGGAGAAGTACAGGGTTTTTCCGTCGTTGGAAATAAATGGGGCCTCTTCGTCACCCGGTGTATTAAGTGGATAGCCAAGGTTAACGGGCAGGCCCCAGAGGCCATTGGGCAGGCGCTCCGTCATGTAGATATCGGTACCTCCCAGGCCGCCGGGGCGATTACTCGCGAAAAAGAGCTGGGTGCCGTCACAGCTAACCGCTGCTTGGGATTCCCAATAGACCGAGTTAAGTGGTGCGCCAAGAGCGGAGACTGATTTTAGGTTTCCATCGTCGAGGATAGCTTCCCAAATATCGCAAGGACCCTCTACACTGTCGCGCAAACAAGCAGTGAAGAAGAGCTGACGGCCGTTGCGCACCAGCGTACTCATACCTTCGGGAGCCTCTGTGTTGAAATCTCGAAGTCGTTCTCCATTCCGCCAATTTCCGCCACGTTTCACACTATGTAACAGGTCTTCATCCCCATCCACTTGTTGCCGGGTGTAATAGAGATTCGTTTGATCGTTAGTCAGGAAAGGAAAGTAATCGTCGTGCCGACTATTAATACCCGGGCCAAGATTGATGATCTCCGTTACATTGATAAATTTCACGGAGTCGATCGACATTTGGCAGGCTCGAATATTATTATCCAAACGGTCTAGTTGCAAAAGCTCCTCCGCTAACTCTTCTACGCCGTGAAGCCCAAACTGCTCTAGGGGTTCTTCTTGTAAATTCTTAAACTGACTGAAGAAACTCAGCGCCAACTCTGGTTCACCCATCTTATAATAGGTATCACCTAGTTCGAAATAGATTAAGCGGGAAAAGAGGCTATCGGTTTTGAGTACCTGTAAATATTGGTTGGCGGCCTCGGGGTACTCACCCAATAGGGTATGACACTGACCAATAAGCCTGCGGGCTATCAGGAGGCTTTCCTGCTGGCGGAGTGCCCTTTCAAAATGCCGAATGGCCCCACGGTAGTCTTTCGATAATAGAGCCGACTGCCCATCCTGAAAATGGGCGGTAGCCATAGCCCCGTTGGAAGGACCATCGGGTTGGGCAATGAGGAATTGGCAGAAAAGAAAGGAAAAGCAGATAATCAGACTAATGCGGTAATTCATGGGGTGGTGGCGTTGCTAAGGCGACAAAAATAGCGCATCTGACCCTAATTATTTCGACTGTTTTAGGAAACGGCAGATCATAATAATTAGTAACGATCTAGGAGTTTCAACGAATTTTCGCTGGCCAAACTAAGAGTGTAAAAGAGATAGTTTTTTATAATGAAACTATATTGACTTTTAGTGCAGTATTGAGTCTATTTTGAAGTTAAAATAGTATCATTATTGATCAAAATAATACTGGACTATTGATCAATCTGTACTTATTTTTGTTATGAAAATAAGGGTTGTGTATTTGTTACACTATCCTGTTGAACCAAATGAAAATTACCATGAACAGCATTATCACCCTTTGGAGAGGGCTGGGAGCGGCTGTCTTGTTGATAATATCGATCGCTCAGCTCAACGCTGCTAAACTGCCGATCTTTACGATTATTAACGCTGGACTAGGCAAGCAATTTGGCCTCAAGGTGCACCAGTCAGAAAATCAGAGTGCCTTGTTTAAAGTAAGTACACCTTATGGTAAAGTACTTCTGAATCAGCGCATTACCGACAGTGATTACGCTGGTATTTTTAGTCTGGAGATGTTACAGGAAGGGGAGTATGTATTTACGTTGGAAACGCAGGTTAACGAGATTCGCCAGCCGGTCGAGTTGACAAGACGGGCTATTCTTTATCAGCTTAGTCAGCGCCAGATCGTCCATTTTCCGGAGGTCATCCTGAAGGGGCGCCAGCTAGATGTAAATTTTGTTAACCCCAACCGGGCACAGTTCACCATCAAGCTACTTAACCGAGGGGAGGATGTCCTCTATCAGGAAGAGTTTACTGGTTTGGACGACATTGAAAAAAGACTCAATCTCTTGGAACTACCAAGAGGAACCTATCATCTACAGATGGTAACCCTTGCTGACCGCTGGAGCAAAGAGGTTATCCTCGAATAAGACTTATTTCGACTTTAAGCTTTTTTGGCGCGACAGATTGTTCTGTCGCGCTTTTTTTTTGAACCAAATGCGAGGATTTTTGTAATAGCATTTGAAAAATCGCTGAACAAGTAAAATATTATTCTGTTGATCCACCAATACGACCATCTAATGGCTGGCGGGGGATGTGCTGGCCTCGCCATGGCTTACCAGTTGCAACTACAGCTAGGCCAAGATGCAAAAATTCTGGTTGTTGATCGGGACGTAAAAAATCAAAATGACCGCACCTGGGCATTTTGGTCAAAAAGTTCATTACCCCTTGGTTTGGATCAGATTGTTAAGCACCGGTGGTCTAATATTCATTTTGGTGCTCCAGCGTGGAATCGCACAAGATCCATTGACCCTTTTAGCTACCAACTCATTAATGGTTCTGATTACTACAATTATCTAAAACAGCAACTGACTCAATCTCCAAATACCCATTTTCTACAAGCTGAAATTGTACGCCTAGGAGAAGATGAGGTCGGCCCCTGGGCAGAAATTGGCGATGATTTATATCGGGCGGATTGGATATTCGACAGTCGTGTCAATGCCAAAGACTTATCCCTAGAGGATAGCAACCCTTATTTTTTGTGGCAACATTTTCGAGGCTGGAAGGTCAAAACAGATCGCCCTTGCTTTGATCCCAATGTGGCTACGATGATGGATTTTAGCCAGAACGAAGCCGGCGAGCCTGCTTTTTTTTACTGCCTTCCTTTCTCAGCTACAGAGGCATTGATAGAATACACGGCCTTTACAGTGGATGTCTGGAAGGACGAGGTGTACGAACGCCAAATGGTTAACTATCTGCGGCAGCGCTTTGGCCATGTCGGATATTCGATTCTAGAGGAGGAAGAAGGCAAAATTCCAATGACTGATCTCGACCTAGTAAATCGCAATTTCCGGCGAATTCGTTCTATTGGGACTGCGGGGAATGCGGTTAAGCCAACTACCGGTTATGCTTTCTTACGGATTCAGGAGCAGGTAAAAGCTATGGCTGAGGAGTTGGTGAATACTGGAGATATAAGTCATGCGGCATTACCAAATGACCGTTATCGTTGGTATGATCATTTACTGCTTTATTTGCTGCAACATCATCCGGAACGCAGCCGAGATATTTTTGTGTCTTTGTTTAAACGGCAGCCCTTTGAACGGATTTTACGCTTCTTAGATGAGGACTCCAAATGGTGGGAAGAGGTCCTGATTTTCAAGGATCTTCAAGTTGGATGGTTTCTTGAGGCGGCCTGGAAACACAGTTGGAGAAAAAAGGCCAGTTGGACCAATCAGCCTATGCTGAGAAAAAAAACGCATTATGGTTAGTCTCTATCCCCGCTTATGGCAAGTTGTTTTGGGGTTGAGCCTAGTACTGGCCCTCATTGGTTTGCTAACTATTAATGCCAACCTACCTTTGTACCTGGCCGCGATCCTTATTCTATTCATTGGCATTCCACACGGAGCTGCTGATCATCGACTTTTTCAGCAGTTGTACCAAAAAGTCTATGGACAACGAGCTCTTTTCCTCTTTTATCTGGGATACTTAGGACTAATGGGAGTGGTGTTTCTAGGGTGGTACTTATTTCCAGTACTGACTCTACTGCTATTCCTTATTCTATCCGCTTATCACTTTGGACAAGGGAATTTCGCTTATTTGGAGGCCCGTAGTATACTGCACTATGCCGTTTATTTGCTATGGGGAAGTTGGGTGATCATTGCCCCTATCCTTTGGCATTTCCCGGAAGCGCAGCCAGTGTTGGAGTCCTTGTTGGGTTTTGAGCTATCCTTGCCGCAAGAATTTTTGCTGGAGTTTATTCCTTTAGTATTATTGGCGGTAGTTCAATTGCTGCTATTGTTTCTAAAGTCGGCTTTAGAACCGCGTTATTTTCGCCGAGAACTAGCCAGTTTGCTAGTTCTTAGCCTGGTCTTTTATTTCGCTCCTTTGTTTCTGGGCTTTGCGATATACTTTGCGCTATGGCATGCCTTGCCCTCAGCGCTGGATCAGATCCGATTTTTGTTCAAAGATGATAATCAAGCCAGCACCAAGCAGTATATTCTTACTGCACTGCCGTTTAGTGGAATGGCCATCTTGGGTATTGCGGCAGTAGTTTTAATTCAACCTGAGCTTGATTTCAGCGCTTATTGGACCTGGTTATTCGCTTTTGTTGCCGCTTTGACTTTACCCCATATGTTGCTACTTGATCGAGTATATGAACGTTTGGCGAAGCATGCTGAGACCAATTAAGTGAGCATATTGTTAGAGTTTGGGTTACCATTTTCAGAATTAAGTATGGAGAAAAAATATTTTTTTAAAAAAATGTTCGGCTTTTAAACCTTTTACAGAAAAACGCGTTACGCTCTCAATCCCATCAAGTGAAGACACGAATAATTTAAAAACCACTAACTTTTTATTTAACTACACTTTCATTTATGAGTGCTATAGATTTTTCGTACCTCTTAGCGTCTGTTAAGATTACCGACGCCACCGGTTTCACCTTCTTCGTTGGAACCATGGCCATGATGGCTGCCTCTGTATTCTTCTTCTTTGAAATGAATAACGTTGACAAGAAGTGGCGTACATCTTTACTAGTTTCTGGTTTGATTACTTTCATCGCCGCAGTTCACTACTACTACATGCGTGATTTCTACGGTGAGACAAGTACATCTCCAACTGAACTACGTTACGTTGACTGGATCTTAACAGTACCATTAATGTGCGTAGAATTCTACTTGATCACCCGTAAGGCCGGTGCTACCACTGGTTTACTATGGCGCTTGATTGGAGCTTCTGTAGTGATGCTCGTAACAGGTTTCTTGGGTGAGAGTACTTATGTGTATAACACGGCAGATACAGCTACTATGAGCTGGGTAATGGGCTTGATCTCTGGTTTGGCTTACTTCTACATCCTGTACTTGGCGATGTTCGGCGAGATCAAGGAGTTGGGAGAAAAAGCTGGTCCACAAGTTGCTGCAGCTGTTAAGACACTAGCATGGTTTGTACTGGTAGGTTGGGCAATTTATCCAATCGGTTACATCCAGGGTACTACTGGTGGTCTTTTCGGTATGACCGTTGATTTAGGTCTGGACATGGATGTTATCTATAACATCGGTGATGCAATCAACAAGATTGGTTTCGGTCTTGTAGTATATGCTTTGGCTCGCAGTGGCGATGATGCTTAATCATCATTAGTTTACAGCGTCTAATAGACAGAACGACCACAACCTCTTTACAGGTTAAAAAATCTAGGGCTCTCTGCGCAAGCAGGGAGCCCTTAGACAAAAAGTGCATTAGTAAACTTTCAATGCAAAAATAGCTATTATTTATAAAAGCGTTAAACAAAGTTCACGAATTGATCATCGTGGGCCTTTTTTTTGCCCTCTAATCAAGGGTTTTGTTTAACGCTTTTTCTATGCCGTATCACACAACCTAAGCCTGGTTATCAGTGTTTTAGTAGTACTTTTGCTGATGTAAATAGCACTACACGAATGAATAACTTTAATCTGTTTTCCCTTCTCGCATTTGCCTTTTTGAGCCTCTTGATTAGTTGCTCAGCGCCATCCTCAGAAGGAGAGGTGGCCGAAGAAGCACAAGCGGTCCAAGCTTCGATGACAACCACAACGACAACACAGGCAGACCCTGGCCCCTTTGCTAACACAGTACAAGGCTTAGATAAATACTGGTACCAGGGCCTGGGAGAATTGAATACCTACGAGCTGGAGCAAAACCGTTACCAAGGGATCCATAAAGGACAGCTTTTGTTGATCTTTGTTTCAGAAGACTTCCTAACGGATAAGCAGGTCAAAAACGATCGCTACCAGAATCCAAATAGTACTAAAATTCTAAAGACGAATTCGATTACTCGTTTTACCACTGGTATCTACGATTACTCTATTATGAGTTCCATTTTTACGCCTGCCTATACCAAAGATTACCCTCGTACCTTGAAGGTAGCGCATACGAGCCAGGATTGGTGTGGTCAAACTTATGCACAAGTCAATTTACAGGAAGATGGTAGTTATCAACAGCAATTGCATTCTTATTTTGAAAATGAAGCAGATCGAACTGAGGCTCAGAGAGCGGATGCTCTTGAAGACGAGTTGCTAAATCGAATTCGACTCAGTCCATCTGATTTACCCACCGGTAATTTGAATCTAATTCCTGCTATGACGTTTCTACGTTTACGCCATAAACCCTTTAAGGCAGTAGCTGCAAATGCAAGTTTAGTAGATTACTCTGGAGATGATTTTGAAGGATTAGATTTAAAAGTATACACTATAAATTATCCCAGTTTAAATCGTAAAGTAGAATACGTTTTTGATGGGGTTTCTCCCTTTATCATTCAGGGCTTCACAGATAGTTATCCTAGTTCGTTTGATGGAGTTGTCAGAACCACTAAAGCCACCAGGAAAGAAACTAAATTAGAGGCCTACTGGAATCAGAATTCAAATAGTTCTAATTTCGTATCTAAAAGAGCAGATTTGGGATGGGAGTAATTTAAAAATTGAGTAGGTGTTTTTTGTTACTAGTTACATGATTTGACTGCTGTACAAAAGGTGCTGCGTGATATAAATAAGCCTATCCAGAAGAATTCCGGATAGGCTTATTTTGCTTTTTGCAACTCAATTGCAATAAAATGTAGTATGAAAAGGTGCTTGGAGTCATCTTTTTACCATCATAGAATGTAATCAATTTTCGAAAGTAGCAGTGAAAGTTAAGTGTTATTTGAATCCACCTTGTAGCTGATTTAAATAGTTCTAAATATAGAATTGTCAGTGTTTATGATGCTTTCACTATTGGTTTCGATAGATGTGTATCTTTAGTATTGGATTTATCTTAAGGGATAAGTGTGAAAGTAAGAGCCCTGTCATTTTGAATATTACGAATTGCTGAAAAGTGGCGCGGCATTATGAAAATCCGTATTTTATAGTAGCTTTGCGCTTGTTTTGAATGAAATTCAAAATATATAGTGCTAAGTGAGTGAGTTTTTTACCGTCAAAACAATAATAGTTAATAGTAGAAAAAGGGAGGTTTTCGACATATTTAAACGGTTAAATAAAGTCCCACAAAAAAACCACGTCCTGATGCAGACAACCTTAAATCCAAAAGAATTTTAACCTCACATTGTGCATTGTCCCAAGATTGATAAAATCCTATAGTGTTAAATTTTAATTTTTGTTGAATTGAATGTGCTGTGTGAGTCCCTAATTTAAATTTTTTTCATAACTAACATCAACATGGCAAACTTGAAATTAGCAAGTAGCGATATAAAACAATTGCTTGCGACTTATGAGTCAAAACAAAGGCAGCTCCAATTTGAATTAGAGCAAACCAAACGCATGATTCGTAATTTTAAATCTGCGCTGCCAAATTTAGAAGCAGCAGAGGCCGCACAAATCGCTTCGATCGCAGAGGCAACAGCGGTAATAGAAGAAATAGCAATTCCTGCTGCAGCAGCAGCTCCAAAGAAAAAAGGTCGTAAGCCTCGTGCTGCTTCAACTATAACTCCAGCAGTAGCCCCACTTAAAACTAGTAAAAAGACTTCTAAAAAGGATCGATCAACTGGTTATCGTTTATCAGAGTATGATCTTCTTGTCTTTAAGGCTTTGGAAGATACGGGTGCTGCAATGCTCACTGCGGAAATCACTGATTTTATCGTTGCTAGCCAAGGTAAGGATGCTGATGCTGCCAAAGTTCAAGTCATGGTAGTTCGTAGCTTGCAAAAATTAGCAAATCGCCGTGATGACATCCGTAAGGTTTCTTACGATGGTCGAGGAAGAGCTTACGCCCTACCTAATTGGGTGAACGGCAAAGGAGAGCTCAAGCGCAAACACGCGCGTAAAGGGTAATTAACTTTTTCCTTTACCAAGATGTTCTGGTACTTAAGTGCCTTAGAAAGTTTCAAAAGAAAAATAGACTTTCTCAATCGGAATACATAATCTGTGCGAGAAAGTCTATTTTGTTTTGTGCATTAATCATCCTTATCTATGATTTCGATCCGCCACTGGCTTTTGATTCTCGTTTTTCTGCCGGCTTTAGCTCACAGTCAATATACTTTTCCCTATGAACTGAAGAGTAATGTTGACCTACCCATTCTAGCAGCCGGTTTACTAACGACCGGTACCTCCATTTACCTAGACCGCAGGGTAGAGCCACTACAACAGAAAGATATCGACCTGCTCAATGCCAAGCAGGTAGCCGGATTCGATCGTTACAGCACACGTTATTATTCGCCAGCTGCGCACCAGTTCAGTAATGTCACTGCTTTGACCTCCCTAGCATTCCCTTTCGCTTTATTGTTAGATCAACCCAACCGGGAGAATAGTGGTGAAATACTACTAATTACCTTAGAAGGAGCCTTGCTAAATGCCGGACTGATTAACCTTACCAAAACTTTAGCTCGGCGTCCTCGGCCATTTGTTTATAACGGGGCTGCTCCATTGGAATTGAAGTTAAAGCAGGAGGCACGCTATTCGTTTTTCTCCGGTCACACCGCAGTATCTTCTTACTTTACCTTTGCTGGAGCTCAGATGTATAACGATATTTATCCCGATTCCCGCTACAGAACGACGGTTTGGGCGACTGCGGCAGTCTTGCCTTTACTTACGGGGTACGGTCGTATGAGAGCTGGTAAACACTTTCTCTCCGATGTTTTAGTAGGGTACGGTGTTGGTGCAATATTGGGAATCTTAGTACCACGTTTGCATCGGCTCTAGGTCTTGCATTTCCTGAGCGTTAACATCGTTTTACTGCACAGATAACACTTGTTAATGCACAAGTCCAACAATTTTAATACTTGTTATACTTTCGTTAATCTATTTTTTAATAACTCGCTGCCTATCCAATAAGCTGTAGTTTTACGTTGTTATATATATCCTTATGTGATCTGACAAGGTATGCGGGAAAGACAGACGAAGATTGGCTGGGCTACGGCAGCCGCGATTGTGGTAGCTAATATGGTTGGAACCGGTGTATTTACTACACTAGGTCTACAGCTGAGTAGTCTGGAGCACGTCAGTATTATTCTTCTCTTGTGGGTGGTGGGTGGCTTGGTTGCACTTTGCGGGGCTTTCACCTACGCTGAGATTGCTACCCGACTACCAAAATCCGGTGGGGAATACCATTTTCTTTCTCAAATCTATCATCCTTTCTTGGGGTATTTATCCGGCTGGGTGAGCATTACGGTAGGTTTTGCCGCAGCTATTGCGCTGGCGGCCATGGCGATCGGTAGCTACGTCGCTACTTTCTTGGGCTGGGCTGGATCTTCTGTGGCAACGGTTTCTATTCTACTGGTGGCCTTGGTACACTCCTTTGATATTCGGCAGAGTAGTCGTTTTCAAAATATTCTTACTGGTCTTAAGGTTTTATTGGTCCTCATCCTGATTATATCGGGGCTCTTGCTTCCCGCTGCTGCGGATAACGCGTTAGTGCTCAGCGAGACTTTTCGTTTCAGTTTTAGTGATGTTTGGCAGCCGGTAATAGCGGTTTCACTAGTGTATGTCATTTATGCCTTTTCTGGTTGGAACGCTGCGGCCTATCTCACCGAAGAGATTCGTGACCCTCAACGTAATCTTCCTCGTGCGCTTCTGGGGGGTACTATCTTGGTTAGTCTGTTGTTTTTTCTGCTGCAAGTTGCTTTTTTGCGGCAGGCCCCTGTTGATCTTTTGGCGGGCAAAGTGGAAGTAGGGCAAGTTGTTGCCAGTCTCATGTTTGGAGAGACAGGCGGTCGCATCATCAGTTTCCTCATAGCAGGCCTACTGATAGCTGGAATTAGCGCCATGATTTGGGTGGGGTCCAGAGTGACCCGAGCAATGGCCGGAGATTACCAAATGTGGCAGTATTTTGCCAGAGATAATCAGCGCGGAGTCCCCGTTCGGGCTATCTGGTTACAAGCAGCAATTTCGGTCTTTTTGGTTTCCACCAGTTCGTTCGAGCAGGTCTTGTTATACAGCGGGTTTGTCCTACAGCTTTTTACTATTCTTACCGTTCTAGGTTTATTCCGCTTACGTCGTCAGCAAATAGGTGATGAGGTGGCTTGGAGGAGTCCGTTGTTTCCCTGGGTACAGTTTATCTTTCTATTCTTCAATGTAATCGTCCTGTGCTTTCTATTAATTGATAAGCCGTTTGAGAGTCTTTTAGGACTATTAAATCTGGTGGCGGGAGCCATGTCGTTTGCCTGGGAGAAATGGCGCTACGAGCCCGTTTCCAAGAAGGTTAGCAATAAGGCAGAGCAAAACGGTAAATCTCATCAAGAGACTACTACTAACTCGGTACGGGTCACACAAAAGGCCAGTGTGCCTAAGGACTAGGTCGCTATTGCGGAATATGCTTTAGTCTACGATTGCAAAAGCTTTATTCAATCGATTACCCTTCGCATCCACAACAAGGAGCGTGTGCTTGCCGCTTGGGGGTTGCAATTCCATAGTATGGCTGTCGTAGGTGGTAGCTAAGAATTCACCATCCAAATGCCAGTGTACTGCGATTGGGCTTTCCTGATGAGTCAATGCAAAAATAACTGCACTTCGTTGGCCATCCCACGTTTTAGGTATGGTGATCCGCTCTGCGCGAACGGGGTAAATCCACTGCATGGGTTGTTGGCTAACATCAGTGGGAGCACAACTGGGCTTCCAGGGTGGCGGTGCTGCGTACTCGGGGTGTGTAGGTTGGAAGTAGTGCGCCTGTAAGGGTGGCAGTTGAAACCAACTGGTAGGGAATACTTGTTCAGCTGGACTGATACAACCCTGATGGATGCGCTCTGTCCGTTCCGAATTTAGAAACAGCAATTGATGAAAGGCACAATTTCGGGCTTGGGTGGCGGTTCGAGGTATCTTGGTGGATTGCGGGTTAGGGCAATGACCATTTGCTAGCTGTCCACTCTGTTTGCAAGTCCGGACTGAGTTTAAGTTCCCCACGGGCTCCGTGAACCAGTCATTATTATTGGGTAGCAACCGCCTTACGGCAAATAATAGGGGAGCGGCTGCTTGTACTCCCACGAGGCCCGGCCGCCCTTCTCCATCTGCATTTCCGACCCAGATACCAATGGTGTAATCAGGATCTACGCCGACAGACCACGCATCACGAAAACCAAAGCTGGTCCCGGTTTTCCAGGCCATGCGCTGACTGGAAGCAAAATTTTTCCAATCACCTTCACTACTGGGGCGTTGCAGTTGCTCCAACGCCTGCAAGGTTTGCCAAGCGGCTCCACTACTGATGTGCAGGGGCGCCAAACGCAAAGAGTCTTTAGCTGCATTTGAACGCGGTAAATAATGGGGTGGGCGCCAGTTCTGCCGATGGTATTGCCCCTGCCAGCGTGAGGCATCCATAACCGTGCGTGCTAAAGCTGCGTACCAAGCTGTCATTTCCCACAGACTTACTTCTGCGCCTCCCAGGATTAATGAAAGTCCATAGTGATCAGGTGGAAAGCTAAGATAGCCCATACCCCAGTCCCGTAGTGCTTGATGGAAAGGAGCAACCCCGTAGCGCTGTAGCAAGTGCACAAAGGGAATGTTCAAGGAGCGAGCGAGAGCTAGATCGGCTGAAACGGCACCTTGATAGGCCTGATGGAAATTTTCTGGTCGGAAATTGCCGAAAACAGAAGGGATGTCTGGTAGTAGTTCTTTGGGTAATATTAGCCCTTCTTCCAGAGCCAGAGCGTAAAGAGCAGGTTTCAATAAGCTTCCTGGACTGCGTGGCGCCTGTACCAAATCTACCGATGGACTATGCTCTGCTGCTAAATGCTCAAGGTTGCCCAGGTAGGAAAGTACTTTTCCGCTGTGGGTTTCCAGTACGAGTATGGCCAGGTTATGAATACCGTTGTGTGCTAGGCGTTCCTGGTGCCGCCTGGCAAGTGCCCGAACTTGTTGTTGCAGATCCGCTTTAATGCTCAAGCGCCACCGGCCCGGACCCTGCTCTTGCGCAACTCGATCCAGTAGGCGAGGTGCCAGACGCGGTAAGGGTAGCGGCCGTTCGGGTAGCGGTTCTACAATGGCTAGTTCGTGACTAGTTGGATCTATGATGCCTTCATCCCGCAAGCGTCCCAATAGTCGATCTCGCTTGTGTTTTAGTGCACTGCGATTGCGCCCTGGGTGAATCAAAGCAGGACTATTGGGTAGTACCGCCAGAGTTGCTGCCTCGGACCAAGTCAACAGATGTGAGGCTTTTTGATAGTAGCGCCAGCTGGCTGCTTCCAGTCCTACTACATTACCCCCAAAAGGAGCATTTGCGGCCCAAAGACCCAGTATTTCTGTTTTTGAATAAGTCAGCTCCAGGCGCAAGGCTAAGGAAATTTCAATCAGCTTTTGCCAGATGGTTCGCGAACGATTGCCCCGCGCCATTCGCACCACCTGCATACTGATGGTGCTTCCACCGCTGACCACTTTGCCTGCTCTCATGTTTTGCCGCAGAGCCCGTAGTAGGGCCCGCCAATCCACTCCCCAATGCCGCAAAAAACGACGGTCTTCA
>JBCBWU010000059.1:0-35280 GCA_039816955.1 Bacteroidota bacterium
CGAAATGGGACTGTTGGCTATCGCTAATAACTTCATTAAATGGCATAATCTCAGACTAGCCAAAAGGATACCTATGCATAGTCCTGACCCCAATAGCCCTAATACCGCCCAAATCGCTTTACAATCTTACCAAAATAGACTAAATAAGGCCGCTTAGCCACTCTGAGCTACCATTGCCTACCTCAGAGCCAACGAACAGTTCACCTAAAAGCATACACCCTAAAGCCATCTCTGACTTCAGGGTGTATGTCGCTGTCAAGGACGGGGCTTTTAAGACAGCCCCGCCTCCGCCGCCTGCATATCCGCCGCAGCCTCCTCCAAAGTCTCACCTTCTTCTATTTCATCTTTCTCTACCCGAAGATTGTCGATAATAAATTCTTGGCGGGCAGGCGTGTTTTTGCCCATGTAGTAGGCCAATACGCGTTCGAGATCTGTATCAGGGTCGATGACAACGGGGTCCAGGCGAATATTTTCGTTGATGAAGTCTTTAAACTCACCGGGTGAGATCTCTCCCAATCCCTTAAAGCGAGTGATCTCTGGCTTGCCACGTAGCTTTTCAATTGCTTTTTGTTTTTCCTCTTCGCTGTAGCAATAGAAAGTTTTCTGCTTATCACGTACGCGGAACAAAGGCGTATCGAGAATAAACAAGTGCCCCTGGTGCACGAGGTCGGGGAAAAACTGCAAGAAAAAGGTCAGTAGTAATAAGCGGATGTGCATGCCGTCTACATCGGCATCCGTAGCGATGACTACGCGATTGTAACGTAGGTCATCAATGGTGTCCTCAATGTTGAGGGCGTGCTGTAGGAGGTTGAATTCCTCGTTTTCGTAGACGACCTTCTTAGTCAGGTTGAAGGTATTCAACGGCTTACCTCGCAAACTGAAAACGGCCTGCGTTTGTACGTCTCGTGCCTTGGTAATGGAACCACTTGCGGAATCACCCTCGGTGATGAAAATGGTTGTTGCCAACCGAATTTCTTCCGCCGTTTTTCTTGGACCATCATTAAAGTGTGCCCGGCAGTCGCGTAGCTTTTTATTGTGTAGATTGGCTTTCTTCGCTCGCTGGTTAGCCAGTTTTTTGATGCCGGCAATCTCCTCGCGTTCGCGCTTAGATTGCAAGATTCTTTTCTCCAGCGCCTTGGCCGACTCTGGGTTTCGGTGCAAGAAGTTGTCTAGCTTCTCATTTAGGAAATTCTTGATAAACGTCCGCACCGTAGGCCCTTTAGGACCAATATCGGTAGAACCCAGCTTGGTCTTGGTCTGTGACTCAAAAACCGGTTCTTCAACTTTCACACTAACTGCAGCTACAATAGAGCCAAGAATGTCGCGGCGATCGTAACTCTTATTGAAGTGGCGTTGTACCGTATCTACAACAGCTTCTTTAAATGCGTTGAGGTGGGTTCCACCTTGAGTGGTATTTTGGCCGTTTACAAAAGAATAATAAACCTCTCCGTACTGACTGCCGTGGCTTAATGCTACTTCCATATCATCGCCTTTCAAGTGAATGATCGGGTAGCGTAAGGCCTCTACATTGGTCTTGCGTTCGAGTAAGTCTCGTAAGCCATTCTTACTGACCAGTGTCTTGCCGTTCACGATAATCTTGAGCCCGGCGTTCAGGTAGGCATAGTTCCACAGTTGGTTCTCCACATAGTCCATGCGGTATTTGTACTTCTTGAAGACGGAATCGTCTGGTCGAAATACCATCAAGGTGCCGTTGTCATCCTTGCTTTTACCAATCTTGTGATCCTTAGTGATTTCGCCTTGTGAAAACTCAGCTACTTTGGTCTTACCATCACGAACGGCTTGTACTTTAAAGTAGTTAGATAAGGCATTGACCGCCTTGGTACCTACTCCGTTAAGACCTACAGACTTCTTAAAGGCCTTGCTATCATACTTGCCGCCAGTATTGATTTTTGAAACACAATCCACCACCTTACCTAGTGGAATGCCCCGGCCGTAGTCACGAATCCTCACTTCACCTTCGGAAATATTGACTTCAATTTGCTTCCCATACCCCATGACGTATTCGTCAATAGAGTTATCGATTACCTCTTTGAGTAAGATGTAAATCCCATCATCCGCTGCCGAACCATCGCCTAATTTACCGATGTACATGCCCGGACGCATCCGGATATGCTCTTTCCAATCTAACGAACGAATGTTATCTTCTGTATAGGAAACTTGCTCTGCCATAATTCTATTTCACCAAATCTATTCTAGCGCTTTATTTTCTGTAAAAACAGGGGGAGTTTACAACCAAAACCACCATTTTTACATTCTACACTAAGAACACAAATTTAACAAAACCGCCACTAAAATTGAAAACAATTTGTTAATTATTGTTTAGTAAACTAATTTTTTGCAGCATGCAACGCCAGCAGCATCTCCGTCACCCTGCCTTAGTGCCTCTGTGGAAAAGCTTGGAAAGAGATTGGTTACTACAACTAACGGTAAAGCTCATTGTGCTTGTTAGTGCCCTGATCCTTTTGGCAGTCGGTATGAATTCTTATCCCGCCGTGTTCATTCTTGGGACCTTACTTACGATCGTTGGTAGCTGGCTTACGTTTCTCCATTTTCGTAAAAAAGGCTTTTTGGAAAAACTACAGGATCGCCTTTACGACGACCCGGGTTCGGTAGTGTGGATTTATACTATTGTGCTAGAGCATCACCCATTTGGTTTCCAAATGAACGAACGCGGGCTCATCTACTTCAAATTTGATGATGGCGACGAAATTAGTGCTTACCTTCCTCCGCGCAAGTTGAAGATGATAATCAAAGTGCTGCATCGCGCGCTACCCTATACTGTTTTCGGTTACACCAAAGAACGTGCAGAACAGTATAAGAAGGACCCAATGCTGATCAGCAAGTGGCAGCTGTGAGATTGACCTAACGCTCTTCTTTGTCCGCAATAACAACCTCAATTTCAATTGTAAATGCAATAGCATCTACCTCCAATCATTGTGATTTCGATTGATTACCCTGGCCATACTAAAAGTGGCACATGTGTATAGCCGGCTGTTTGCTTGCTCTGGCTACGGTGGAAGAGGTCCTGGAAGAAATTGCGCCGTGGCCGCACCAGTACCTGTAGGTCGATATGATACATCAGGTTAAATCCTTCTAGCGCTTCCGTAGTATCATCCTCTTCAGATTGATGGAACATCACCGGAACTTCTTCTAGCTGATTGCTGAAGACGGCCACCATCTCCGCAAAGCTCATCTGTGTCTTCTCTTTTTCGTGCGCTACGATGTGTAAACAACGAATCTCCGGGTCTGCTGGGTAAAGGAACTCTCGCAAGCGTAGCAGGTGTAAGACATCCGCTTGTTGGAGGTCAGTAGCGAAAGTGATCCGCTCAAAAGGAGCGTAGGATGCACTAGCAGGTACGACCAGGACGGGTACATTGGGGTGATCAATGATGTCCTTTGATACGCTACTTATCCACCATGGTTTACCATCTTCACCGCGTGTGCCAACTACAATCAGATCCGCATCCTCTCGAGCAATCTCATTGACGGTGAGTCCCACTGGCCCCATTTCTACCTCGGTACTAATCTCTAACTCATTTTTCAGAGATTCACTCATGTCGGTGAGTACGTCTTGCGCCAACTTCTGCAAGTTGGTACGAGTCTCATCCAATAATCTGCGGTTAACCGCCGGCACCGTGTGGGGAATTTCCAGCATAGCATCCGTAATTGGCTCTAGTACGTGCAGCAAGTGCAACTTGGCCTCGTAGACATCCGCCAGCTGAAAGGCGTAGCGCAGGGCATTTTCTGCAGCTGGTGAAAAGTCAAGGGCACATAAAATTTTCTGAATCTTTGTCATAATCCAATAGTTAATCCTCTGTACGGAAGATAGGCGCATGACAAAGGCAGTGGCCCGGTTGTTTGTCACCCTAGGAAAGTGACTTTTGTCAAAGGACGAAGATTCTAATCGCGATAGCGAACTTGAAAAGTAGCCAAATGGCAAAGCTGCCCTCCATTACCTGAAACCAGTATGGATCACGTGGAATGATCGTCCCGTCTTTCTGTTCCCGGCGGCGGTGTAGCCACCAGCGCAAAGCCTCCAGGGGTAAGCTGATGGCTATTGGCAGGAGTATATCTGTTAGCACAGGACGGACAGAATAGATGCTTAGGGTACGGGTAAGCCAATACTCAAACCCCAGTTGCCCGAGGATCATCATTGATAGATATAGGCAGGTTTTTAGTATTGGCCTTTGCGTAAGCTTTGTGGAGTGTAGTTGTTGCTCCGCTAATTCCTCATCTAGGGGGGCTTTCATTACAGTACGCTGGTGCGCCCTCCGTCTACAGTGATGTTGGTTCCGGAAATGTAAGCTGCGGCTGGACTTGCTAAAAAGGCGATTACACCACCTACTTCACTGGGGGCTCCGAAGCGTCCCAGCGGTACGTTCTTC
This sequence comes from Bacteroidota bacterium, assembly GCA_039816955.1. GTDB lineage: Bacteria > Bacteroidota > Bacteroidia > Chitinophagales > Saprospiraceae > Lewinella. Next base: position 4,407 of record JBCBWU010000059.1, read on the forward strand.
TTCATCTGACCGGCCATTTCATCAGCACTAATACCGCGCTTACCGGCCCAGGTATCAATCAAACTGAATAGGCGACCCGTCTCGGTGTAGCCAGGCAGTAAATTGTTCACCGTAATACCGTCTGGTCCCAGTTCATTGGCCATGGTTTTCGACCAGTTGGCTACAGCCGCCCTCACGGTATTTGATACCCCAAGATTATTGAGGGGAGACTTTACCGAAGTTGAAATGACATTGATAATGCGCCCGTAACCGGCGTCGCGCATACCCGGAGCGCAGGCCTGCACTAGAATATGATTGCAGATCAGATGATTGTGAAAGGCCTGTTGAAAGGCTTCTGGTGTAGCTTGCACAATGGGACCCGCTGGTGGTCCGCCAGTGTTATTGATCAGAATATGAATCGCTCTATTTGTCGTGAGTTGTGTAATCTTTTGCTGTAAGTCTTTGCTATCAGAAAAATCGGCTACGAGGAAATCGTGTTGTTGCCCTTGGCTCTGGTCCAGCTCTTGAACGAGTTCTTGTAGTACGTCTACCGAGCGGGCCATGAGGGTAACGTTTGCGCCAAGCATAGCAATCTCAATTGCCGCGGCTTTTCCAATTCCCTTACTACTCCCGCAAACCAGGGCATTTTTTCCTTGCAAGTCTAGATTCATATACGTTCTTTTTGGGCCGCTTCTACTGCAGCGCGATAAAGATAGCGTTTTGGGCCTACTGCAGCCCATCATCTTTTGTAGTTTTGCAGCCAACTAAACTACACGTACCCATTGGGCAAAACGTATTTCGCATCTGATTTTCACCTTGGCATCGATGGACGCCTAAGCAGCCAGGAACGGGAGCGACAGCTGGTTCGCTGGTTAGATATGGTACAACAAGATGCGGATGCGATCTATTTGGTGGGCGATCTTTTTGACTTTTGGTTCGAGTATAAAACAGCGGTCCCCAAAGGCTACATTCGCCTGCTGGGTAAGCTAGCTGCTATCCGCGACGCTGGTATTCCCATCTACCTCTTTACCGGCAATCACGATATGTGGATGTTTGATTATTTGGAAAAAGAATTGGATGCACCCATTTATCGCAAGCCGGTAATCCATGAGATTTATGGTAAGACCTTCTTCATTGGCCACGGTGATGGCCTAGGACCGGGCGACCACGGTTATAAGTTGCTCAAGAAGGTCTTTGCCAACCCTGTTTGCCAATGGCTGTTTGCTCGCTTACATCCTAATTTTGGTATTTGGCTAGCGCAGTTTTTCTCCGGGAAGAGTAGAGCAGCCAATCACGACGAAGATCAATTCTACGGTGATGAAAATGAATGGTTATTACAGTATAGTTGCCGTAAATCAGAACAGCTACCGCAAGTAGATTACTTCGTGTTTGGTCATCGGCACTTGCCTATCGATTATGGTCTACCAAACGGGCGTAGCCGCTATATCAATCTCGGAGAATGGGTGAACTTCAATTCTTATGCCGTTTTCGATGGAGCATCACTAGAACTTAAGTTCTATGAGAATCCAGCAGGCGAAGTTATTGAAGGAAGCTTATGAACCGTGCCGCTGTAAAATGCGCTTACGAATCCGGCTTAATGATTCGGGCTTAACCCCTACATAGCTCGCCAGATGGTATTGCGGTACTCGTGCCAGTAGTTCTGGTCGATTTTCCAGCAAAGACAAGTAACGCTGCTCCGGCGAGGAGATCATATACTGAGCCATAGCGCGTTCCAGCTCTCCTAACATTTCTTCCGATTGTTTACGACAAATGCTTTCGAAGCGTGGGAATTGGGTAAAGAAGGCCGCTTCCCCTTCTGCATCTCCTAAGGTGACGAGTGTTTCTTCCAGGCACTCCAAGTAAAACTGGCAGGGGGAATTTTTCTGTTGTGGGGTGGTCACGTTTACGGGTTGCCCTTCCGTGTAGAACCCTGTTGTCTTTTCCTGCCCATCCACTAGGTAGAACTTTCTTACACAGCCTTGGAGAACGAAATAACATTCGGCGGTGGGGTAGCCTCCTTCCTCAGCTATAAAGGTCCCTTTAGGGAAGCTTTTGACTTTAATGCTCTCTCGTAGGACTTTTTCTTCCTCTGCCGAGAAGGTGGTCATTTCCCGAATGTACTCCAATAGCAAGCGCGTAGCTTTATCTCGAGGGCTTTCCGGTTTGTGGATAGTATGGTACGATTTTGTCATGACTGTTAGCGTAGGTGATTGAGGTACAAATTTCGGTCCTGATAGATGGAGTTCATCCTCTTTTCTATGAAGTTGATAGAAGAGTAGACTAACGATTAAACCCAGCGTTGAGATGTGGTAAAATGAATATTACCTTTAAGGGAATTACGAGAACTTTAAGGCTGATATACCAATACGAAAGCGAAATAAACGTTATTATTTTAGGATGAAAATGTATTACCCCACTCGTCTTACGTTTCTGCTGTTAATCTTGCTGCTCTGGTTATGGATCAGTAGTAGCATTTATGCGCAAGCGGATAGCTTGTGGCAGGAAACTTTTACGGTGCCGGGGGTAGAACACTTCGCTGTTGATCCATTACAACAGTTACTTACAGTTGATGAAGATGGCGTAGTGGTTCAGTACAATCCACAAGGTCAAGCGCTCTTTCGCTACCATAACACCACTTTGGGTGAGGACTTCACTATTGATGCGACAGACCCATTCAATATCCTTCTTTTTTATCTGGATCAGCAAACCATCATCCTATTGGATCGTACACTGAGTGTTCGGGCCAGTTTGGATCTGCGGAATACGGATATACTATACGCAACGGCCGTTGCTCGTAGCCACGATAACAACCTCTGGATATATGACGAGCTAGCGGGGCGTTTGTACAAACTCAGCGCGCGTGGTGATCTATTGTTCACCTCCAATGATTTTCGCTTAAGCGAGAACCTGAGCGTTGGTCCTAGTCAGATTGTACGTTGGGGAGATCGGATTGTGCTTAATTTTCCCGATCGTGGCTTGGCTTTGTTTTCTGTTTTGGGCCAGTTGCAGGAGTGGTGGCCTATTCAGCAAGTGGAGGATTTATTTTTCCAATCTAATACGCTCTATTACCGTCAAGCAGGTAGCTATTATCGCAAGCAAATTTTGCAAGATCTAGTAGAAGTGATTGCCTGGCCAGTAGGTGAGCAACCTCAAGCTTTTCTCCGGCAACTGACTCGCCGCTATTTACTACGGCCGGATGGTGTTTTGCGAGTAGAAGTACAAAAAGCGGTACCGATCGATCATGACTAAGCTCTGATTTTAAACTTGCTCTTAGTAGATTTGCGGCAAATCAAGCAAGCTGGACAACCATCTTTGGTGGTAGCTGTTGTCCTTTACGTTACCGAAATTTGATTCTAGATGAGCGATACGCAGTTTTACCCACTAAGTGTAAGTCAAGTAAAACAAGAAACCCGCGATACAGTCAGTGTATATTTTACTGTTCCTGCGGAATTGAAGGAGACTTTTACCTACATCCAGGGACAATACCTCACCCTCCGGTTTGAAATTAATGGGCAGGAAGAGCGTAGAGCATACTCTATGAGTTCATCTCCACTGGAACCTGAGTTGGCGGTATCTGTCAAGCGGGTAAGCGGCGGTAAGGTGTCTAATTATATCAACGATAATGTCAAGGCTGGTGATACCATTGAGGTAATGCCACCCCAGGGACGTTTTTACACGGAATTGAATCCGGATCAGCGTAAGACTTACTACCTTTTTGGTGCCGGTTCGGGCATCACACCGCTCATTTCTATTATCAAAACCACTCTTGAGCAAGAGCCTCAAAGTAGTGTTTACCTCCTTTACGGTAGTCGGGAAGATGATCAGATTATTTTCCTCCAAGAGCTTCAGGATTTAGCCAAGCGTTACGAGGGCCAGTTTGAGGTGGAGTTTATTGTGAGCCAGCCACGCAAGGAAAAAGGTGGTTGGTTTAAGAAATCTACCGTTAATTGGGCTGGTCGTGTAGGGCGCATTAATTCGGTAGAGATCCAGCGCTGTATGGACGAATTTCCGGTACAAGGCAAAGGTGCAGAATACTTCATTTGCGGCCCAGGAGCCATGATTGATGCAGTAGAGGCAGCGCTCAAAGACCAGGGGATAGCAAGTAGTAACATTCACAGCGAACGCTTCGTCAATGCTGCTGAAGCAGCCGTTGCTGCCGCTAACGCAGGCGGAGGTTCAACCGGTGCTGGTAGTGTAAAGGTGCAGCTGCGTGGAGAAGAAGTCAGTATTGATGTGCCAGCCGGCAAAACGATCCTGCAGAGCTTATTGGATGCTAAACATGATGCACCCTACTCTTGTATGTCTGGAGCTTGTTCTACTTGCATGGCTAAGGTTAAACAAGGAAGCGTAAAGATGGATGTTTGCTATGCGCTAGATGATGATGAGGTAGCCCAAGGTTATATCTTAGCTTGCCAAGCGCATCCGGAAAGTGGTGATGTTGAAATTACGTTTGATGTGTAGACGCACTGCAATGCGTCTCTACGAAATCAACTTCTCCCGCGCTACCCGCATTGGAATGCCGATGCATTTCTTCTCCATGTAGCTAAGTACATCTTCGAGAACGGCACGAGCACTATCGTCTAGTTGCTCAATATCCTTAGCGAATACTTCATTAACCGCTTTGGCACGAACGGCCTTGATGGCAGTAGGAACCTCGCGCATGGCGATCTCCAGTTGGCGTTGCTGAAAGAGGGTAGGGAAGGTATCTACGTGCTCCTGTAGGCGTTGCTCTGCAGCGGCAAGTTCGCGCTTACGAAAGTCACGGTTTTCGTTGGCCAATTGGCGAAGACCTTCGATTTCGATATAAGTAGTTTCCGGGAAGGCGCTAAATACCTCCGCAGCGGTATTGTGTGGGATGGCTAAATCAACAATTACCTTGCCTTTGGCACTATCGCCATTCAATAGCAGCTCAAAGGTTGCTGCTTTGATGACCGCTTCCTGTGAGGCAGTGCACACAATGATGCAGTCAAATCCAGCTTGATAGTTAGGAAGCTCACTCAAAGGGTAAGCTGAGCCAGCAGAGAAGGTTTCTGCCAATGACTTCGCTTTGCCAAGCGAACGATTGAATACAGTTACGTTCTCGAAGCCGTGCATGATCAGGAACTTACCAACCAGTGTATTGGTTTGTCCAGCCCCTACCAATAGAATTCGGCTATCAGTCTTCAATTGGCAGCTTAACATTTTCCGTACAGCTAGTGAGGCAACTGAAATCGGCTTTTCACCAATCCGCGTGTTGGAGTAAATGTCTTTAGACGCCGTTACCATGCGCTGGAATAAAAGACGCAGCGAGTCACCAATGTGGCCCCGCTCCAATGCTTGATCAAAGGCTTCTCTTAGCTGACCCAGAATTTGACGTTCGCCTACTACTAAAGAATCGATAGAACCGCCTACTCGTAGCAGATGATCCACCGCAGTCAACCCTTCCAATGTCAACACATTATCGTGGATCGCAGGGGAGGATAAGTTGCTGTTTACTTGCTTGAAAAAGCTTTCAACAAAATCTTTTGAGAGGGTTTTTTCCAGTGTGAAAACAAACAAGACGCGATTACATGTAGCTACATAGTACATCTCTTGAATGCCGAAGCGTTCTTTCAAGAGATTGAGTTGGATAGTCCTACTTTGCTCATTATCAGCGGATAATGAAAACGCGCCAATATCTTTGAGATTGGTCTGGCGGTGAGTTACAGTAAGAATTTTATATTGTAGCAACATACAAACGGTCTTCAACGGACAGTGGCAAAGTTAAAAAAGAGTGTCGCAGGCCGTGTCACGCATTTGTAACAAATGTGGGCCGAAAAGGCTGATTTATGTCTGAGAAAAAGTGACAAAAATCATCATCAAATTGTGCTTCCACAAAAATCCGTACGTTGTTGTTGGTTACAAAAGCTTTGCCACTACCAACGTAGTAGATTTGTACGTCACGATTGAACGATTCATCCTGCCCCAGCCAGTGGTACGGCCTTTTTATTCTATTCGTTGGAAAACGTAGCCTCCCTTTACGGCCCCCCAGACTTGTTCGTCGGTATCGCTCCAGCCTTGATCCCAGGAAAGAACAGCATCCTCGCAGATGTTTACTTTAGAAGTAGCATAGGTTGCTCCGCGTAAGCTACTTAGGCAGTCTTTCTCCTTGGTGGAACCACTGTAACAACCCTCTCCATCTTTTTCTAGATAGACTGCACAACCCTGGCGAGTGATCAAGGAATCAGAGCTGATTTTGGCAAACAAGGCGGGATCCAGCCAGCCATGAACAAAGCGCTCGGGCTGCGGTAATTCGTACACCTTGCTTTCGTACAGGTTCTCACCAACCTTAGCGAGCCGATACACCCGCTGCCGGTAAGGTTGATCAATATAAGCAGTGACGGCTTGCTCTACGTACAACCATCTCGTATCCGATTGCCCTTCCCAGATGGGGTACATCACCAGGTTGATGCTGAAGTAGGCGGTGTCCTCAAGTGACTGTGCCGCACTTGAAAAAGTGCCCGCCATCATTGCTTGAAGCTGATCTAATTCCGTGTTAGTGTTATCTTTTCCAGCAGCTGTCTTGGAGCTTGAACAAGCACAAATCAAAAATAATAGGCATGCTAAGTAAGGTAGAAGGAGCTTGGTCATTGGTCTTCAAGTTTTATGATGGGTGATAAGGAAGCTGAACTTCTCGAGCGTAAGATAATTGACTCTAATGGTACGAACAAAACTCGATCACGTTTCTATCGCTTCCGCAAAATGAAAAGAAGTTGCCCAAAAATTGAGCAACTTCGATAGGAGTTGAATCATGAAGTAAGGCGTGTCTACTACCGTTGGAGATACGGCATTTACCCGAATGTTATGGTCGGCCAACTCTATGGCGAGGTGCTGAGTGAGTGAATGCAAACCTACCTTTTGCATGGAATAAGCAGAAGATGGTGTGGCTTTTACGGCCTGCTTCGCCCACATGGAACCCACATTTACAATCGCCCAAATGGTCTTGGTTGCTTGGTCACAAACTGGCAGCTGAGGCCATTTTTACTTTTCTCAAAAATCACCAAATTTGTGGCGAAACGATTTGTAAACGCAGATGACTTTTATTTACCTCCACGGGTTCAATAGTGACGGAGAGGGCTGGAAAGCTGACGCACTACGCCGGCAATTTCCAACCGCGACGATCTGGGCACCTGATCTTCCCGCTAATCCAGAAGAAGTGGTGCAGATTATTGAGGCCTATCTTAAAACCGCTGGGACGGAAACGGTATTGGTCGGTACTTCATTGGGTGGTTTTTATGCCTATTGGGCCAGTGCTTGTTTTGGTTTGCCTGCCTTCTTGTTCAACCCTTCCTTGTCGCCCCATCAAACACTTGCCGGACGTGGTATTGGTCAGTTCAAAACCTGGACCAAAGGGCGGGATTATCATTTTAAGGAGGAGTACCTGCCTATCTTGGAACAATTAAAACAAGATACCATTGCGGTAGCAAAGGTAGAGCGCCTGTACTTCTTCCTCGCCACGGATGACGATGTACTTAACCACAGTGCTATACCTAGCTTGTACGCTGATGCGAGTATCCGTTGGTACGAGGGGGCAGGACACGGCTTTAGCAAGTTTGAAAAAGTACTCAAGGAAATGAAAAAAGCGCAACTACCCTTCGGGTAACTGCGCGCTCCAAAAGAAGGGGGGTACCCTGTTTTTATTGGGTGACCACCAATTCCTTCGTACCTACCAGTCGTTCATTACCACTCAAAAGCTGGCAAGTATAGATACCAGCGGTGAGTTGTTGAAGATCAAATTGTTGCTGGAATATAGCTCGACCTAGCACATCAATCAGCTGAACTTTGTTGACCGTACTTTCCATTTCACCCAATTCAATAATAAACTTTCCATTGGTTGGGTTGGGGAATAAACGCCCACGTAGACCTGTATTTCATCAAAGTTGATTGCGGCATTAAGGGGATTCTACAGTGCGCTTTAATAGCTTGGAAAAGCAGCCTTAGTAACCAAAAAGAAAAAATTTACTGCCAGGATAAGTCGGAACTACCCTTTTTTATTCGCTTTTAACTATTTTCGTCGGGCATAAATTTTAGTATAGAGGATGGAACCAACACGTTTATTCGATTTTATTCAGTATCAAAAAGCAAACTTCCCTCAAGAACGTTCAGTTGGCGGCCGTAATGCTGCTGGCGAGTGGACTTATTACAGCACAGATGAGGTTATCGAAAGAGCCAATAAGGTAAGTCGTGGCCTGTTGAAATTAGGTGTGCAGGCGGGAGATAAGGTTGCTGTTGTCGTCTACAGAAACCGTCCGGAATGGACCATGATGGACTTGGGGATTCAGCAGATTGGAGCGATCAATGTTCCGGTATACCCTACTATTAGTCCAGCGGAGTACGAATACATTTTCAATGATGCTGGCGTTAAGCTATGTTTTGCCGGAAGCGGCGATTTGTATGACAAAGTAGCGGCTGCTAAGGAAAATGTATCCACACTGGAGGATATCTACACCCTGGACCCACAAGAGGGGCGTCCGTACTGGGAAGATATTTTTAGCGACGAAGGCCAGGATGAAGTGGAGGCCCGTATGGCTGCTGTTAACCCAGCAGAATTAGCCACCATCATTTATACAAGTGGTACTACTGGAAACCCTAAGGGGGTAATGCTTTCGCATAATAACATTGTTAGTAATGTAGTGGGTGTGAAGAAATACCTTCCTATACAAACGGGAGAAATTGCGCTAAGCTTCTTACCGCTCTGCCATATTTTTGAGCGTACTGCGGCCTATTCATTCGTTTATAATGGTATTAATATCGTCTTCACAGGTACGGATAATCTCGGGGGAGATGAAGGTGACTTACGTGCAATAAGACCACATTTCTTTACCACCGTACCTCGTCTGCTGGAAAAGGTCTACGAGAAGATCTATAACAAAGGATTAGATCTGACAGGACTCAAAAAGACACTCTTCTTTTGGGCGCTGGGCATGACCGATGATTATGATTACGATAAGGCTTACGGCGGTTTGTCTGGTGTTAAGCAAGGCCTTGCGGATAAGCTGATCTTCAGTAAATGGCGCGAAGCCCTCGGCGGACGAATTAAAGGTATCCTAACCGGAGCAGCACCTTGTCCGGTAAAGATCATGCGGGTGTTTTCTGCTGCCGGTATCCCCATTCGTGAAGCATACGGACTTACGGAAACCTCTCCTGGTTTAACCTTTAATCGTTACTCGGTGCAAAATGCCCGTATGGGAAGCGTGGGTATGCCCTTTGAAGGGGTAGAAATCCGTATTGATACCGAGGGCGACTACCGTGAGGGAGAAGGTGAAATTATGGCGAAAGGGCCCAACATCATGATGGGCTACTACAATAAGCCAGAAGCCACAGCCGCGGTTATTGATGAGATTAATGGCGACCGCTGGTTCCGTACAGGGGATGTTGGTACTTGGGTGACTGGTCCTAATGAGCAGCAATTCCTCAAGATTACTGACCGTAAAAAAGAATTATTGAAGACCTCCGGTGGTAAGTATGTTGCTCCGGCACCAGTAGAAAGCAAGTGTAAAGAGGACTTCCTGATTGAGCAAATCATGGTAGTAGGCGATAAGCGCAAATTTGTCTCTGCTTTGATTGTCCCTGCAGTTGAGGCCTTGGAGAACTTCTGTGAAGAGAATGGTGTGGCCTGGAAAGGGTTGGATGATGCTGTATGCAATAGCGTGGTAATTAATGAGTACCAGCGAATCCTTGATGGCGTTAACCCTCACTTCAGCAAGATCGAGCAGATTAAGAAATTTACCCTGCTGCCAACAAGTTGGGATGCGGTGAAAGAAGATGGCTCAACGGCCGAACTTACGCCAACCATGAAACTGAAACGCCGGGTTATTCGAGAGAAGTTCGGTAAGGAAATCGAACAGATGTACGATTTATAATTTGTAAATCGTACTAGGCATAAAAAGGGCGTTGGAAGTTAAAACCGGCGCCCTTTTCTATTTTTATACTGCTCAATCTGAAGTTAGAGATAAAACCTTTGGAGTTCTGAATCTTTTAGCTTCCTCCACACTAGGTTCACGGAATTCATTCCGCCGCAGATATTGAAAGTGGAATGAACTTCAATTCCACGAAACGAAAAACGAGCTCGTGGGACAGGTAGTTTTACAAACTCACAATGCCTTAAACGAAACATCCCACACGATAGCCAAAACTAAAGTGTGGGATGAATCTATGTCCTTTATTCTGTTTACTTACTGTGGAGGTAAGAAATCTTGGTTAGCATAGTAAACGCTTGACCATAGAATAATGAACAGTAAGAATGCTATAAAAACAACCAGGAAGAAATAGCCTTTACTTCCTACGTTTTTTATTTCGTCAGCCATATCAGTTCTGTTTTATGGTTCGATGGTGGCGCAAAGATGCGGAATTTTGCCGAAAAGATAGTCACGAAAATGTTAGGGCGCGCCACAGTTGTAGCGCGCCCTAATATTTATAATCGAAACCAATTTATTTGTTCTCTTTATACGCCTTCTCCAGGCGGTGTTGCTGGCGGTTTCGGATTGGTATCGGTAGCGCTGGCATTGTCCACTACACCAACCCAGTCTTGGGCAGGTTCGGCAGTAGCATCACCAGGTCGAGGACCAATCAATTTCTCCAAATCGCTCTTTAGCAATACCTCTTTATCGAGTAACTCATTGGCGAGTAGTTCCAGTTTATCGCGGTGCTCGCGGAGCAAGTCTTTCGCGCGCTCGTATTGTGAATCCAGCAATTTGCGGACTTCATCATCAATGAGGGTGGCGGTGTCATCACTGTACGGGCGCTGGTAGTTATCACGCGACATACCGTAGAAACTCACCTGCCCAACCTGCTTGTTCATACCATAGATGGTTATCATATCGTAAGCCATCTTCGTTACTTTGTCCAGGTCGTTTTGGGCGCCAGTACTAATCTTTTCGAAAACCACATCTTCCGCGGCACGACCACCAAAGGTCATACACATTTGGTCTAGCATTTGCTCGGTACGCGTGATGTACTGTTCCTTCGGCAAGTACTGTGCATAACCCAAGGCTGCTACACCACGTGGTACAATTGTCACCTTCACCAATGGCATGGCGTGTGGCAGATACCAACCGCATAGAGCGTGACCAGCTTCGTGGTAGGCAATGATTTTCTTCTCTTCCGGTGGAATGAGCTTGTTCTTTTTCTCCAATCCACCAATCACCTTATCTAGTGCATAGTTGAAATCATCCAACTCCACAGCTACTTTTTCTCTACGAGCAGCGATTAGAGCTGCTTCGTTACAGACATTGGCAATTTCGGCACCCGCAAATCCAGGCGTCATTTCGGCCAAGACAGCAGGATCTACCTCAGGAGCAGTCTTGATATTCTTCAAGTGCACCCGGAAGATCGCTTCGCGTCCCTTAATGTCTGGACGATCAATACCAATCTGGCGGTCAAAACGTCCTGGACGGAGTAAGGCTGTATCCAACACGTCAGGGCGGTTGGTAGCAGCCATCAAGATTACACCTTTATCAGTGCTAAAACCGTCCATTTCTACCAACAACTGGTTGAGTGTATTCTCACGCTCATCGTTGCCACCTTGAATACCACCGCGGCCACGAGCGCGACCAATAGCGTCGATCTCGTCGATGAACACAATACAAGGAGCTTTTTCGCGGGCCTGTTTAAAGAGGTCACGTACACGAGAGGCACCTACCCCAACAAACATCTCTACGAAATCTGAACCAGAGATCGAGAAAAAAGGAACTGCGGCTTCGCCAGCCACAGCCTTGGCAAGCAAGGTTTTACCAGTTCCCGGAGGGCCTACGAGTAGCACACCCTTAGGGATTTTACCACCCAGGGCAGTGTATTTTTTAGGATTCTTCAGGAAGTCTACAATCTCCATTACTTCCTCTTTGGCTTCATCTAAACCAGCTACGTCAGCGAAAGTGATGTTGACTTTACTGTTTTGATCAAAGAGGGTAGCTCGTGACTTACCAATGTTGAAGATTTGTGAGCCAGGACCAGCACCACCTCCACCTACACGACGCATGATGAAAATCCAGATGGCAACTATAACTATGATCGGCAGCAACCAACTAAGAATATTGCCAATGTAGTCCTGGCGAGTCTCGAAAGTAGGGCGTACCCAATCTTCACGCGGGATCTTTTCTGCTTCTTGTATTTCCTTAAGGTCATCGCTAAACTGGTCTGGAGAGCCAATCTCCATGCGATAGTGATAGCGGTCGCGGCTGAAGCTGCCCTGAGCGGCATCTTTATAGCGATCTTCTCCTAATTTCTCTTCCTTGATATAAATATGCGCCTGTTTCAGGTTGGTAATTACTACCACCTGATCCACGGCCCGGTCTGCGATCATTTCTTCGAGGCGGTCATACTGGATCGGGTCACGATTGCCTTCCGACATCGTGTAAAAGTTCAGTGCCAGCAGGAACAACGCAATGATTGCGTAAATCCAGTAGGAGCTAAACTTAGGTCCGCCTTCGCCAGAAGAATTACCTCTATTTTCGTTTTCCATTCTCGGCAACAAGTTTTCTTTGGTTCCTTTCTCCTTACTTTAACGTATGAAGTGGAAAATCGTTAACGTCAATCGACAAAAAGAGCTGTCAAGCTGATTTACAGGGTTTCGTACTCGGTAAATAGAGCATCTCCCCACAAATCTTCTAGCTCGTAATAACTCCGTGTTTCGCGATAAAAGACGTGAATCACCGTGTTGAAGTAGTCCAAACAAATCCAGGTGCTGCTACCTGTCCCTTCCACGTGGTTAGGATACACTCCTAACTCTTCTTTCAAGCGTTTGTGAACGTTATCAGAAATGGCTTTGACTTGTGTATTGGAATCGCCTTCGCAAATAATGAAATAATCGGTGGGAGCATCTTCAAGTTGACGCAAATCTAGCTTTACAATGCGTTTGCCTTTGATATCTTGAATCGCGTCAATTGCTATTTCATTCAGTTCCTCTTGGGTCCAGCTCAGCGGCTGGCTTAATCGAACGGCTTGATTCAAATTATTAATTGATTTATTTAAAAGTTTTGGTGGACAATTGGCAAAAACCGATGAATCGGCTTATTCCCAGTACATTTACAACAATAAAGCTAGCAAAAAATTCCTTTAGTTGAACTTGAACACGCTTTTCGTCGGAAATGTTGTGCAGCATTTTGAGGCATTGCCCTCCACCAACGCTTATGCTACCGAACTACTAGCAAAAACTGCACCAAACGAGGGAACTGTCATATCTGCGGGCTATCAAAAAGCCGGACGCGGACAAATTGGCAGTAGCTGGACCGCAAGTGCCGGTAAAAACCTACTCTTGAGCGTCATTTTGTACCCCCGCTGGCTGGTGGCGCAGCAACAATTTCTGCTCTCCAGAGCGGTAGCATTAGCAGTGGCAGATACCATTACCCATTATGTTGATGGCGAGGCGCAGGTGAAGTGGCCCAATGATGTGTACTTCGGGGATAAGAAACTGGCCGGCATCCTAATTCAGAATAGCCTTTCGGGCAAATACTTGCAATGGTCTGTTGTGGGGATTGGGTTGAATGTCAATGAGGCGGCTTTTCCTACTGATTTGCCCAAAGCAAGTTCTATGTTCCTTTCTACGGGCCAGAAATTCGACTTGGTGGAAGTTCAGCAAACGCTATTTAAACGACTAGAACAGCGTTATTTGCAAGTGAAGAACAAGCCCAGTATTACCCGTGCGGAGTACTTGCAAAACCTCTATCGTTATCAGGAATGGCACCACTTTCAGATGGTGGAAAATGGTCAAGCTTTCCTGGGACAGATTATTGGGGTGCAAGAAAATGGCAAATTGGCGATCCAAAAGCAGGGTAGCGGCGTTCAATACTTTGACCTTAAAGAGGTGGCATTTATATAGAGGCGCATTAGAAGGCCTCTTCAGATTAGATTTTTTAGCTGTAAAGACGCAGTGCTATCGGGAGCGTCTCTAGCAACCCAAAAGATTATGCCCAAAATAACAATCCTTACCATTGGTGATGAACTCCTCATCGGCCAAGTTACTGACACGAATTCTGCCTGGATGGCCCGCGAACTCAATCTCAATGGGATGGAGGTGTTTCGCAAAATGACCATTGCCGATACTTTGGAGGAAATCAATTACGGTTTGCGGTCAGCATTAGCAGAAAGCGATATTGTTTTAATGACCGGAGGGCTAGGGCCAACCAAGGACGATGTGACCAAAAAGGCACTGGCACAATACTTTGGGGTTGGGATGACCTTTAGTGAAGAAACCTGGGAACGCATTCAGCGTTTCTTCCAACGCTTGGGGCGGAATACCACGCCTGCCCATCGCGAACAGTGCTTTATGCCGGCAAACGCTGAGCTGCTTACCAATAAAATGGGAACGGCACCGGGCATGTGGATGGAGGATGATGGAAAAATAGTGGTTTCGATGCCAGGGGTACCCTATGAAATGGAGTATCTAATGACCAACGAAGTTATCCCGCGTCTGCGTGAACGCCATCAGTTACGCCCCATTATGCACCGAACGCTATTGACTATCGGTGAGGGAGAATCCCGACTGGCAGCGAAGATCGAAGATTTAGAGGATCAATTGCCGGATTATATCAAGTTGGCTTTCTTGCCCAACCTGGGTCAAGTAAGGCTTCGGCTCACGGGCCGGGGGGATGATGCGACCGAGTTGGAGCGTGATCTCCGTACGCACGGCGATGCTTTTCGCGAACGTTTGCACCAATACGTCTACGGCGAAGGAGATACCACGATTGAAGCTGTGCTGGGGCAGATACTTCAAGAGCAAGGCCTTACGCTTGGGACAGCGGAAAGCTGCACCGGTGGCTTCATTGCTCACCGCATTACGTCTATACCGGGTTCTTCGGCTTACTTCCACGGGAGTGTAGTAGCGTACGATAACCGGATTAAAGAGCAACTCTTGTCCGTTAGCACGGATACGCTGCACCAATATGGGGCTGTCAGTGAAGAAACCGTGCGTGAAATGGTGGAGGGAGCGCTGGAGACGCTCGGGGTTGATCTAGCTATTGCGGTATCTGGTATCGCTGGGCCGGGGGGTGGTACACCCGATAAACCAGTAGGTACAATTTGGGTGGCCGTTGGAAATCGTGACCGAATTCAGACTTTGCGTTTGCACGGAGGCAAGGATAGGATTAAGAATATCCAATATACGGCTAGTCGGGCTCTGGGCTTTTTGTGGCGTTTCTTAGAAAAGGTTGCTATTCAATCGTAAAGTCCTCGATCCAATCATAGTGGGTTTCAATAATTTCTTCCTTCTTTTCTCGGACATACTCCAGGTAAGCTGCGGCTGCGGGGGAGAACTTCTTATTTTTCAGCCAGATCAGATTCCAGTGTGTCACAATGGGTAGACCCTCGAAGGGAATAACCCGCAGGGAGTCGTTGGCAATTTCGTTCTTGAGCCCAATTAATGGTAAAACAGAATAACCTAAACCAGCCAATACCGCCTGCTTTACGGCCTCATTGGACGTGAGTTCCATCCGTTTGCTCAAGGGTAACTCTCTACTTTTTAGAAAGTTTTCCATCGCCTGCCGGGTGGCAGATCCCAGCTCTCTGTAGATAAGGAGGGAAGTTTGGAGTAGTTGGTCATCCACTACTTGTATCTCCTCTACTCGGCTTTTGTTCCCCACCAAATAAAGTTCGTTAGGCATCAGTTCTACCCGCTCAATATCGAGGTTTTTGGGTAGAACCGAAACCAGCGCAAAATCAACTTCATTGTCGGCCAGATTCTGTAGAACGGTAGCCTTATTCGTCACGTCCATGCGAATATCTATACCTGTGTGTTCAGAAAGAAAGGCGGTAAGGAAGTAGGGCATCACGTATTTGGCCGTACTCACCACCGATACTTTTAACTGCCCGGTAAGGAATCCACGGTAGGCCAGTGTACGGTGTTTGAGTGTGTACACTTCTTCTAAAATACGGTCACAAGTCTCTGCTACCTCTTCTCCAAAATCTGTGATATATATCTGACGACCAATGACTTCAGTGAGAGGAATCTCAAACTGGTCTTGGAGTTTACGCAATTGGATGGAGACCGCTGGTTGGGATAAATGCAAGTTCTGAGCGGCCTTCGTGACACTCTTGGTTTTGGCAATCTCCCGAAAGACGCGTAGTTGATGCAAAGTGTAATCCATTAGAAAGAGTAATGATTTTGATTGCAATTATAAATAAAAGTAAATAAACTAATTGCCTTTCCTTTGCCTTAACAATCAAAAAACCAAACCAGATTATGTCTTTAAATACTATTGCCAACCCCATAGAAACCCTCAGCTCCACCGCACTGCCTACTCGGGTTACTATCGCTGAAGGGGACGGTGTAGGAAAGGAAATCATGCAGGCTACGCTTGAAATCCTCAATGCCACCGGCGTGAAGTTGATCTACGATAAGATCAAAGTTGGGAAAGAAGTATACCTCGGAGGGCATAGCTCAGGCATTAGTCCAGAAGCTTGGGATACACTTCGCCAGAACAAGGCTTTCTTGAAAGGCCCAATTATGACGCCACAGCGAGGCGGCTACAAGAGTCTGAATGTAACGATCCGTAAAAGCTTGGGTCTTTACGCCAACGTACGGCCATGCCGTGCCTATACCCCATACGTGCACAGCCACTTCCCTAATATGAATCTAGTGGTGATTCGTGAAAACGAGGAGGACCTTTACGCAGGGATCGAGCATCAACAGACCCCAGAGGTGGTACAATGTTTGAAGCTGGTCTCTCGTCCGGGCTGTGAGCGTATCGTGCGCTACGCCTTCGAGTATGCCCGCCTGAATGGTCGTAATAAGGTGACTTGCATGACCAAGGATAACATCATGAAGCACACCGATGGTTTGTTCCATTCAGTGTTCCGTGAGGTAGCCACAGCATATCCGGAGATTGAAGCTGATCACTACATTATCGATATAGGTTCTGCCCACCTGGCAACTGATCCTGAGCGTTTTGATGTGATTGTTACCCTCAACCTCTACGGGGATATTATTTCTGATATCACGGCCCAGTTAGGCGGTTCAGTAGGCCTGGGTGGTTCTGCCAATATTGGTGACCAGGTAGCGATGTTCGAAGCCGTGCACGGTTCGGCGCCAGATATTGCTGGGCAGGACATTGCTAACCCATCAGGCCTTATCCACGCAGCGTGTATGATGCTGGAGTACATCGGCCAGCCCAAAGTTGCTGCTCGCATTATGAATGCCTTGCTACGCACTATTGAGGACGGTGTGCATACGCCAGATATCGCTGGTGAGGAGTACACTTTACTTCGGGTAGGTACTCAAGGTTTTGCCCGTGCCGTGATTGAGCGCCTGGGTAAAGAACCACGCCGTATGAAGACCATTGAAGTAGGAGAGGTAACTGAGCCTATCCGCATTGAGCTCAAGCCGGCGGCTCCAGTAAGCAAAGAACTGGTGGGGGTAGACATATTCATTGATTGGAACGAGGCTGAGCGCAACCCCGATGCGCTAGGTGAGCAGTTGGAAGAAATTGCTGGCCAAAACCTGAAATTGAAGATGATCACCAACCGCGGGGTGAAAGTATACCCGAATGGCTTACCAGAAACTTTCTGCACGGATCACTGGCGTTGCCGCTTCGTATCTAAGGATTATCAGCCCAAGGCTAAAGGTTCTATAGCCCATGTGGCGTACAGCCAGATATTGACCCTCATGGAGCGCTTGCATCAGAGTGGCCTCAATTTCATCAAGACCGAAAACTTGTATGAGATCAACGGCAAGCGGGCATACTCTCTAGGCCAGGGCGAATAAACACAAATTGGTTTTGAATTGCGTTTTTAAGGCTTACATCAGTAAGCTTCAGCCTTACTGAAGGCTAGAAATCACCGGATTTAGCCCCCTAACCACAGAATTATAACTTCCTGAATTTGGCTCCTCAGTACCTATGTGTGCTGGGGAGTTCTTTATTTACCCGCCGTAGTTTTAACGTAGGCGGGTTCACTACCTTATGCAATTTTAAATTCCTTTATGAGGGTGAAATCACGGTACTACTTCGCACTAAATCTCCAATAACATATTATAAAAAATTGTGTTGGCATCCTTTTTGGTATAGGATACAGTAGAACAAATCATTTACCCAATTCTGATGCTACTACTGCTCAATGCCAGTGGTGGGAGGATCAGCCAACGTATTTCAAAAGGATGTCAACATGGACAAAAACCAGCTTCTAGGGGATGTGCGCTTCTGGCTCATTCTCGGCTGTCTCATGGGGATCATCGGCATCATGCTGAGTGGCTACCCGCTGTAGATTAGCCTGAAATCTAAAACGGCTCTCGAGTAATCAACTCCGGGAGCCGTTTTTTTATGGAAAGTGATGCCAGTTTGAGGTTCAAGGTGCTGATTATGGAAAGATAAAGTTCTTGATTTGAAGCGTTAAAATTTGAAACCAAAGCTCTAGATGAGGTTCCAAGGAAAATGTTTTTTCTCTTTTAGTGATTGGTTTAAATTTCTGTTATTCAAGTTGTTAGGTGTTTTTTTGTGGGCGTGCTTAGGGCAAGTGCTAGGGCTAGCGTACCTTTTAGATAGAATTAGCAGCATCAGCTAAAAAGGGGAGGTGACAGGAACCTGATTTTACAAGAATTGTCTCCCCCAGAATTAGTTGCTGCCGTCTACTTTTAGGAAGTAATCTTGAAAAAGTGGATGGCAAACTCTGAAATGCGCCATCTCAAAAAGCACTGATATGAAACGTTCTCTGCTGAATTTCTCCATACTCAACTCCTGCTACAAAAGTATAATGGTGCTGGCGCTGCTGGGCTTGACAACGGCCTTACACGCCCACATTAACCCAAATACGCATAACCGCCCCGCACCAGGGGCTTCCGATCAGGTTTCGTTCCGCGATAACTGTGATAATGCGGTCGCCCAAATCGATCAGCAAATCAATAATGTGCGTGCTCGCTTGACCACAGGAGGAGATGTATGGTGGGACGGTACAAATGGCAAGTACGTTGTCCCTAAGCCACCGCCGGGTGTGCCAGAGGTGTCTTCTATATTCGCTGGTGGAATATGGCTTGGTGGACGTGATCCGGGTGGCAATTTGAAAATTGCAGCTCAACAGTTTGGTCGCAGCACTGGTAATTTCGACTATTATCCTGGCCCTTTGTATCCTGGCGATCCAGACTTTCCAGGTGGCCCATTGCAAGATCCTCGTCGCGGTACGATTGGTCGTGATACTTGTGCGCAGTGGGATAAATTCTTTGTGGTAAGTGGTGCTAATATTGATGCCCACGTGAAGGCCTGGCGCCAAGCAGAGGCAATGGGAGAGACTTCCCTTGATCCTGCTACTATTCCCGATGATATTCTGGGCTGGCCCGCTCGCGGAAATCGTTTCTTTGAGGGTATCCACCAATTTCGCTTGCCAACTACACTGCAAGGTTTAGCAGGCTACTGGGACCAGGACATGGACGGTGAATATGAACCAGATGAAGGGGATTACCCAATTATTGAAATTCGAGGTTGCCTACTTGATGAACCACAGTCTAGCCCGGATGAAATGATCTTCTGGATTTATAATGATAACGGTAACACTCACCGGGAATCAGGTTCTACCAGAAACATTCAAATGGAAATACAAGTGCAAGCCTTTGCCTACCAAACGAGTGACGATATCAACAATATGACTTTCCAGCGCTATAAGCTGATTAACCGGGCCATTGAGTCAATTGATAGTACCTACTTTGGGGTGTGGGTAGACGCCGATTTGGGCTGTTATGCGGATGATTACATTGGCTGTGATGTGGATCGTAGCTTAGCCTATGTATACAATGCAGATCAAGTAGACGGGCTAAACGGATGTACTTGTGATCGGGGAGTAAATAGCTACTGTGATGAAGTGCCAATTCTGGGCGTTGATTACTTCCGGGGACCAGAGAATGAGTTCGGGGAGGAACTAGGTATGTCTTCTTTCACCTATATCAATAATGGTGGTGTAACGCCCACCCCTCCGCCGGGTACGCAGGATCCTGGCACCCCTGAGGAATATTACAACTACTTGTCTGGTCGCTGGCGTGATGGCACTTCCTTGACCGTAGGTGGAGATGGTTATCAAGGAAGCGGCCCTACGACAAACTATGCTTTTTTCGATCCACCTAATGATCAAAGTGGTTGGTCGATGTGTGCAGAAGCACTACCTGTAGGTGATCGTCGAACGCTTCAGGCCTCAGGTCCTTTCAAGCTACTGCCTGGTGCGTTAAACGAATTGATTGTTGGTGTGGTTTGGGTGCCAGATCAGGCTTATCCTTGCCCAAGTTTGAATCGTCTACAAAAAGCAGATGACCTTGCTCAGGACTTGTTCAATAATTGTTTTGAACTAACCCGTGGACCAGACGCTCCGGATGTAGACTGGGTGGAGCTAGATCGTGAGATCGTGGCGGTATTCTCAAATGATCCACTTACTTCAAATAATGCCTTTGAGCAGTACGAGGAGCCAGGTTTAGGGATTTCTCCAGGCCAGGATAGCTTGTACCGTTTTGAGGGGTATAAACTTTTCCAACTCTCTGGACCGGACGTATCACTAGCGGATTCTGATGATCCAGAAAAGGTTCGCTTGGTATATCAAGTAGATAAGCGTAACGGTATTGCCAAGATTTTCAACTGGGAGGCTTTAGAACCAGATGATGATGAGACCCCTACTGAGTTGCCCTTCTTCATTCCTGAATTACAGGTTAACGGAGAAGACCAGGGCATTCGCCATACCTTCAGCATTACGGAAGATCAGTTTGCCGAGGGTGACCGTCGCTTGGTGAACCACCGTAAGTACTACTTTGCTGCGATTGCTTACGCCTATAACAACTACATGGATTTTGATCAGAACCTACAGGGAGACCAGGGCCAGGATAAGCCTTATCTGGAAGGTGACGGAAATATTGGTGACGGTGAAAATGCTTTTTACACCGTTATTCCACGGATGATCCTTGATCGTAAGCTGCAGTCCCGCTACGGCGATGGTGCTTTGATTACCCGTATTGATGGGGTGGGCACCAGTGATAACTTCCTCGACATTGCAGATGAGACACGCGACGAAATTGAAGGTCTCATTCGTGAAGATGCTGCTGATGCCTTCAGCGGTGAAGTAACTTATAAAGGTGGCTTTGGCCCCATCGATGTGTCCATTTTTAATCCATTGAACGTAATTGACGGCGAGTACGAATTGACCTTCGTTGATGATGATATGACAAATGAAGAACTCGATGCGCCTACTACGTGGACACTGCGTAGCCTGACGAATAGCTCAGTACCTGTTATCACCTCCGAGACTTCGATCAATGATTTGAACGAACAGATCATTCGTGAGTTTGGCTTCTCTGTTACGGTAGCTCAGGTGGCTGATGTTGGTACCATGCCGTTTGAAATTGAGTCCAATGGCGCGCGTGGATACGCTGAAGAATACCGCCGAGAAGACGCCTTGCCGTGGTTGTTTGGTATCCGCGATAACTTACCGATTGCTACGGGTAACCCCGTCGTGGATGGTGCTGTGTATGACTTTATAGCCACTGATAATACGACTGATGTAGATTATAATCTGGATCCCAATCGCTCACTCTCGGAGATTGGTAATGGTTTTATTGTACCGTATTATTTGACCAATTGGCGAGCAAATGAGCTTGATGTACCTTACCTCACGCCGGCCTGGGGAAGCTCTACCAATATTACGGTTCGCATTGCTTCGGAGCCGTCACAATTGAATAATGTGGACATTGTTTTTACCAACGATAAAGACCTCTGGAGCCGCTGTGTGGTGGTGGAGACGATGAACCCGGCTTTTGAAGATAATGGCTACTTCGCCATTGGTGAGCGCAATAACTTTGACTTACGAGATGATCCTTCCGTGACCAAAGAGGCGGACGAGAATGGGGTGCCAATTATTGATACAGATGGGCCAACCGAAGAACGAGAAGGTATGGGCTGGTTCCCCGGTTACGCCATTGATGTAGAAACCGGACAGCGCCTGAACATCTTCTTCGGGGAGAACTCGGTTTACGACTGTGATAACTTAAACGCTCTGGGCCTTGAAGACGATTGTGAGGCTTTGAATGCGATCACCAATAATGGTGGTGACATGATCTTCAACCCGCACGATGAGTTCTATATTCCACCCGCTAGCGGCTTGGGAGCTGATGTTACACCATTCAACTACGTTTCCGGAGGGCAGCATTTCATTTACGTGACCAATCAGCCTTACGATCGCTGCGCGGAATATCGGGAGGAATTAGGAAGCCGGAGTACGGTTCGTAAAATTGGGCCATTGAGTGATATCACTTGGGCCGGTATGATCGCCCTCCCTCCAGGGCGGCAAATGCTAAGCTATAACGACGGCTTAATCCCCGAAGATGTTATCGTCAAGCTGCGGGTGGATAATCCTTATCAAGTGCAAAAAGGTACGGGTGAATTCAATGGCTATCCCACCTATCGCTTCAAGCTACAAGGCAAGCAAGCAGCTGAGCTAGACGAAATTGGCTTGAATGAGGCCTTACAAGCTATTAATGTGATACCCAACCCTTACTATGGCTTCTCAGAGTACGAGGACTCACAGTTCGAAAATATTGTGAAAATATCGAATCTCCCCAGTAAGTGTACAGTGACGATTTACTCACTGGATGGTAAGTTTATCCGCAAGTACGATCGTGATGAAGTGGGGACAGTACCGCTTGGTACAAACCGCAGTATTGAACGTGCTCAGGTTAATCCTGATCTGGAATGGGATTTGAAAAATTTCCGTCAGATTCCTATCGCAAGCGGAGTATACCTGATTCACGTATCAGCTCCGGATTTAGGTGAGCGTACGCTGAAGTGGTTTGGGGTCAACCGCCAGTTTGACCCTGCGGGATTGTAGGATAACATCTCATCCTGTAAAGACGTATTGCAATGCGTCTCTAGCATAGGTGCAAAAAGTAAGAGGGTAGAAGGACGCGTTGTTGTCTTTCTACCCTCTACATTCTACGCTCTACCAGGAGGTTCTAGATCGGCCGGTTGGCGTCAAAAGCTTCCAGATAGTCCCCTACGCGGCGCAGGAAGGAGCCACCCAGCATGCCGTCTACCACACGGTGATCGTACGATAACGATAAGAACATCATGTGGCGTACTGCTACCAGATCTCCGTACTCTGTCTCTACTACGGCTGGGCGCTTACGAATAGCACCTACCGCCATGATAGCTACCTGCGGCTGGTTGATGATTGGAGTACCCATTACATTACCGAACGTGCCTACATTGGTAACTGTAAAGGTGCCATCTTGAATCTCTGCGGGCTTGAGCTTATTATTACGAGCACGACCAGCTAAGTCATTTACGGCTTTGGTCAAACCGATCAAACTTAGGTGATCCGCATTTTTGATGACCGGTACAATCAGATTACCTGATGGCAAAGCAGCCGCCATACCGATATTGATATCCTTCTTGCGGATAATATTGGTGCCATCTACCGATACATTGACCATTGGATAGTCGTGAATGGCGCGCACGATAGCTTCGATGAAGATTGGCGTATACGTGATTTTCTCACCAAACTTCTGCTGGAAAGCATGCTTGTTGCGGTTACGCCACTCTACGATCGGCGTCACATCTGCCTCTACGAATGAAGTTACGTGCGGAGAGGTATGCTTGGAGTTGACCATGTGATCGGCAATAAGCCGGCGCATACGATCCATTTCAATGATCTCCACATTGCCTTTGCCAGAAACGTCAACTGGAGCTGTGTTGCTGATGATTGGCTGGTCAATAGCTGGTGCACTTGGGGCCGTAGGCTGTATTACTTGCTGTGGGGCAGGAGCACTGCTACGATTCTCAAGGTATGAGAGGATATCTTTCTTCGTTACCCGACCGTCTTTACCGCTGCCAGTGATCCTGTCTAGCTCGGCTTGACCGATGCCTTCTTGCTTGGCAATATTGCGCACTAGAGGGCTGTAAAATCGACCCTCGGTGCTGGAAACTGCTGCGGTAGCAGGTACAGCTTGTTGCTGTGGAACGGGAGCGGGTGCAGGAACTGCTGGCTGAGCGCTAGCGGCTGGTGCAGACTCCTCTTTAGCGGGCTCGGCTACACTTGGAGTCGCGGCTGGAGTAGCGTTTTCTCCTTCGGTTTCAATAATGGCAATCACTTTCCCTATTTCTACGGTATCATCTACCTGAAAAAGGATCTTGGCAATTTTACCAGCTACTGGGCTTGGCACCTCTGAGTCTACTTTGTCGGTAGCAATTTCGAGGATGGTTTCGTCCATCTCCACATCATCGCCTTCCTTCTTGACCCAGTTGAGGATGGTGGCCTCCATGATACTTTCACCCATTTTGGGCATGATCAGCTCTACCTGCGCCATACGTTACTTGTTTTTTAATTTGGTCGTTCTTGGTATAGTGGGGCTGTACCCCTAAATACAATGGTTATAAATGCCTACTTGTTCTGACTCACAGGCATTTGGGCACCACAAAAGTAAGGTTTTTTTAGCTGCTAAAGATGATTATTAGGTATGGGCTTAGTAATTGGGGCTTTGTCCGAATGATCTTTTGCAAAACTTGATTTTACTCTTTTTTTATAACGGATTTGGTATGATTACCCGCCTTTTCTTTACCCGTTATAGAATGGATATTTTGCTGTGATACTTTTGTGATTTCTTTCCCCGTACTTCGCAGTATCAGAAGCGATGAGCCATTCGCAGGGGAAAAACCAAGTGAATTTTAGTTATTCCAATCCCCCATTTCCTGCGATGGAGCTTCGTTTCCCACCTGTCCACTCCCTTGAGCATTTAAGAATACAGTTTAGCAAGCATTAAACCATGTGGCTTAACCAGCCAAGTTGGCAAACCGAACTTTTGCCCAGTAGGGCTATGAAACGCACTAATTAAATAAAATCATCAAACTGTACGGCAATGCGAGCACCATTACTTTCTTAATGATTCCTCCAGGCAGGTCTGCGAAAAATGACATTAACATCAGAGCTCAACTTCTAAAAAGTGATTAGAGTTCGTCGGTCAATCCGACAAAGCGTTCATCCTGTTCTTTCGCAAACACCCTTGATCACGAGCCAAAAATTTGGGGAATCTATCCTTACGGAGCAATCCTTGCTTCGCTAAAGCTCATTTCAGTGGGTTGATCTAGCTCAAAGTAGTTCAAGAAAGCTTTTAAGGCGGCAAGTATGCAGCAGTGATACCTGGTTATCACCTGGAAGTGGTATGTCTGCTTCTGAAGATTCCAGCATTTGATATGAGCTAAATATTTCACCAAATACCAAGATGATGTTTTCAAGATTACTTTTTCTAGGATTTGCGCTCTTGCTCTGCGGCAGTGTACAGGCGCAATTTCCTTGTTTCCCGGGGCAAATCAGCCTTCGACCAGGTTTTGAAGCCTCTTTCTGCGACGATGGCAGCGGCCCGGCCATCATTCGCTTTTCGTCAAAACCAGCTGCCTTACCACGTGCTTATGTGGTAGTCAATGAAGCAGACGAAATTGTATACATCGATTATTCTGGTACTATCGACTTTGCCGGATTAGGGGATAACCTCCGGGTTTATGCCTTTAGCCTCATTGGTTCCATTACTGCTGAGGTAGGCGATAATATTAATGATACCGAGTTGGCTTCTGGCTGTTTCGCCCTTTCCTCCAACTTCATTGAAATCGACAGCAATGGTGGTCAGGAAGGCGGTACGCTCGAAGGTGGTCCGTTTACCCTTTGTGTAGGTGATGGCGAAGCCGATATGATTGAGCCCGGCTCAATCACCCTTAGCGACAATGTAAGCGCCAATTCTGCGTGGGTCGTAACTGACGACCAAGGTACTATTCTGGGCTTACCACCCATGCCAAGCGTAGTTGACTTTGACGGCGCTGGCCCCGGTACTTGCCTGATCTGGCACTTAAGTTATGTTGATGGCATTGTAGGACTGGAAGCTGGCTTAAATGCCAATGACCTGGAAGGCTGCTTTAGTCTTTCTAACCCCATTTCTGTATTCCGCAATGAAGTAGATGGTGGTACACTGGAAGGTGGCCCTTTCACCTTCTGTGTGGGTGATGGCGAAGCAGATATGCTAGAGCCTGGCTCTATTACTTTGAGCGGTAACAGCGGTACGAATTCTGCGTGGGTCGTAACGGACGACCAAGGAAATATCTTAGGCTTACCGCCAATGCCAAGTGTGGTAGACTTTGATGGTGCTGGTCCTGGTACTTGCCTGATCTGGCACTTGAGCTTTGAAGATGGATTGGTAGGAGCCGAGGTTGGCTTGAACGCCAATGATCTAGAAGGTTGCTACGATCTTTCTAACCCTATCTCCGTATTCCGCAACCAGCCCGAAGGCGGCACCTTGGAAGGTGGCCCATTCACGTTCTGTGTAGGTGATGGCGAAGCAGATATGCTAGAGCCTGGTTCAATCACTTTGAGCGGTAACAGCGGTACGAATTCTGCGTGGGTAGTAACCGATGACCAAGGAAATATCTTAGGCTTACCGCCCATGCCAAGCGTAGTTGACTTTGACGGCGCTGGTCCAGGTACTTGCCTGATCTGGCACTTGAGCTTTGAAGATGGGCTGGTAGGTGCTGAAGTTGGCTTAAACGCCAATGATTTGGAAGGCTGTTTCAGTCTTTCTAACCCCATTTCTGTTTTCCGCAACCAGCCCGAAGGCGGTACGCTGGAAGGCGGTCCATTTACTTTCTGTGTAGGTGATGGCGAAGCAGATATGCTAGAGCCCGGCTCTATTACATTGAGCGGGAACAGCGGTACGAATTCGGCGTGGGTAGTGACCGACGACCAAGGAAATATCTTAGGCTTGCCACCCATGCCAAGCGTAGTAGACTTCGACGGCGCTGGTCCTGGTACTTGCCTGGTCTGGCACCTGAGTTTCGAGGATGGCCTCGAAGGTGCTGAAGTAGGTATGAATGCCAATGATTTGGAAGGTTGTTTCAGTCTTTCTAACCCCATTTCTGTTTTCCGTAATCAGCCCGAAGGTGGTACGCTAGAAGGCGGTCCATTCACCTTCTGTGTGGGTGATGGCGAAGCGGATATGCTGGAGCCAGGCTCTATTACTTTGAGCGGGAACAGCGGTACGAACTCTGCGTGGGTAGTAACGGACGACCAAGGAAATATCCTAGGCTTGCCACCCATGCCAAGCGTAGTTGATTTTGACGGCGCTGGCCCAGGCACTTGCCTGATTTGGCACTT
Organism: Bacteroidota bacterium; assembly: GCA_039816955.1. Taxonomy (GTDB): domain Bacteria; phylum Bacteroidota; class Bacteroidia; order Chitinophagales; family Saprospiraceae; genus Lewinella. Next base: position 31,485 of record JBCBWU010000059.1, read on the forward strand.
GAGCTTTGAAGATGGCCTGGTAGGAGCTGAAGTAGGCTTGAACGCCAACGACCTAGAAGGCTGCTTTAGCTTGTCTAACCCCATCTCTGTTTTCCGTAATGAAGTACAAGGTGGTACGCTAGAAGGCGGTCCATTCACCTTCTGTGTAGGCGATGGTGAAGCTGATATGCTAGAGCCCGGCTCTATTACATTGAGCGGTAACAGCGGTACGAACTCTGCGTGGGTAGTGACCGACGATCAAGGAAACATCCTGGGCTTGCCACCAATGCCAAGCGTAGTTGATTTTGACGGCGCTGGCCCAGGCACTTGCCTGATTTGGCACTTGAGCTTTGAAGATGGATTGGTAGGAGCCGAGGTAGGCTTGAACGCTAACGATCTGGAAGGTTGCTTTAGCTTGTCTAACCCCATTTCTGTTTTCCGTAACCAACCCGAAGGCGGTACGCTGGAAGGCGGTCCATTCACCTTCTGTGTAGGTGATGGTGAAGCGGATATGCTAGAGCCTGGCTCAATCACTTTGAGCGGTAATAGTGGTACGAATTCCGCATGGGTAGTAACGGACGACCAAGGAAATATCCTAGGTTTACCTCCAATGCCAAGCGTAGTAGACTTCGATGGCGCAGGTCCTGGTACTTGCCTGGTTTGGCACTTGAGTTTCGAAGATGGCTTGGTAGGTGCTGAAGTTGGTTTGAACGCCAATAACCTGGAAGGTTGTTTCAGCCTCTCTAATCCTATTTCAGTATTCCGTAATCAACCGGAAGGTGGTACGCTGGAAGGCGGCGTATATAACTTTTGTGTAGGCGACGGTGAAGCGGATATGATTGCTCCTGGTTCAATTGTACTGACGGGTAATAGCGGCACGAACTCGGCGTGGGTAGTTACTGATGACCAGGGAAATATCCTAGGTCTGCCACCTAGCCCAGATGTGGTGGATTTTGACGGTGCTGGTGTAGGTGTATGCTTGGTCTGGCACTTGAGCTTTGAAGATGGTTTAGCGGGTGCTGAAGTTGGTTTGAACGCCAATGATCTGGAAGGTTGCTTTAGCCTTTCTAATCCTATTAGCGTAAACCGTACAGAAGATTGTGACGATCTATGTGTCATCAATGGCGGCTTCCTGGAAGGTGGTCCATTTGAATTCTGCGTAGGTGACGGCGAAGCCGATATGCTAGAAGCAGGTTCCATCACGCTAAGTGGCAACAGTGGTACGAATTCGGCCTGGGTAGTAACGGATGACCAAGGTAATATCCTTGGCTTACCACCAATGCCAAGCGCAGTTGATTTTGACGGTGCTGGTCCTGGTACTTGCCTGGTCTGGCACCTGAGTTTCGAGGATGGCCTCGAAGGTGCTGAAGTAGGTATGAATGCTGCTGATTTGGTGGGTTGTTATGACCTCAGTAACCCAATTGCCGTAGAGCGCATCCAACCTGAAGGTGGTACACTGGAAGGTGGCCCATTCACTTTCTGTGTAGGTGATGGCGAAGCAGATATGCTAGAGCCTGGTTCAATTACTTTGAGCGGTAATAGCGGTACCAACTCGGCCTGGGTAGTAACTGATGCTCTGGGCAATATCCTGGGCTTGCCACCCATGCCAAGCGTAGTTGATTTCGACGGCGCAGGTCCTGGTACTTGTTTGATCTGGCACTTGAGTTTTGAAGATGGCCTCGTAGGCGCAGAGGTAGGTATGAATGCCAACGATCTGCAAGGTTGTTACAGTTTATCTAACCCAATTTCAGTCTTCCGAAACCAACCTGAGGGCGGTACATTGGAAGGTGGCCCATTCACGTTCTGTGTAAGCGATGGCGTAGCCGATATGCTGGAGCCTGGTTCTATTACCTTGAGCGGTAATAGCGGTACGAACGCTGCGTGGGTAGTTACCGATGACCAGGGTAATATCCTGGGCTTGCCACCAATGCCAAGCGTAGTCGATTTTGACGGAGCTGGTCCTGGTACTTGCCTGGTCTGGCACTTGAGCTTTGAGGATGGCTTAGAGGGCGCTGAAGTAGGCATGAATGCCAACGATCTTCAAGGCTGCTTTAGCTTATCAAATCCAATCGCGGTAGAGCGCATCGAAGTTAACGGCGGTGCAGTAACGACTGCTGCTGGCGAATCTGAAATCACTATCACAGCTGGTGATGGCATCGATGATGTTGTTGAATTCGCAACAGCGGGTGCTGTGGGTGAAAACTTCACCTACGTGATTACTGATGCGGACAATAATATCCTGGCTGTACCTGATGGTAATACTGCCAACTTTGAGGGTGCTGGTCCAGGCGTATGCCGCGTATGGGGACTATCTTATTCCGGCACCTTGACTGCTGAGGTTGGACAGAATGCGGGTGAAGTAGACTTGAGTGATGGCTGCTTCAACTTGTCAGATATTTTCTTAACGGTTAATCGGGTGGAAGGCTTCCAGCCTACTGCACCAGGTAGCAATGCCGCCGCGGACACTCCAGTAGCCTTTAACGTACACTTGTACCCTAACCCATCTGTAGATCAACTACAAGTGGAAATCGGAACAACTAACCGCACGGAGATCAGAGATGTAGAAGTACTCATTCTGCAGCTAGATGGTAAACTGCGCTACCGCAATATTATTTCTTCCGAGCAAGTACGCACTACGTTAGATGTTTCTGATTTACCCGCAGGAAGCTACCTGCTCCGTGTCAATGACGGTGAGCAGATCGTGACTAAGCGGTTTGTGAAGGCGTAAGGTGAGCTTGAGCTAAGGTGATCTACCAAGGCTTGATAGAAATTCAAGCTCACATGGTAGAAAGTAGAGGGTAGAGGGTAGAAAGATTTGAATGTCCTTATACCTTTTACTTTTTACCCTCTACCAAAAGAATGTCTGTCGTCGATCGACTCATTGTGGAGAAAGATAAAGTGTAAGATTGAATTGAAGTTGGTCAATAACCTTCGTCCCGGGTGCATATTGTTTGCACTCGGGATGTTTTTTGCCCCAACCGAATAGAGATTTTGATGGCTAATTGACTTTTACAAAATAGCGTATTATTTTTCGATTGGTGGGTTGACATCCTTTGGGAAAAGACGTATATTCACATCATCAATTTTGTATAGCGCACTCTGTTTATTCATCTTTCCTCTGTATTAATAGTTTTATCCTTCCTCTCTTCTTTTTTCAACTGTACTGTTAAGTTTTTTGGTTCTCTGACAATTTTTGCGGGCTGCGTAAATTAGGCGGATGAATGATTGGTTCTTTTACGAAGATTTACTGCGTCTTCCAGGCTTGAAGATAACAAAAGTGGAGCCCCGCGATAAGCGGATTGATATTTATGGGGAGGTAGATGAAGGTGCTCAGCCCTGCCCCAATTGTGGTGAACGAACACAAGTGATTCGTTCTTATACGCCTCGCGAAGTGCGTGATTTAGATATTTCTGGTCGTCAGGTATGGCTCCACTTACAGCTCAAGCAGTATGAGTGTGTGTCTTGTAAGCGCTATTTCACACAGCGGCTGAGCTGGGCGGCAAAAGGTAAGAGCTATACCAAGCGTCAGTCCAAGTTCATCTTTGAGATGTGTGAACAGCAGTCCTTTGCTCAAGTTGGTGTACTGGTAGATATGCATGCCAAGAGTGTAGAGCGATTATACTTGGAATACGCGATGATGAACAGTGATTTAAAAGATCGCTTGAGCAAAGTACGCCGCCTGGGAATCGACGAGCTGAGCCATCGAAAAGGTCGCAAGAGTTATTATTGTGTACTTACCGATTTAGATCGGGGCATACACTTGGATATTCTAGCAGATCGCAAGAAAGAAACCTTACGTACTTAGTTTCAGTCACTT
>JBCBWU010000005.1:0-73375 GCA_039816955.1 Bacteroidota bacterium
CCTGTCCTAAGCCCCTCCAGCTGGTCCGCTTTGGTTCCCTTAGCAGTAAGGATAATTACCGGAATATGGCTCGTCTTGGGGTCTGACTTGAGCTTTTCACACAGTTCAAAGCCGTCCATCTTAGGCATCATGACATCGCTAATGATCAGATCAGGAATTTCGCTTTGCGCCGTATTCAAGCCCTCTTCACCATCTACTGCAGTAAGCAGTTCGTACCTATCGCCTAATAATTTGGTCAAAAAAGTGAGGACATCAGCATTGTCTTCGACCAAAAGCACAACTTCTCGTTCTTGCTGATCATTGCCTGCTATTTCAGCATCAGTCTTATTCTCCGCAGGAGTAGTTTTTTCCAAACTAGTAGCTGTTCCATTACTAGCGGTAAGTGGACTCTTGCGAACCGGTGCTTGATTCTTTATGGGCAAGAGCAGTGTGAAGATGGTTCCTTTATCTAGTTCACTCTCTACTTGTATTTCTCCTTCCAACAACTCTACCAACTCTTTAGTCAACGTCAGGCCAATACCAGTCCCAGACTGGTGATCATCAACTTGGTAGAAGAGTTTAAAAATACGGTCCAGATCCTCTTTGGCAATTCCTTGGCCACTATCAGACACCTTTAGTTGTAGTCTGTTTTGCGGGTGTCCTCCTTCTTCTTTACGAGCGTGTAAGACCACCTTTCCACCTCGGGGTGTATGGCGCAAAGCATTTGATAGTAGGTTATAGATGATTTGTTGGAGCTTACTCTCATCATAGTCCATGATCAACCCATCACATTCTGGATAGAAAAGGAGACGGATTTCGCGTTCGCGAGCCAGGGAATAAAAAGACTCGGTCAAGTAATTGAGGTAAGCAATGACGTCGCCCTGTTGATAATGAACCGGTAAGCTCCCTGATTCCAGCTTAGAAAGCTCCAACAGTTGGTTGATATGCGTGAGTAACTGATCACTATTCCTACCAATGATTTCTAAATTATTGTACCATTCGGTTTGAATATACTCGGGTAAGGATGCCTCTTTCAACTGCTTTTGCAGGTAATCACGCAGTCCTTTAATCACCGTGAGTGGTGTTCGCAATTCGTGCGTTAAATGGGTATAAAAACGACTCTTGGCAGCATCCAGTTCGGCTAATTGTTCTGCTTCTTGTTCTTTTTGAGCCTGTAGCAGTTGAGCTTTTTCCAGGGCAAACTCTGCCCGTTGGGCTTCCTGCTCCACCTCCCTTTGCCGGTAGGCTAAACCCAAGGAAAATATAATGACCTCTATGATGGTGGCCACCTTGTAATAGAAAGTGGAAAAATCAACCGTTCTTATCCGGTCCAGCATGGTAACTAAAATTCCCAACACCATGACTAATACCCCGCCAATGATAAAATTGCGCTTGCTGTCGCGCGTATTGGCCAGCGGGATTAAAAACCATAACATCAGCAGCAAAAACACAAAAAAGTATCCCAAAGTGACGATGTCGGCCGTGTTATAATTATAATTTGATCGATAGATCAGGATACCATCCAACAATAACATAGCCACCGCTAGATAGCTAAACCAATGAAAGCCCCGATCCCACTTGGGTAGTAAACGATCCAAAGCCAGAAAGCTGCGTAAGAAAGCCATGTAAGCAATGACCGCAGTGTAGGTAATGAGCTTAAAGTAAGCAATGAGTTGTGGATTTTGTGGCTGCAGCCAACCTAACACCCAGTCCCATAGATCACCCGTATTATAAACCGTGAATAAACAGAGAGCTGCGAGATAAAGCGAGTAAAAGATATAAGCTTCGTCACGAGCCAGAAAGAAGAGGAAGAGATTGTACAGTAACAGTAGCACCACAAACCCCACAAATACACCATTGAACAACTTCTTGCTTTTTTGCAACTCGTAGAAGTGAGTAGCAGAAGATAACTCAAAACGTAAATCGGGTGCCAGCTTGACGCGGTCGCAGCGCAAACGCAAGTAAACCGTGAATTTGCCGCCAGGAGGAAGCGAGAGGCGAGCGAAGTTGCCTTTCGAACTAGGTACGAAATCTCGATCAGCTAATGGCACAAAGAAACCTGTGCGTCCGGTTTGCAGCGTCTCCTTCTCACTGACCAGCATGTATTCGACCTCGGTAAGTACTAACGGGAACTTTAAAACCCATTCATAAAAAGCGGTGTTTACCGGAGCGCTATTCTCCACCTGAAACCGTAAGTAGTACCAAGTCCGGTCGTCCAGATCGGTAGTAACTGTAGATAAGGGAGAAAAAGAAAGGCTTTTCCACTGACTGGCCCGCAAAGGTTTTAAACCAACAGAATCTGCAATTTCCAAATAGGGATAAATGTCGTAGACCCGATCGGCATCCACGAGTAGGACCGTTTCTCCTACTAATATGCTATGAGAAGTGAAAAGGAAGACCAGCGCCAGGAGGAACTGGCGAAAGTGCAAGGATAGGATGTGGGGATGTACGCTCAGTAGCTGAGCCTTCACCATTTTTTTACTTAGCTCAGTCATCCATAATGGATCAAAGCTCCAAGTTAAGCAAATAATATTGAGGTGAGAAAAGCAAAAACAGGGGCTGTGGAACGGGAAGTAAGAAGTCCTCTTTTGAAATTGCTACTGTTGCTGTTTCGTTGGGTTAATCATAATTACCGCGCAAAAAGGTATGGATTTTAAGCACCCACCACAGCCCCCTAATGGACTCACTTAAAGTGGTTTGACTACACCTGCTATTGAACTAGCTATTGTTCACAACGGCACATTAGCCAAGTTGTAAACTTGCCAAACCACTCCATTTGTGAAATAGAATGTGTGTCTGTTCATTACATACCAAAGCCATTGGGCTTTGACCACTAATAAAAATAGCGCTAGTCTCTAGCGTTATTATCGTTTCAAGGAGGGAGGACGCTCACAGCGTCAAAAAACTAGTTAAGGGAGATTGATGCCAATGGTTTATATCATATACCATTTGGATGGGATAGTCACAAGATAGTGATAAATAGCAGAATAAAACTAGCACTGGACTTGCAAAAAACTGGACAGAATTGACACAAAGGCATTAACCACCCCACAAAAAGACTGTAGCATCACCAACGTTCACCGCTACTGCCTGTTGAATGTATTGAAAAGTAAATCCTTAAGGGCACCCAAAAGAGATCCTAAGAGCGTGGTGTGAAGTTCAAGGACACCGACCTGAGATTGGTGAGCTTAATTTTTGACAGGAAGCTTACCCAAGATGTACATACTAACAGTACCTTTGCAGGGAAAATCCCTAAACCATGAAGAAGGTATATATCATTGCTGGTATCATGATCGCTCTTGCTGTTTCGCTCTTCGTAATGGCCCAAGACGACTTGAGTACCTATTCCAATATTTCCGAAGCCATTTCTACTGGTGATCGGGTCAAGATTGCCGGGCAACTAGCTAAGGATATGGAAATGCTGTACGATCCAGTGCAGGACCCTAACCTATTCACATTCTACATCCGCGACAACGAGGGTACCACCCAAAAAGTAGTACTGCTACAACCCAAGCCACAGGATTTCGAATTATCGGAACAAGTGGTACTCACTGGACGGATGCAGGAGGATGCATTTGTAGCTACTGACGTACTCATGAAGTGTCCTTCCAAGTACAAGGATGAGGAGATTTATCTAAAAGAACAGCAAGGTTAGCGAATAGACTACCTTAGCAAATTATCGCGTTCAGTATCCCGCATTAAGCATGATTGACGGAATTCAATACGTAGGAGAACACTTGTGGCCTGGCCAGATTGGCCGGGCTGCGATCTTTATCAGCTTTTGTGCTGCTATTCTAAGTGGCTTCGCCTATTTCTTCGCTACTCAGCAAAGAGAAGATAAAACGGCTAGTAACAGCTGGCGTAAGTTAGGTCGACTTAGTTTCGGCGTCCATGGCTTGGCCACCTTCCTGGTAATTGGCTTGATCTTCTACATCATGGTCAACAATTACTACGAATACCAGTATGTCCAGGCACACGTTGACGATGACCTCCAGTTTCGGTATATCTTCTCCGCCTTCTGGGAAGGACAAGAAGGCAGTTTTTTGCTGTGGATGTTCTGGCACGTGGTGCTGGGCGGGCTACTCATTTCTTCGGCCAAGCAATTTGAGTCGCCGGTAATGGCCGTTGTCTCGTCTGTCCAGGTGATAATCGGCTCCATGCTACTTGGCGTTTACATTGGCTTTGGGCCAGAAGCGTTCAAGGTAGGTAGTAATCCAATGCTGCTCTTACGAGACACCATGGATATACCGCTTTTCGCCAATGCCGATTATGTCACGCTTCTGGAGGGGACTGGAATTAGTCCGCTTTTGCAGAACTGGTGGATGACGGTTCACCCCCCTACTCTATTCCTCGGCTTTGCTTCTACGGTAGTGCCATTTGCCTTTGCCATCGCCGGTCTATGGACCAAAGAGCATCGCGCCTGGCTTAAACCAGCACTGCCTTGGGCCTTATTTAGCGGGGCAATTTTGGGAACCGGTATTCTCATGGGGGGCGCATGGGCCTACGAAGCGCTAAGCTTTGGTGGCTACTGGGCTTGGGACCCCGTAGAAAACATGTCTTTGGTGCCCTGGCTGACCCTTGTGGCCGGCGTACACACGAATCTAATTGCTCGGACTACTGACCACAGTATCCGTTCAACCTACGTCTTCTACGCGCTGACCTTCATTCTGATCGTCTACTCCACTTTCTTGACCCGAAGTGGTGTGCTGGGTGAAACATCTGTACACGCCTTCACAGAGATGGGTCTAGAGTGGCAGTTGGTCACCTTTATCTTACTTTACCTGCTAATGTTTGGCGGCTTATTTATTTCCAGACTAAACAGTATTCCCGCCCCGAAGAAGGAAGAAAGTACAGGCAGTAAGGAGTTTTGGATGTTCATTGGCAGCCTGGTATTACTCTTTTCCGCTTTCTTGATCTCGGTATCTACCTCACTCCCGGTTTACAATAAAATTCAGGAATTTTTCGATCCCGGCTATGTGGGTAGTGTAATTACGGACCCCATTCCACACTACAACAAATACCAACTGTGGATCGCCGTATTCATTGGTTTGCTTTCTGGTTTCAGTCAGTTTCTGCGCTTCCGCGAAATAAATTTCAGTAATCATCTGCGACCATTCCTGATCCATACGGGAATTGGCTTGGCATTAGCGGTAGCACTCACCTACCTGAGTACGACCATGATTAGCCTCCAAGCCTGGCAGTACAAGTTGATGATGTTCAGTGGCTGGTTTGCAGTGGTGACCAATGTTGATCACATCATTTCCTTCTTGCGGGGAAATCTCAAAGCTGGCGGGTCAGCAATTGCGCACATCGGCTTTGGCTTGATGCTGGTGGGCATTCTTTTCAGTGGCTTAAATCAAGAGGTCATTTCCCGGAATCCTTTTATTATGGATGGCCTAACGGAAGACGAAGAAGCTAAACGTAACAGCGTTCTGCTTATCAAGGACTCTCCTGTCCCGATGGGGACTTACGAGGTTACCCTCAACAACGATACCATCGACTACCTTACTCGTACCTACAACGTGAATTTTGCGCGCAAGGGCGAAAACGGAGAAACCATAGAGGAATTCCAGCTAACGCCAAACATCCTCTACAATAAGGATTTCACAAAGGTGGCCGCAGCAAACCCCAGTACCCGCCAATACTGGAATCGGGACATCTTCACACATATTGTGGCCTTACCACCTGAGGAAACGGACATAAACGAAAAGAAAGCTAAAGAGGACAGTTTGCAATATCGGCCCTTTATTCTCGATGTAGGTGAATTGTATAGCTATGCCGATACTGTTCCGATAAGCAGGGCTGATACCTTTCGGGTGCAACAAATGGAAATCCAGCTTCTTGAGGTATTCCGTGATGCCACACATCCGGACTATATCGCAGAACAAGGAGACTTGGCAGTAGGTGCAAAGATTCGCGTCCGCAGTTCTGAGTTGGACGAAGACTTCATCGCGGATCCCGTATTAGTTCTTCGCGGTGAAGTACTGTATAACTTCCCAGCACAAATCAATCCACTCAACACTCGAGTGAAGCTCAATGAAGAGATCTTCAATTTGGTTTACACCGCAGAAACAGAGCTGGGTTATCAGGAATTTGAGCTAGCGCAAGGCACAGAATTTGAATTTGCTGGATATAAGGTACAGTTTGCTGGCTTCAACAAAAATGTCACGCTACCTACGTACGAACCTCAAGATGGAGATATCGCGGTAAGTGCCATGTTCCAAGTAGAAAATGCCGAAGGACAAGTTCGGGCCGGGCAACCTGTCTTTTTGATTCGTAATAGCCAACCGCTTAACCTCAAAGACGAGATTACCGATTTTGGCCTACACTTGCGTTTTGTGAGTCTGGATCCTGAATCAGAGAAGGCGCGAATATTCCTTGCGTACCAAGAGCCGCGAAAGCCGCAGGCAGCCTTCAGCGTTGCAACCAGATCATTTCGTACCGATTGGATTGCCCTGCAAGCTATTGAATTCCCTGGTATCAACTACTTCTGGATTGGGGCTTCACTTATGATGTTTGGCCTTACCATTAGTATGTATCACCGCATCCGTCAGAAGCGTGCAGTGGCCAGCTAGCATAGTACTCATTGGTGCTGGAAAAGTAGCCAGTGCCATGGGCAAGCGCCTGTCCGAGACCGGTCATCAGGTAGTAGCGGTCTGGAGCAGAAACCTAGTCCGTGCTAGCGAATTGGCCAGCAATTTAAATACTATTGGAACTAGTGATGTGAACGCTATTCCCAGGCAGGCTGATCTTTATTTATTGGTGATACCCGATCAGGCCATAGCTCCGGTAGCGGAGCAATTAGCACCGATCATTTCCTCCCAATCGTTGGTCCTACATACATCTGGTGCAACCCCGGCCAGCGTCCTTGATAGTTTTAAGCGGCACGGTGTCTTCTATCCGTTACAGACCTTTTCACCAGGCCGGGAAGTTGACTTTTCGGAAGTTCCCTTGTGCCTATATACCTCCGTAGAAGCAGATTTTGCCCCGCTAGAACTGTTAGCTAAACGGATCAGCAACAGTGTCTATCGCGTTTCTGATGCACAAAGGCTACAACTGCATCTTGCCGCAGTGTTCGTGAATAATTTCACAAATTATATGCAGCACATAGCGCAGAAAGTAGTAGAGGCGCATGATCTACCAGGAGATTTACTACTGCCTTTGTTGCAGGAAACCATCAGTAAACTGGAAGATCTATCTCCCCAAGATGCTCAAACTGGGCCCGCCTTAAGAGATGATCAGGCTACCCTTGAACGGCACCAAAAGTTATTAGAAGAACATCCGCATTGGCAGGCCTTATATCGTATACTCAGTGAAGGTATCCAGCGTGATTTTCGCCCATCTTAGTAGAGCATAAGCTCAAATACTTTGGCTTCTTCCTTGCCTAGAAAAGTATTAAAGGTCACCGACGCCGAGTCTGGCTGCCAGTAAATTTTTCCATCCCCCAGCCCAGACTGGAAGTCCAGCCCATTAAGATTGCAATTGAATTCCAAATCGGGGCTTGCCGCAAATTCGGGTAACGCACGCTGCAGTACTTTCTGCGCTGGCAAGGGTTCTGCGGTAGCAAAGAGTTTGCTCACCAAATTTGGCCCTTTTAAGCCCAGGAACAAGACATAGCTCGTATCTACTCCTTGGTGCATGTAGTATCCGGCCAGGTCAGCAGGATGTAAAGGCCGTAACAGCTGAAACTGATCACCTTGGTAACGAGCCAAGGGAGCATATTGTGGATGCGCTGCCTCCGACTCCTCTCCTATTCCTCCAATGTACAGGCGCAGCGCATCATCCTCAATGATGGCGTAGATATACTCGCCGTAGCCAGCCCACCAGCTTCCGACAGCTGTGAGTGCATCTTTGGGAATACCCAGCTGGGCATAATCTTCTGCGACGACGGTGTCGCAAGCGGATATTTCCGCCAATTTGATCTTGCTCTCTTGTAACAAAGCATAAACGGCGGATCGGGGCGCTTCATCGGATTCGCTTAGCGTTTCGCAGATCAACTGCACCTTCGACCAATCCGCGCGACGGGCTGCTTGCTCTGAATTATCGGGTCCACAAGCAAATAGGCAGCAGCTGATGAAGAATAATGATAAGGTTCTCGGCATATTATTTTGCAATATTTCGAAAAATAATTGATTGTTTTAGGAACAAAAATTATCTTTGCTGCGCTTTAAAAGTAAGCACCTTCACAACGCATCTAGTTTATGCGATAAAGGTACTAAAATGGTGGTTATAGCTCAGTTGGTTAGAGCGCTGGATTGTGGTTCCAGAGGTCGCCGGTTCAAATCCGGTTAATCACCCTACACAAGCTTCGGTCGAGATTTCGGCCGGAGCTTTTTTGTTTCCTATGCCATTCTACACCTACATATTGATCAGCGATTCGCTGCAGCATCTCTATATTGGACAGACCAATAACCTGGAACAACGCTTAATTAGGCAAGCATGAGTAATATGCTGACTCTACAACTCCTTTAACGGAACATGTTCATCTACAGGTGGTCTGATTTCGCTTCGTTTTACCCTGCGCCTAGTTATAGACTTGATCGCAATATGCTCCTCCCAGTACAATGATTGGCGGTATGACTTGACAACAAGTCCCCCAGCGGCCTTCATGAGCACATTGAAATTAGCTTCCCTGTAAGAGGAATACCAATCAGGGTTTACCGCTAAGTTCTGACCGTAGTAGTATCGTCCTTCAAGAGGTAAAGGAGCCTCAGTGCTACTAGGCTCGTAGTACGTTACGGTTTCTAAAACCGTGCACCGCTTATCCAGGACAGTAGTATCTGGCAACACAATAAATGTCAGTTTGGTATCCGGTTTGGTAATATCAACCCAGAATATGGTATCTGATCCTGCCCTGAATAAATAAGACTTTTCCCTGCGTAAATCTAGATAACGGGTACTTTGCAACGTACTATCGGGTGCTCGATATTCTTTTTTGAAAGAACCTTTCTTAAAAGTCAGAGTCATTTCACTCCCCAAAGCTTTCTTCAGTCTTTCACTATCAATTCCTGGTTGAGAACTCGTATACGAGATGCTATATACTATTTGCCCTTCAAAATAGCCTTGCTGCTTTTCAGCAAAAGGGCGAGGGCTCGTACCTCCTAATAGCAGCAAGGTAAGCAGAGCGAGTAGTGAGAGTACAGAAGACCTCAGCACCTACCAATTCGTAAAAGCCGCATTAAAAATATCCTCTGTCAACTGCGCGAGGATTTCTTCGATGGCTTGAGTTTGGACACTTGCCAATTCAGTATTGGCATCAAAATCAAAGAAGAAGGAGAAGTTGCGTTTAAAGCCATCCTCTTTGTTCTCGTGACTGATGTATTCTACCGCGGTCACGATGGTCAGGCGGTTGATGGCACTACTTTCACCAGGTTGTGGGGCCTCAGCGGTAACTCGGAAATCTACAATAGTGCCTTGGAACTCGACATTGGGGTCTGTATCATCCAGGATTAAGCGGCTTTCGCGACGTATCTTTTCCTTGAGTGCCTCCGATGTTTCGATAGCTAAAGTCGGGGGTGCGTTGAGTGCGTTATTTTTAAACTGCCCTACATAATAGGTCGTCACTTCAGGCGGGATGCTGATCCCACGAAAAGAGTAGCCGTTGTTGCCACACTGCCACACCGAAAGCACACACAACACCAGGGTTAAGAGAAACCAACGTTTTGTCATAAAGCGATTTTCAAATTACTGAATGAGTGGCTCACCAATAAAAACCTTCACCTCTGGCGAAATCCGAACTCGAATTTTCACAATAAGTGGTTCTTGCAAATCAGCATAGATCCGCCGGTGTAGATTATAGGTTGTTTTTATCGTAGACATAACGGTCCTTAAGGCACCATTGCTGTCTGGTTGCGCTAAGATTTCTTCAAGGCGCTCAGCTGTAAAATCTTTGTGGCTTCCTTTTAGATCTACCTCCAAAGAAGGACTAATAGCGACGCCTAAAGCAAAACTCTCCACCTTTAATCCGTAGATTTCCAATTGCGGAAACACCTTCAACCAATCATCAATCAGGCTGTAGGTTTTCTCTTTGGCTCCGCTTCCCAGGTTGCCGGCCTGCTCCCGCAGCGTATCACCGGCATCCTGTAGCGTTTTGACAATTTTGTCAATCATTTAATTCTTTTTGAATTTTATCGATCCGCCTGTTTCTGGCACCTCGTCTTCAAAGGCATCCAGGAAATTATAAGACACAGATACGTTTTTACCATCTACTTCCGCGTTGGGGATCGTACATTTCTTGACACGTCCCGGTAAATGATAGGTACTGGTGAAGGTGGCGTCGGCCATCATCATTTTCACCATTTCCATCATTTCTTCACCTCCCATTTCTTCCATCAATTCTGCTGGATCAGATGTAATCACCTTACGAGTGAGCGTGCGGCCTGAGAGGTCCCAGAGACTTTCGTTACCAGTAAAGCCAGTGCTTCCACCCATCAAGCCAGACATACCGCCCCCTTGACCGCCTTCTTCGTTCATTTTGGCCAATGTCTTATTAAATTCATTGAGCTCATCAAAACTGGCAAAGGGAAAGGAGATAGTAAACTTGCCTATTTCCTCAGATTCACTCATCCGCATCCGCAGCTCAGTACGGTTAAGGATATCACGGTCTTTATCGGTCAAGGTTGGAGGTAGTTCTCCATCTGATAGATCAGCAAAGGTCAAAAGAGAATCTATTTCCAGGCTTTCTCCTCCCGTCTCTTCCTGCAAGCCCTGCTTCATCATTTCTCCCATAAAAGGATCGGAAAACATACCGCTCATATCAATGGTAATTTGATATTTTCCAGAACCATCGGCATTGACGTATAAATCCTCCAACATTTCAAAGCAACCTGTAGTAAGCAGCGCAAGTGCTAAGCAGGTGAGATAAGACAAATATTTCATGTACTTTTTTTTGCAAGTTATGGAAAACGACGGGCACAGGCCAGTCTTATTCGACGAAATGACACTACCACTCCGCTATCGCGAACAAACCACACAGTTCTAAAGTAATGGAAGAGATAGCAAGCTTGAGGTCTTTCATCACTACTCCTAAACGCCGTTTGTCCAAGCTTAGTACCCTAAATAATTTCCCACAACAATTCCCAATTGAGCAAACCAAAATCAGCCTCATTCGTTTCTATACTCGTACTACAAGCATGACTATCTTATGAGTTTACCCCAAACACTGGGCGAATTAAAGGCCAGCGGCTACCAATCCCGATCCATCAAGGAGGAAATGCGGGCCAATTTGATTCAGAAATTACAGAATAAAGAGACCATTTTTCCCGGCGTCATCGGTTTTGATGATACCGTTTTGCCAGATGTGGAAAGAGCGGTACTCTCTCGCCATAACATTCTTTTACTTGGCCTGCGTGGGCAAGCTAAAACGCGTATTGCCCGCCTGCTGGTTCACTTACTGGATGAGCATATGCCCATTGTGGCTGGTAGTGAACTGAATGATGACCCACTACAACCATTGAGTCGTTACGCATTGGACCTTATCGCAGAGAAAGGCGATGACACTCCTATTGATTGGGTGCACCGAGATGAACGCTATGTAGAAAAGCTAGCTACTCCGGATGTAAGTGTTGCGGACCTGATTGGTGATGTTGATCCGATTAAGGCTGCTACGCTGAAGCTTCCTTATTCTGACCAGCGAGTGATTCACTTTGGCCTGGTGCCACGTGCGCACCGCAGCTTGTTCGTACTCAACGAATTGCCCGACTTGCAGGCGCGTATCCAAGTATCACTTTTCAATATTCTGCAGGAAGGCGATATTCAAATCCGAGGCTTCAAACTGCGGCTTCCGTTGGACACCCAGTTTATCTTTACTGCCAACCCGGAAGATTACACCAACCGTGGCAGTATCATTACTCCATTAAAAGACCGGATTGAAAGTCAGATCTTGACCCACTATCCGAAGACCATAGAGATTGCCCGCCAGATTACAAGTCAGGAGGCAAAGCTTATTCCTGAGCAAGATGAGCAGGTGGAAGTAGCCGATCTGCTAGCTATCGTGCTGGAACAAATTGCCTTCAACGCCCGCGAGAGTGAGTACATCGACGAAAAGAGTGGTGTCTCCGCCCGTCTAACCATTGCTGGTTATGAAAACCTGGTCAGTACCGCAGAGCGCCGGATGTTGATCAATCGCGAAGAGCGTACTAAGGCCCGCATCACCGATTTCTGGGGTGTCGTTCCGGCTATTACCGGTAAGGTAGAATTGGTCTACGAAGGCGAACAAGAAGGAGCCTACTCCGTAGCCATGTCATTGCTTGGCAAAGCCATCAAGGGTGCTTTCCTTGACCATTTCCCTAACCCTGAGGATGTCCGCCAGGGAGAAGAGCGTGATCCCTACGGTACTATTCGCACTTGGTTTGGCGCGGGTAATAAACTGGACCTACTTAATGATTCAAGTGAAACGGAATACCGTGAAGCGCTAGATAAAGTGGCCGGCTTGAAGAAGCTAGTTACTTCAACTATAAATAATGTCAGTGATGACGAAGTCTACCTGTACATGGAGCTAGTCGTTCACGGATTGGCCGAGCTTGATATTCTCAATAAAGATGTGCTCGAGTCTAGTTTAAGTTTCCGCGATCTACTCGCCAACATGCTCGACGAAGACGATATGTTTGACGGGTTTAACGATAACTAGACCTTATAAAGGTTAGAATGTTCGGGTGTTAGATAGTTAGTAGGCAAATCGTTTTCAAAATACCGTCTCCTAACTATCTAACCCTCATACTTCCGAACCTAATAAAATATCTCCGCCATCATACAGCGTGCACTACCGCCGCCGTAGGTTTCAATGGTGTGCAGCGAACTATGCAACAAATTGGTGTGCCGTTGTAGCTGTTCGATCTGCTCTGGGGTGAGTGATTGGTACGCACGCGACGACATGGCCAAGTAGGTCTCATCATCTTTTCCTCTAACTTGCAGCATGTTCCCGGCAAAAGCTGCCATTTGCGCTATCGTAATAGCCACGATTTCCTTGCCCGTAGCTGTCAGATGGTCAGTGACTTCCCGGCGCTGTACAGCATCTCTTATACTATCCAGACAAATGACACAAAAGTCGATGCCCAGTGCCATCATAACATTCGTATGATAGATGGGTAAGCCATTCTGATCGTAGCTCTCAAAAATAACCTTCTCGTACCCCATCCACAGGGCAAACTCGTCCAGTAAGCCCTCATCCGTACGGATACTGCGGCAAGCGTATACGATCTCGTTATCACGGTCCAGGATCATGCTCCCCGTGCTTTCCAGAAAACGCTCTTCCTCCTCGCGTCCTTCCAACGCAATCAGCTTCTTGTAGCCAAAGCGCTTTCGCAATTTACTAATGACGTCTGGCCGCCGCTCCATCCGACGCATTGGTGCATACATGGGATAGGTGATAATTGTCCCTTCGGAATGAGTAGAGAACCAATTATTGGGAAAAACGGCGTCGTACTTCAACGGAATTTCCGTATCGTCGACTACAATCACATTGACGCCTGCCGAACGGAGTTCTTTGACAAAACCATCGAATTCCTCTTGTGCAATACGGCTAATATCCTCAGGTGTATTTGAGGGGTCATTGGTCTGGAAAGCATTATTACCAGCCGTCTGCGCATTGAATCCAAAATGCGCAGGTCGTACCATTAGAATGGTGTCAGTAATCTGTGCGGTCATGATTGGTTAAGGCTTATTTACTTCCTCTGGCAAAAGAACATCTTTTCGCGGAAATTTTCCAGCACCTCCCCAAAAAACACTACTTTGATTCTTCATTAGTAAAGCTTACTTAGATGCAATTCAAGCCCTTATCCTTCTTATGCCTTCCGTTATTCTGCGTACTGGCAATTTGCTTATCAGCAAACGTTCTTTCCGCACAAGGGGAAAGCCCGAACTTCAATCAGCTAGAAATTCTGTACCAGGATTGGCGTAGTTTTGAAACACCACCCACCCACCGGGGAGCACCAGATTATCGAGCAGAAACCTTTAGCAAACGCCGGCCAGCTTTTGATGCCTTGCAAAAAAGACTTCTCGCCATCGACACCTCAGGTTGGTCCGTAGCAGAGCAGATCGACTGGTATATTATCTGGGCTGAAATGAACGGCTATGACTTCAACGATCGCATTCTCAAGCCTTGGGTACGTGATCCGGCCTTCTACAAATCACTTTGGACCTACCGTAGTGATGTGCCCGCCCACGAAGGCCCTACTCACCACGCCACAACTGAAATCTGGACTTATGCTTTTCCTTTAACCTCATCTGAAAGAGATCGGCTTCTGCAAGACCTGTCCGTCATTCCTGCTCTGAACGAACAAGCGCAAGAAAATTTAACGGGCAACGCACGCGACTTATGGATCACCGGTATTCGCGATTTACGCCGCCAAAGTCAAAACCTGGCTAGAATTAAAGAGGCGGATGGCGTACCCGACGATCAAAAATTAAACAAGGCATTGACCGCAGCAATCAACAGCACTAACGCCCTTGCCAACTGGCTCGAAAGCGAGGCCCCAAAAAAGGATGGTCCATCCGGTATCGGTAAGGAAAACTACACCTGGTATTTGCAAAACGTCCACCTGATCCCGCTCGATTGGGATGATGAAGTGATGGTACTCAAACGTGAGTTAGCCCGAGCCTGGTCCTCACTCAAACTGGAGGAGCACCGCAATCGAAAACTACCTCCGCTGCCTTCGGCGGAAAGTGCTGAAGCCTACGATGCCCTGGCAGAAACGGCAGCACAAAGTTTGATGCAGTTTTTACGGGAGAATGAAATCGTAACCGTAAAGAACTATTTCGGACCAGCCTTAAATCAGCACCTAGGAAGTTTTGTCCCCGCGGAGCGCCGCAACTTCTTTTGGATCACCGCACATTTTGATCCCCGGCCCCTGTATTGCCATTTCTACCACTGGTTTGAACTGGCACGGATGGATACCGAACCCAATGCTCGCCTGCTTAGAAGAGCCCCTTTGCTCTACAATATTTTTGATTCTCGCAACGAAGGTATGGCCACTGCCGTGGAAGAGATGTTCATGCAAGCCGGACTGTACGATGATAATCCTCGCGTGCGCGAAATTGTCTATATCATGATTGCGCAAAGAGCTGCGCGTGGTTTGGGATCACTCTACGCCCACGCCAACGAAATGACCATGGAAGAAGCCGGAGGTATTCACTCCGAGTACACCCCCCGTGGCTGGATGAAAACAGAAAAGGAACTACTCATTTTTGAGCAGCACCTCTATTTACGTCAACCGGGCTACGGGACCAGCTACATTACCGGTAAATACCTCATGGAAGATGCCATGGGTGAATACGCCAGAACAAAAGAGAATACCGCAGATCCTTTTGAATTGCGCGATTTCTTTGATCGACTCAATCGCATTGGGAATATCCCAATAGCCTTAGGACATTGGGAACTAACGGGAGTTAAACCGGCATTTCTCACGCGGATTTCCGAAGACTAAGCAAGACGTACGCTGTAGTGCCTATTAGCAAGTAAGGCTTTAGTCCAGACACTTATGATTGGGCAAATATTATCTTTGCCCACCGGTCCAGGATTCCAATGAGTCCTGGGCAACCTGGATTAATCTTAACAGCAAATTATACAAGCATGCGTAGAAATATTTTCTTTCTTCTTGCACTGAGCTTTCTGAGTTGGCAATGTGCAGGCGATGCCACGACAACAGAAACAGAGGATGCACAGGAGGAGGTACAACCAGAGGAAGAACAAGCGGTTCCCCCAGTGGTAGCACAAGCCGAACCAGCACGTGAAATATTGAGTGCCTCGCAGACCTTTGAAAAATACCAGGATCGCTATGCCCAATTGCACCAAACCGTATCCAAAAACCTAGATGCGGTCAACACTGCAATTGACAAAAGTACTTACCCTGAGAAGCTCAAGAGTGGACTGAAGTCAAGCTTCGAAGAAGTAAGTAAGTACAACGACATCCAAGAAATCTGCCAAACCTCTAAGTATACCTCCGCAGAGACGGTGGAACAGTTTATGGAAGGCCTGGAGATGTACCTGACCCGCTGGGGAATCAAGTAGTAAAAGAATTCCTTAATTCTCGGAGAACTTTGAGTCTACGGTTGGGACACATCTTGGCAAGGCCTCATTTTTGCAATTAGGCCTTGTCGGTGATGGTGTATGATAATCAGCCTGTTACGTTCTCCGTGCTTTAGCGCGGATAAGCTTGCATTTCAGCCTAAAGGCTGAAGAACGGCATTGGTAATCAAAGCTTTACATAAATGTGTCCCAACCGTAGACTTCGAGTTCTCCGAGAACCCCTTGAGTTTATTGCTTCAGGACTACGCTCTGATTGCGAGCCTCTGAATTTACGGTAGCACCATCACTATTAATGTTCGCTACCGACTGGTGGTCGGCACTCACCTTAATCTGAGCCGAATTCAACTCTTCCGCATTAGCTACAGATTGAGTATCGACCGATAGCCTAAAATCGTCAGCATTACCAGAAAGATTGAGGATACTTTGCGCTTTAGCGCTAGCAATCAATATCTCTGTATCAACATCCAAGCTGACAATTGATTGCGAACCGGCCTGAACTTGCATACGACGGGTAGCAAATTCTCCCTGCCCTTCTAACACAACAGAGCCTGTAGTAGCCAAAGCTTCCAATTCTTTAATACTAATTTCAATTTCTGGCGTATCACGGCGCTTTTGATAACGAGCAATCACCACCAGCGCATTTCCATTCACCTCCCAGCTAACCAGATCAGCTTCTTTTGTTGCTCTGATGCTTGTTTCTGATCCAGAGATCAACTTTACCACCACCGGACCGTCAATTTCAATATCAGTTACACTGGCCATGTTATTTTGCGCGCTCAGAGAGAAAACAGCAACCAGCGCCAGGTTCAACAACCAAATTTTCAGATTCATGTTTCGCTTATTTATTTTTGCGTTAGCATAATTGCTTCAACGAAAAGACAGCAGCCTACCGCATAAGTTGCACTACGAGAAATTGTTCGATATGCCTCAACTCACTGCCGATTTCTACCGTCGTGAAGATACGGTACAAATTGCAAAGGACCTGCTGGGAAAAATCTTGGTCACCAATTTTGATGGTCAACGTACTGCCGGCCGCATTGTGGAAACCGAAGCCTATAAGGCACCGGAAGACAAGGCCTGTCACGCATACCTGAATCGAAACACCAATCGGACCAAGACCATGTTCCTGCCAGGTGGTGTCGCTTATATTTACCTTTGCTACGGCATTCACCATTTATTCAATGTGGTTACTGGTCCAGAAGGAGCTGCCCACGCGGTACTAGTGCGAGGTTTAGAACCACTGGAAGGAGAAGATCTCATGCTGGAACGGAGGGGATTCGATCGCCTTAAACCACAATTAACGGCAGGACCTGGCGTTATGTCAAAAGCGATGGGTATCCACAAAAAATATGATAGCGTAAGCCTTGTGGAACAAAATAGCCCTATCTGGATTGAAGATGCCCCACCTATAGCCCCCGAAAATATGCTAGCAGGCCCGCGTATCGGTATCGACTACGCCGAAGAATGCGCCGCCTGGCCCTGGCGTTTCTACCAAAAAGAATGCCGGTGGGTAAGCCGCCCCCGTTAACTCAAACTGACAATGCTACACATTCGCTTTGCCATTACTCTCCAACTTTTCTTATTCATCAGTGGTGCCATGCTTTTGCAAGCACAAAGCACCTACATGTTCACCAATAATACCTACGTAGATCATCTCCGCACGGTCAATTTTGGCCCTACTGGCTTCGAGCACCTCTTTCCCATGTTGGAACTCGGTGGCAGTCAAAGCTTGACATTGTCCTTTGATGATGTAGAAAGTGAGGTCAAAAACTACGTCTACACCATTATCCATTGCGATCGCAATTGGGAGCCATCAGGCCTGGCCCCCTTAGAGTATATCGATGGCTTTGAGGAGGAAAATATCCAGAACTTTGACTTCTCTTTTCGCGCCTTACAGACCTATACGCACTACGACTTGCAAATTCCCAACCGGAATATGGGGGTGACCAAGTCGGGCAACTACTTACTAGTGGTTTACGAAGACGAGGAGGAAAAAACAGTAGTCATTACGCGACGCTTTATCGTGGTAGACCGCCAAATTGGGATTTCAGCGGAGATGGTTCGTCCGGTAGAAGTTAGGAAAATTCATACCCACCAAGAGATTGACTTTGATGTCAACTTCTTACGCCTGAACGTGCGCAACCCCATGCTGGAAATTAGCGCTACAGTCTTGCAAAACCAGCGTTGGGACAATGGTATTTATGGCCTATCGCCGAAATTCCTAAACGCCGATAAAGCCATTTTCGACTATCAAGGCGAAGTGGTATTCCCCGGCGGCTCAGAATTTAGATTAATCGACTTACGGAGCTTACGCATTCCACACCGGGATGTAATTTTCATTGATGTCAACATGGATAATCAGATGGAAGCAGAGCTAGCTCCGATTGCTAGCAGAAGTAAAGCACCACACCTTTCTTTTATTGACTTCAATGGACGGTACGTCATCGAAAACCAAGACAATTCACCAGCGGAAGTAGCTAGTGATTATGTCTACACGATGGTCACTTACAAGGTAGATCAGCCCTATATGGATGATCACGTCTACTTATTTGGTGATATTACCGAGTGGCAAGTAAAGGATGAGTATCAGTTGCGGTACAACCCTGCGATTTCTGCCTATGTGGGTCGTTTTCCATTGAAGCAAGGTTACTACAACTACTATTTGGCCACTTCGCCTTCGGATGCCGACCCCAAGGCCCCGCGGGTACCCAGCCTCCTCAAAACGGAAGGTAGTCATGCCGATACTGAGAATGATTATTACATCCTGCTCTACTACCGGCCTTTTGGCACCCGCTACGACCAAATTGTGGGGTATATCCAAGTCAATACTTTACAGACTCGTTAAACTATGCGCTTACCAAATACTTTTTCTACGTAAGTAGAACCAAAGTGAGAGTAAGACCAGCGGCCATACACTAAACAAGCCAAGCAAGAGTTCTTTACCCACGGCTACACTGTAGGATAAACGGTCTACTGCCTGGCCCCGAAATTCTTGCCAGTCGCTTACTTCTACCTGGGCTACCACCACTTCTACTTTTTCGTATAACTCCAGGGTGATGGTACTCATAACTGCTCGCTGGGAGAGATAGCGCAGGCGCCCTTCTTTGGCTTCAATCTCTTCCTGAATTTGTAGGAGCTGTTTTTCCGTCTGCAAAATTTCGTCTATCGTCTTAGCCCTTCCGCGCAGAATAGCTTCGTAGCGGTCACGGACCACCTTTTTAGTGTCCAACCGATTTTGAATATCAACATATTCTTCGGTTACATCCTGGGTATTGATATCCTGTGAATCGATCACCTTCCCAAGTTTCATCAAGGTATCCAACGTCCAGCCAAAATGTTGGGCGGGTACACGTAGCGTTAGCGTGGCCTCCCGTTGTTCAGCAGCGTTGCGCCAGGTGAGATTTGCAATGTAGCCCTGCCTTTGGGTTAGCAAGTACTCCACTTGGTCAATTTCACTTTCTATATCCTCTACCTCCATGCGGCAGTTGGCAGTGCGGATCAATACCGGTTCTACCATCTCTGGTTCGTCCAATAAAATGGAAGATGCTGCTGGTTCTGGTACTTCTTGCGCTAGCACTTGTTGATGAGTTGAGCTACCAGTAGTCGTGTCTGAATTTTGGGGATACGGGGATGGCTCACCGGCTTCACAGGCGAAAAAGAGCAGTTGACTAGCTAACAATACGAAGAGAATGTATCTGGTGTACATGGTGTAATGAGATTTAGTTATTGAGCTAGATGCAATTTGGCCAGCCTTTTCATGCGTTCGTTTGTTAATAAGATGTCAAACCCTTCTGCACCTTTTTTTACCTTTGCGCAGAATTTTTGAAACCAATAAGACTCGTTCAAATTATGCAGTACCGCACCGAACACGATAGCATAGGCCCCGTTGAAGTACCCGCTGATAAGTACTGGGCGGCGCAGACGCAACGCTCTATCCAAAACTTTAAGATTGGTGGCCAAAAAATGCCCATTGAAGTCATCCGAGCTTTCGCGATTTTAAAAAAAGCCGCTGCTCAGACCAATCAGGACTTGGGCGTATTAGCTGCGGAGAAGGCAGATCTCATTGGCAAAGTCTGCGATGAAATTCTTGCCGGTGACCTGGATGATCAATTCCCGCTTGTCGTATGGCAAACCGGTTCTGGTACGCAGAGCAATATGAACGTCAATGAAGTAGTAGCCAACCGCGGACACGTGGTCCAAGGTGGTCAACTGACAGACAGTGAAAAGGCATTACACCCAAATGATGATGTCAATAAAAGTCAGAGCTCTAACGACACCTTCCCTACAGCCATGCACATTGCGGCTTTCCAAATCTTGATGGAAGTGACCCTGCCGGGACTAAAGAAACTGCGCGATACGCTGGATGCTAAATCCAAAGCATTCAAGGATGTGGTAAAGATTGGTCGTACGCACTTTATGGATGCTACACCACTAACCCTGGGTCAGGAGTTTAGTGGGTACACCAGCCAGTTGGATCACGGCATTCGGGCCATCAACAACAGCTTGGCACACCTGGCAGAATTAGCCTTGGGTGGCACTGCCGTAGGTACGGGCTTGAACACCCCAAAGGGTTACGCCGAGCTAGTAGCTAAAAAGATTGCGGACCTGAGTGGTCTACCATTCGTTACAGCCGAGAATAAGTTTGAGGCCCTAGCCGCACACGACGCTATTGTGGAAGCACACGGTGCGCTGAAAACGGTGGCGTGCTCCTTGATGAAGATCGGTAACGATATCCGGATGATTTCATCTGGACCACGTTCGGGCATTGGCGAAATCGTTATCCCAGCCAACGAACCTGGCTCTTCCATCATGCCAGGAAAGGTAAATCCTACCCAATCAGAGGCTTTGACAATGGCTATGGCCCAAGTAGTAGGTAATGATGTAGCCATCAACGTAGGTGGCATGACGGGTCACTTTGAGCTAAATGTGTTCAAACCCATGATGATCTATAACTTCCTTATGTCAGCAAGATTGATTGGGGAGGCTGCTGTGAGCTTCAATGACAATTGTGCCGCGGGGATTGAGCCTAATAACAAGCGTATTCAAGAACACTTGAATAACAGCTTAATGTTGGTGACCGCTTTGAACACCAAGATTGGTTATGACAAGGCCGCGAAGATCGCCAAGAAAGCTTACGCAGAAGATACGACGCTCAAAGTAGCAGCCATTGAGTTGGGCTACCTCACCGCTGAGCAATTTGACGAGTGGGTACGTCCGGAAGATATGATTGGGAGCTTGTAGGCAAGCTCTCTTGCGACGTCGGGAGACGTCGCTCAGCCCGTTTGTGCGACGTCTCCCGACGTCGCAATAAAACGCCAAGCGCGCTAGTCAGTCGGCTTGTCCGGCGCTGGCGCACTAGCGTGGAATTCATTGAAGACCCGTTCGGCGTACTGGTCCAATAATTCAGTCACCCGATCACGATCGGTAGACTTAACGATGAAGCCAACGTGGTGAGGCTTATCGATACGCCAAACAATTTCAGGATCCTGGAAACCACTCGTATCGGGATTCTCAAAACGAGCCAAAGAAATGAGGATGCCTGCGTGTTCTTTACGAACCGTAGGCAACTCATAGGCTTCTTCCCGGGCAACCGCTGATTCTAGGCGAGCCCACTCCGCCCAAAGGTTAATGCCCGATGCGTATTCCACCATTTCAGCCAAGTGCGCACCACCTACACGGGAAGAGGTTTCCAAGAAATAAAAGTGCCCATCGGCATGTGAGCGAATAAACTCAGTATGACTGGCGCTAAACTGCATCCCAAATGCTTTCATAACCTGATTCGTCAGATTGCGTAAAGCTTCATCTTCCACACCATTATAGGGTACCGTTTGAGAACGAAAAATACCACCACCGTGAGCTACTTCGAAAGGGGTATTGAGGTATTTGGCAGCTTGGCAGAACACCAATTCCCCATCTTGCGAGATGACGTCCACATGGTACACATCACCGGGCAGGAACTGTTCTACCAAATACTGCGGCCGCTTTTCCTCAAGGGCGTGAATGGCTACCCACAGGTCATCAATATTATGAACCTTCTGAATGCCTGTAGCACTGGCCTCAGCGCGCGGTTTCACCACCCAGGGTGGAGCAACTGTATTCGCAAAGTGGTTGATCTCATCATTATTAAATAGCCCAGTGAAGGGTGGCACCGGAATGCCGGCCTCCTGGGCTTTCATCCTCATCGCCAGTTTATCTCTAAAATAGCGCGCAGTCGTTTGCCCCATGCCTGGGATACGGAACTCTTCGCGCAAGTATGCGGCCTTCTCTACGTCAAAGTCATCCAGCGCTACAATGCGGTCAACCTTTTTCTCCCGCAACAACCAGGCTACCCCTTTGCGCATTTCTTCAAAATTAGCGGGGGTATTCTCATCGTCCTCCAAATAGAAAGTATCCGTCAGGGAAGACCAGGGCCAGGGTTTTGTTTCCAACGATTTTTTAGTGAGTAGGTACACATCGTTTCCCGCCGCGGCACAGGCTTCCAGAAAGGCTGTTCCTTTGAAATAAAAAGAGATACACAAAAATGTCATAGCACCATGGGTTATTCAGGGGGAAGATAAGGTGTATTACGGTGAAAACCGCCTTGAAGACCACGAACTTAAAGCATACCTATATTTTTTTGGGCGATTAATTGAACCGGGCCTCAGCTAGCGTCACTCCCCTATCTTTTCCAGCAGACCATCTAGCACTTCATCATCTTCATCCAGCAGGTAATCTTTGATGAAGATATCGGGCATTACTCCTTCCATTTCCCTGTTGCCATTCACTCGCACGATATACCCTTTAGAGATATTAACCGCTATCTCCGTATTGAGTAAGGTGTATTGAAAAATAGAAGCGTAAAGCGATGGGCATTCGCCAGTCTCTTCCCCAACAATAGTCGCAAAGTCATAGTCTTGCATCTGGGCAGCCATTAGTGCTGACTGGGAGTGGGATTGTCGGTTGACCAATACATACACGCTACCCGTGAATCGTTTCTTTAGTGCTTGTGGTTTGTATTCCCCAAACTCGTATTCGTACAACTCACCGTTTTCGCGCTTCAGGACTTCCTGCCAAAAGACATCCGTAGTATCGTACCGCTTTACGTACTCTTTCAGAATCGCGCTGGTTTTGAAGCTATAGCTCTCGTGCCACCTGAAGGGTTGATTGGCAATATAAGACACTACGTAATCGCTGAATGAATCATCACCACCACCATTATTCCGAAGGTCAATAATTAGGTTTTCACTTCCTTTTTCTACAATCCTCAAAAAGGCGGAGTCAATAAAGTACTGGTATTGTTGCTCATCTCCCGAGAGATTTCCCGGATTCAAATAAGCCGTATTCTCATAGAATCGCAAATCCATCCTGGCGTTTAGCACCTCGGATCGTTTCATTTCGTAACCCTCAATCAAATTAATCGCTGGCAGAGCGTACGTTCTCACTGAGTCTCCATCAAGTATTTCTACTTCAAATTCATCCTGCCTACCAAAAGCAAGCCAATAGTACCGGGGAAAGGAATACAACTCAATTTTCGCTTGCTTGAAATAGGGGCGTTCCGCTGATATCTGGGGGTAAATATGTTCTAGGATCTCCGCCATTGACTTACCATTAATGCCTATGACCTCCATCCCAAGTCG
This sequence comes from Bacteroidota bacterium, assembly GCA_039816955.1. Lineage (GTDB taxonomy): Bacteria > Bacteroidota > Bacteroidia > Chitinophagales > Saprospiraceae > Lewinella. Next base: position 23,620 of record JBCBWU010000005.1, read on the forward strand.
AATACTATCATTACCCGACCAATTTTTTCTTACCACCGGCCGATCAGATTCAAAAGCAATTTCTAGGGGAAAGAGCGTCCCCCCGGAAGTAGCATATTCGCGATAGGCTGGAATCGGAAAATCGATGCTGGTATGACCAATATTGGCTACTGCAACGAAGCGTTGAAAAGTTTTAGTGATCTCCAATAAGGTTAGCGAGTCTTTCCCGATCGAACGCAAGGCTTCTTGATAAGCTGCAGCAAACTCCTCCTCACTAGTATAAGCGTAGAGGTCATAGTTGGCCTCTTGAAGAGAGGTGTAGAGCTGATCTAGATCTTCAGCTATTGCCTCTTTTGAAAACCTTAGGTTGGATTGTCCAAAGGAATAGAGCGCAAAAAAAACGAGAATAACCATTGATACTTTTCCCTTCATTGCTTGCTTAGCATTTTGTTTTTACTTCCTAAGCAAGCTGACGAACGAAGCGGTAAAAAGTTGCAGGAACGGCAGAATTCAGCCTAATTAAGTAGGCCACTACCGTGAGCTAGGTACTATTTCTTGGAAGTTCAATACTACCGTCTTTGCGCCATTAGCAAACCATCCCGCAATGGCAGAATGAGGTTGACAAAGCGCTCATCTGACAGGACACGTTTGTTGAATGCATCCAGCATTTGGGTATCCTGATCGCGTTCACCCGAAACGACCTTCCCGCTCCATAGGACATTATCGGCCAAAAGGAGGCCACCGGGGCGGATTCGATCGGCAACTAGGTCGAGATACTGATCGTATTCTCTTTTGTTAGCGTCCAGAAAAACCAGATCAAATTGGCCCTCAATGGTGGGAATAATGGCCTTGGCATCACCTTGGTGTAACTGCACTTTGTCTTTCAGCCCCGCTGCTTGGAGGTGCTTACGGATCAGGAAGACCGTCTCTGGATTTCCCTCAATCGTATGTAAGGTACCGGTGTCTACTAGCCCTTCGGCTAAACAGTGCGCACCGTAGCCGGTGAAAGTTCCTACCTCAAGAATCGACTGCGGTTGCATAAGTCGGCTGAGCATAGCCAGAAAACGACCCTGCAGTGGACCAGACAACATTTGCGGAGCTAAAGTTTTGAGATGCGTCTCTCGCTCTAGTTGATAGAGACTATCAGGAGGGGGAGTTGAATGAGCGGTGCAATACTCGTGTATGGCCTTGATCCATGCGTTCATCGCGCAAAGATAGAATTTGCATCAAAATTGAATTCCAGTTCAGGAACAATGATGCATCTCAGAAATGCAGCTGGATACTATTGTGTATTGCGGAAAAAGCGAGTTATCCAGCGATAAATGAGCGTAATAATGATGATTGTTAACATGGCAAATCTCTCCTGAAAAAGCGTTTTTACGGCCTTTACCTTCGTTACTAGTCTTGAGACGTAATAGAAACGCCCAAGTAAGCAAATTGTTACCGCGAAAAAATGTTAAAATTGCATCCAAGTAAAATTCAATACCAAATTTTGCGCTTTAGCGTATTTGCAAAAAATATCATTGCTGACCATCTTGCCACCTCATGAAATAAATTATTCTGACCGTCAGTTAATGTAATACTACTGCTGTGAGCCACACTACCACTAACACTATTTAGATTGGCTTTACTAATCAAGAAGCCACCATAAGCCTTTAACTACAGTAGGATGACCACTAACCAACTCATTTGCCTTTTCCTTCTTTTGCCATTTAGCTTACTAGCTCAATCAAGTACCAACTATTCTGGGCAGTACGACTGGGAGAACCCCAGTGCAAGCATGAGTATTTCTGATGAACTAATGGAAATCTCAGGCCTAACCAATGTCCCCAATAGCCCTTACCTCTATGCGATTCAAGACGAATTGGGCACCATTTTCATGCTGGATAGACAGAGCGGGCGTACAGTCCAGCAGATCCCGTTCTGGAAAGAAGGTGACTACGAAGGCGTAGAATGGGCCAATGGAAATGTATACGTGGTCAAAAGCTCGGGGACAATTTACGAGGTGGTGAGTGTTGGGACCGTACATCAATCCGTATTGAAATTCAATGGTTTCTTGGGCAGTGATAATGATATTGAGGGATTTGCCTACGATGCCAAAAATCAGCAACTCTTATTAGCGTGTAAAGCGGAGCCGGGTGAAGAGATTGACCCTAACCGCTTCAAAGCCATCTATAGTTTTGACTTAAGAACAAAAGTTTTCTCCGAAGAGCCTTTGATACTTCTGGATCGCCAAGCCTTTGATGCTTATCTACGTCAGTGCACGCCCGGTCCTAATCACACCAAATTGTGCGATATTTTCGACCCTGAGAAGGAAGACTTCGATCTGAATCCTACTGCACTGGCTATCCACCCCATTACCGGACATTTTTATCTCACTTCCTCCAAAGGAAACCTACTATTGATCATTGATCGTAGTGGCAACATTCTGCACATTCACAAACTGCCAAAGAACCTTCATCGTCAACCAGAGGGGCTTTGTTTTGATGAGCAGGGCAATCTGTACATTTCCAACGAACAAAAAAAGGACTCACCGGCAGTCATCCACTACTACACTTACAACCCAAATCGGCGTTAAAAGTGTTATTAACACAGTTGAGTAGCCAATACGCGGCCCTGAGCTTGCTGTAACACCAAATTTGTCAAGGCAAATTTTGTTTTGTCAGGCAAAGAATGCAAGTTTGCGGTAGCAGAAAATTGGGTGCTCTAATGCCCCATAAACCACACAACGCCACAGCATAACTGCTCATGAGTATAGTAGAAATGAAAGTTCCCGTAATTGGGGAATCCATAACCGAAGTAACCCTTTCTCAATGGCTAAAAGCCGACGGTGATTTTGTAGAGCTGGACGAGCCCATCTGCGAGTTTGAATCAGACAAAGCCACCCTTGAATTTCCGGCCGAAGCCGCTGGTAAACTCATTCACGTGGCTAAGGAAGATGATGACCTGGAGATTGGCGCTCTAGTAGCCAAGATCGATACCAGCGTAAGTAGTGGGTCAAGCAGTGCACCAGCTGCTCCGGCGCCAGCTGCGGAAGAGAAGAAAGAGGACAGTGCTCCGGCTCCGGCCGTAGCAGAGAATAAGGAGACCTACGCTAGTGGCCACCCAAGCCCGGCAGCCAGTAAGATTCTGGCTGAGAAAAACATCTCTCCTGCCGATGTACAAGGCAGCGGCCGCGATGGTCGAATCACCAAAGCTGATGCCGAAAAGGCTACTGCCCCTGCACCAGCACCTGCTGCCAAAACAGTTGCGGCACCTAGTGCACCAGCACCAGCAGCTCCAAGAGCAGACTTCAGCAGAGGAGAATCGCGTAAGAAGATGAGCCGTATGCGCCGGACCATCGCCACACGCCTAACCAAGGCCAAGAACGAGACGGCCATGCTGACCACCTTCAACGAGGTGGACTTGACCAACGTCATGGCATTGCGCAAGCAAGTACAAGAGAAGTTTGTGGAGAAGTTTGGCGTAAAGCTGGGTTTCATGTCATTGTTTGCCAAGGCCTGTGCCAAAGCACTGATGGAAAAGCCGGACGTAAACGCCTTTATTGACGGCAACGAGTTGGTGTACCACGACTACGCTGATATTTCCATTGCCATCTCTACGCCAACCGGCCTGGTAGTGCCTCCGGTAAAGAATGTTGAGTCTTTATCGTTCGCCGAAATTGAATTAGAGATTAAGCGTCTAGCCAGCCGCGCCCGCAGCGGCGAGCTGACCTTAGAGGAGATGCAAGGTGGTACCTTCGCCATCACAAACGGTGGTGTCTTTGGTTCTTTGCTTAGCACCCCAATCCTCAACACACCACAGTCCGCTATTCTAGGCATGCATGGTATCGTCAAGCGCCCAATGGCAATCGACGGTGAAGTAAAGATTCGCCCGATGATGTATCTGGCGCTATCTTATGACCACCGGGTGATTGATGGTAGTACTTCTGTAACCTTCCTGGTAAGAGTGAAGGAGTTGCTGGAGAATCCGAATCTATTACTTCTAGATATTTAGAGACGTGGCGCACCTGCGCAGTTTGTTAAAATATACGAAAGAGGCTGCTTCTAGTGAGGCAGCCTCTTTTTATCGATCTCTGTGCTATTGCTTCGACTGGATAAAGACTAAGCTGAAAGTCAGCGTCGGAATTATCGACAAAAATGCCATTAGAGATGATGTAGGATTATGACTATATCTACCTTTCTGTCCCGATTCGTGGGCTCAGCAGGATTAATCCTAGCAACTTCTTTTTCTCAAAACTTAGGCATCATCTAATCTTCCCAAACATCAGGAAAGTTGTTCCCGTTGTCATCAATATCCGAGAAATTGCATATTCCGTCATTGTCAGCATCACCCGCGCTCTCAACTGCTGTTGTATTGGGATCATCTGCTCCAAAAATACCGGTACAACCAAAATCTTCGAGATAGCAATTTTGAACATCATATTGTACGGCAGGGAAACTGTAACCGCTGATTATTTGGCCACCTACTAGGACGTTGAATGCTTTAGCGGTTACGTTACCGTGTGTTTCTGGAGCGTGGCTAAAAGCGGCAACGTTGTTGGATACACGTTTACCAGCAGGAATTATCAATATTTTAGCTTCAACAAAGGCCCCGTTTTTTATAACCCCGGCCTGGACTTCCCGGTCTTGATTGTGAGTTTCTGATGCCGAAGCATAAATGGTATAATGATGTTTTAGTGCATCACAAGAACCTTCTCTAACAATTCCCACAAAAACATTTCCAAGCGTAGGTGACGGAGCCAAGCCACGACTTTTCTCAATGGATACCGGAGTAATATCTTCCTCTAAAGACTCCGTATTACAGGATGCTAAAATGAAGAACAAAATTAAAATAGTCAGACTCGAAAAAATAAATGATTTATTCATGTTTACTCATTTAAAAGTGATTGTAAAGGGAAGCGCTGCTGTCTATTTTCGCCTCATTGAAGTTTAGTACTTAAAAAATGGTTGCTGGGCCATCGTCATCACAAGTATTGGTCAAGTGACAAGGTAGCGTCTCTTCGTAGCAGTTTTCAACTGGAATAGAAGCACAGGTAGCCCGGTAGTCTGTTTCTTCCACCCAGCCAGCCGAGGTGTGCTTCAGCACACTACTCACCTCCATTAAAATGGAGCTATACCGGATATGAGCAAAGGGAAAGGTATTTACCCGATTAGAGGCATAATCATTAGCCGGTATGGTGAGGCTGTAGGTATTCGGAATAGAAGAGCGATTACCATTTCTCCAACCAAATACTGTGACTAGACGTGTGTAGGGTTTAGCACTGCCCGCGTAAACTACGGTCTCGTACTCGTAGCCAGTGTGGTAGAGACCATTGCAAATTCCTGCTTGTTCTACGTAAGGACTGAGTCGAAAACTAGAGTTGGGATCACCTACTGGGCAGCCCGTTGGAGGAAATGTCCCCAGTCCGCCTCTGGCTGTTCCTTGTTGCTCCGACTCTACTACATTAGGTAATTCTAAACTTTCTTCTTTTTCACAGGAAAAGAGCACGAAGAAAAGCAAAAACAAAATACTGTTTTTCATGATTTGAATTTTTGTTTTTTTTTAAAAGTCTACTTTGTTCTTTCGCGTCGTTTTTCAGCTTTTCCGACAGTAATTGATTTTGACAGTCTTCTTGTCTACTCTACCCAAAGCAAACCTGTACCACAACGAGCATAAAGGCCCTAGTGATTAAAAATTATTCTTATCCAATTGCTTACTTTAGTAGTCACAGAATAGGACTACAAAATGGATCTGTCCAGCACTGTAGGGTAGACCTATAAACTGAAGGATTGGCCCTTCAGCTTCCGACTGTGATAGCGAGAACTGAGTAAATAATAGCTTAGTTACCTGATGACAACTCTGACAGTTTACATCTCAGATAAGCTTTAGCACAAGCTCGGACATTGGTGAGGAACATTTGAAAAACGACATTTAATGGGCTATCATCTATAAATTGCGCCGCAGTCACTACTGCATCTACAATGCAGAAGTACATCTCATCACCACAATCTCTTGCGCTGAGATTCTTTCCTACAGGATATATACAGTCACTCTTCACCGCTTCAGCAAAAAATTGCTCTAATGCTTGAATGTCTTCGAATCCCACTGCTTCAGCCAGTTCTTGAAGCTCCTCAGCAGTTAATTCTTTCGAATCTTCGAGTTGGCTAAAAAATTCAATGTCTTCTTCTGTATCAGGAACAAAACCTCTTAAAGTCTCGTAGATAGCGTTACATTCTTCCGAGCCAGAACGTGGTGTAGTCCTCTTTTCAAAAGAATGGCTGTCCTGAGCAATTCCAATATCTTCTTTAGTACAGCTTGACAGGAAACAGAATGTGACTGCAACAACAATCAATAATGGATTTTTAAAAAAACTCATTTTCATAAGGTTTAAAATTGTGATACTTGCTAATGCAAGCTTAATAGATGTAATAATGTACGGTAGCTCTCAAGTACAGTAGATCCCCAATTCCATCACCGCAGGTATTGCACAACAACTGGTCTTGGTCAAAGCTCACATGAGCAATTCGGTAATCATTGTAATTTTGATCACCATAGTCGGTCATTTCGCAAGCGAAATATTGCAAGATTTGATTGGAGATATTAGGAACTATGGCACCTGAAAAATAGGTATAGGCTGGTACCGGAATTGCAAACATCTTCGTGTCGTATAGCGAGAAGGTTATGGTGCAGATTTCCTGCGGAAAAAACGCTCGTTGGCACGTACTAAATTCCTCGTGACAATAAAAAATATCGTTCAACTCGTTGACTAGATCATGTGTAGCAAAGTGTGAAAACGGAAGGGTTTCTACAATTGGCCCCAGAGGAAAAGAGGTGGTACACGGATTGATAGTAGCAACATCTTCGGCCTCCAGAAGATCAAAGCAAAGATTGAAGCCCCTTTGTGGGCTAGCAAGCGTTTGATCATCCGTTTCTTTAACGGCTAAGGGAGCCTGGGGAACATCGGTAATAGTGGATTCCTCTTTCTCACACGAGAAAAACGCGACTAACAAGAGCGAACAAAGAAAAATTTTAAAGTTCATACGCTGTATCATTTTAGTTATCTGAATATAAAATTAGGCGCCACTTTCACCGCTCACAATAGGAGCTGAATCAGCGTTTCGCTCTATTTCAAATCCGTAGTATTGTATTACAAAAGCGCCTTTTAGGAAGGAAGAGATCGGCGCACCATAGAGGTAAGTCAGCGCAATAAGTTGCTCGACATATATAGAACTGATTTAATAGCTGAAAATAACAGGATAGGAAAACTCGAAAACCCAGCTAAGGAGAGTGTAATCTAAAACGCCTCAAAATAAGTCACAAACAACTTATTTTGAGGCACTCAATTAACAGAAAACAAACTTATAACAGGCTTATGAACCGTCTCTACACTGAATATTTCTGTTATTCATTTAAAAACAATCTAAAGTCTATTCTCTCCAGTTCAGCGTACCCACAGATTGGGTTTTCCACTATCCTTTGAGGCCTACATACAATAATCTTGTTCCCTGAGTCAGCTAAATCGGGGTCAGCGATCGCCTCCTGTATATCTATCCCTACATTAACATTTTGTCCTGGAAGTATTAGCCCCCTTATCGTATAAGAAATCTTATAGCCATAGTTGTCATCGCCAATTGTTAAGGGGTGTGCTGTAGAGTAATAGCTGTTGTTTCTACCTTCGACGAACGCATTAACGAAAAACAGCTCTAAACAGTTATCTACGGTCAAAAAGTCAAGATAAGCATGGAGACTTGTGAGATTATTTTGGCGTGAAGTTGGCGGTATTGCTTGATTATGATCAGGCTCAGGAAAAAACTGCTCATCTCCGTCAATATTACTAAGCTGATACGTAGCGTACTGAAGGAAGAGCTCTCGAAATCTGGGGGTGTATGCTCCATCAACAAGAAGTTGATCCAAGCCAATCGCAGGAGTACTTCGCAAACTCAACAGCTCCATCACCTCTGATCGGGCATCTTCATCCATGTAAATAATTCTGGCGGCTATGTAAGATGCCCACTGCATTCTGCGCTCTAGAACATCATGTTGATCTAGCTGGCCAGAGCGTTTTGAAAACGTAGTTTTACCAGAATCATTATCTGTATTGGTGGCTATCTGAAGTTCTTCGACAAGTGCTTGTTCCTGGCAGCTATACTGACTTAATAGTCCAGCGAAGAATAAAGTGTAGATAAAAAAACGGGGAAATACTTTTAGTTGCAGGGGCATATTGTTCATTTTAATTAAATGATTCAAAAGCAATTATTAACTTTTTTAGGAATTTAGCTAGTGGCTTTACAAAATTGCTTGTAGGTATTTCAAAAGTGTCTTATTCTGTTACATACTTGTAGATAACCACAGCCCTACTAATAAATAAACTCATCAACTAAATATCCGTGCTAAAGCGTACTCTTTTCTGCGGTAAGAGACCGGTATTTCGGCCGCCGTATTTAAAACCAGCTTACCCCGCTTTTCATATTTTAATACATGCTGTTTATTGACGACATAGGATTGATGACACCGGACAAAAACATCTTCCGATAAGAGCTCCTGTACTTTCTTTATCGATTTTGTAATCACAAGCTTGCCCAACTCTCGTGTATAAAATGTAGTGTAATGCCCATCTGAGTGGCAGTAGTAGATATCTTCTTCGTATACCGCAAATACAGCTTCGGTTGTCTTAAGAATGACTCGCTTTTTTTCTGTCCCCCGAAAATATTCACTTGAAACACTGATCAATTGCTCCAGCTTATTTTGAATGGAGTCTTTCTGTATTATCCGCTCTAAAGCCTTATTGACTGAATCCTTTAATTCGTCGCCATCTACCGGTTTTAGCAAATAATCCAAAGCCCCTGCTTTAATGGCCTTAATAGCATGTTGGTCATAAGCTGTAATGAAAATAACTTCAAAACCCTTGTAGGTAATCTGTTCCAACAAGTCGAAGCCAGTACCCGGAGATAAGTGGATGTCTAACAACAAAAGTTCGGGCTCATGCTTGGCCACTAAAGCTAAGGCACTCTTCAAACTGTCAGCTTCCGCTACAATGCGAATGTCCTGGCTAAAGTGCTGTTCTAAATATCCGCGTAAAACTTCGCGTATGTTTGACTCGTCATCAATAATTATCACTTTAGCCATTTGGTGCATTTTTACATGGAATTAAGAATTCAACGAGAGCTCCTTTTTCTCCGGTCGTTCGCGCTGTATTGTTACTCAACGATAAGCCACGTGGAGTTAATTTTTTCAGGAAGGAATCAATCAACTTGGTTGACTTAGCCTTACTATAATCTATCCTATCAACGGGAATTCCTACTCCATTATCCTTGATGGAGCAAAACAAAAAACCCTCCCTCCCCTTAGAAAGGGTAATTGTTATCAAGCCTTTGTAGTCTATATTTGCAAACCCGTGCTCAATACAATTTTCAATCATTGGTTGGATTAACATCGGTGGAATAAAATTAAGACTATCACGCTCTATACCTTCTAGCACGATTTTGTAATCGAACTTTCCGGGAAACCGGAGGAGCTGTAATTCCAAGTATCCTTCCACTGTAGTCAATTCGTCATCGAGTTGTACAAAATTAGCCGTCGAATTTTTCAAGATCAGCCGTAATAAACGAGAGAATTTCAGTTGATAGCTAATGGCTTTTTGAGGGTTTTTACTGATTAAATTTTGAATAGCAGAAAGCGTGTTGAAGGTAAAGTGTGGATTCATCTGCGCCCGCAGAAGCCTTTGATGTAGTTGCAATTCTTGTTTCTCGAAATGTAATTGCCGCTGACGATAGAGCAAGTAGCCAAGCAAAATAATTATTGTAAACAGGACTAGTAGCAAGGTTTGTCTGGATCGTAGCCGTAAGTTTTGTAACTCTTCCTGCTTATTCTGTTCCAGGAGTTTCTTCTCCTTTTCATTCGCGATCTGTAAAGCCCTAAGATCCGATTCATTTCTTCGCAAAAACTGCTGGTCCTGATACCACAAAATGCTATCTAAAGCACTCATAATTGGACCTAAGCCCTGCCGATTACGATAGACTAATTCTAGTTGATAACGGAGCGTACTGTTACGAACACCCTCCGGAATACTCTCGAGTCCTAATTGATGGACAGAATCCAAAAACACCTGTGCATTGTTAAAGTCCTTTAATTGAATATGCGCTTCGGCTATATTTGAGTAGAACGTAGCTAAATAAACATTTAAATTTGGCTCGGCCTCCATCTGGTGTATGTGATGCAACCCTTTTTGGTAAGACTCCAAGGCTCTTTGATAGAGCCCCTCGAAGAAGAGATATACACCATATTCGCCGTTTATATAGCGATTAAGATTGTGAGAATATTGATCTTCTTGCCCTACCAATGTGTCAAGAATAGCAAACGTTTCGTCAATGTCTTCATCAACATAGTAAGCGTAGAAAGCCTTAGAGATAATGGCTGAGACAAGACCTTGCGTATCTCTGGCTAGTTCTAGCTGTTCAATATTGCGAAGGTTATATTCCACAGCTTTTTCGAAATCCCCTTGCTGGCGGTAGGCATTCTCCCGGATGAAGTACAGTAAAGCTTTTTGCATTGGTGGAGCAGCAGGACCAATTAGTTCCCCTAAGGTATTGCTAATGGCAATGCATTCCCCATATTCCCCTGCTGCGGAGTAAGCTGCCCAGGCCATTCGAAAATATGCTAATTGCCGCCTTGAAATTGGCGCTTGAATTAGAGAAATGGCATCATGAAACAGGATAGCAGCAGAATCCAACTGACCTAACTGATGGAGGTACCTCCCCCGATGGTAATAGGTATGTGCCCGAGTAGAGTCTGGAATAAGGGCTTGCGCTTGGAGCAGTTCTGCCCGACGCAGTAAAACATTTACAGAATCCGACGGGGTTCCATCCAATTGGAGGTGGATTTGCTGCAGTTCTCTGCTAGCATTTTCACTGGTTGCCACTGCCTGCCGACAGCTTAAAAAAGCAATAGCTAACCAAAATAAGGTGCTGCCAAGAATAATTTTTCGCAGAAAAGCTACGGAAGCACTGGGTCTGTTCTGATTTTTCACTCTTTCTTTCGTTAAACGCCTACTTGGCTTAGCTTATAACTAAGAGAAATTCAAGATAGTGTCTAACCCTTCTTTCACCCGAGTCAATGACTACTCACCTTCCAGTAGGTACTTCAATTCTTCAATCCTTATCTCCGTCAAACGGGTCATATAACCGAGGTAGATCAGCCCAAGCGTATGTCCCCGATAACCACTTGCAGCTTGATGACTCAACCGCCGCCGATGAGCTACCCAAGCCGTATGGTAATCCATTTCTTGCTGACGAATAGAATCGTTCTCGATTTGATCGAGATAGCTTACATATAACTTGTTCAGTTCCTTATCAGCTGCTTGAAAAGCCAAGTTTCTGCAAATTCGTGCACTCAAATTATCAAAAGCGGCATCACAATCAACCCTCTCCACAACTTCCAACCTCATATAAGACAGATTACGAAGCCGCACTACATCACTAGTATCTTGAGCCCAAGCAGTATTTGACAGCAGGGCCAGAGCAAGGGCAAAAGCAATAAAGTTGGTTGTTTTCTTCAATGTTTGGGTGTTAAAATTTTGGTGTAGCCACGTCAATGCGTTAACGTGTTTATACCTAAAATTTGGATTTTCCCGCCCCAAAACTACCTCTCCTAATACCGCCAAGAACGCACATCGGCTCCCGCCGGCGCGATCTTTGGCATATCCTCTTCTACCCACTTCTTGATGAACATTCGGTGGTAGCGTAGCCGACTAATTGCGTTAGGCTCTTTGTGGTCGCCATTCCAGCAGTGCTCGGCCCGATCACCGTAGTCTACCTCACCATCGTAGTAGGGGGCGGTAGTTTCTTCCAGAATTTCTTCCACTAGGTAAACCGCATTATTGAGGTAATAATTGTCCATATCACCACAGTAGATGTGCACCTTACCTTTCAGTTTGGGACCAAGTGTGGCCCAATCTCGCTTCATAATGTAAGCCAGATCGTAGTTCTCTTTCCAATAGTCCGCTACCTCAGGATTAATTTCGCCAGTCACCTTGTCCCAAATTCGTTGCGGGTAGCCATCCGCTCCTACCGGACTGTAAACCGCTTCCCAAATATCCCATTGCTGCCCGGAGCGACTGTGGGTTCCTAATACCAATTCGCGCTGATTCATATCCTGGAGGCTGCTACTCACATTGCCCAGGTAATCACGGCGGCCGGCTACTTCGGTCTTCTTAAACTCACTTTCTAGATAGTAGGCATTTTTATCATCGTAGATATTGGTCAGACAAAAGGCCCGAAAATCGATAGGATCAGGGCAAGCCGCGTAGCAGGTACCGTAATCATCTGGATATAAAACCTGTACCGCCAGTGCTTCCCAACCACCGGTAGAGCCGCCGTAAACGAAGCGCGCCCAACCTTCGCCAATCCCACGGAATTGTTCTTCGATGTAAGGAATCAATTCATAGGTAATAGCATCACCATAAGGCCCCAGGTTTTCGGAATTCACCGCGTAGCTATCATCGTAGTAAGGATTAGCGTGCTGGATCTCAATAGCTAGCATACGGGGAAAATCGTCACCAGTCCAGGCCTGATAAAAATCGTAGGCCTCTTGCTGTACAATACGGTTATAGCAGTCCAATTGAAAGCGCGAGCTGTAGACACAAGGCTCAGTTGTATCAGCAGGTTCGGTGCGCCAACCTCCAAAATCCGCCGGGAAGTGTCCGTGCATAATAGCCAGCGGATATTTCACCTCTGGGTGCTCTGCCCATCCTTTTGGTAATAATACATGCGCGCCCAGGTACATATCCCTACCCCAAAATTCACTGAGTAAGTTTGAGCGAATTTTCACGTGCTTTACCCACTCCGTATCTTCTGGAGGAGTGATCGGGTCAATTGCTTGATCAAAAGCCAATTCGTAGGTCTTGCCTCCCGCAATAGTCAGTGTTTGAGACGTATTCAACAAGTTACCAGGTGCCCTATTCCATTGCTGTCCTTCACCACGGTCCATCGGTAACTTAACGGTATGGCCATCACCACGCTCAAAGGTCTCGTACTTGTGCAGTAGAACCTGCACCTGGTATTCTCTTTCTGGAATCTCTGCCATACTCACCAGCGGATAACCCGGCGTATCAGGACGGAACTCCAGCACCGTTCCTGGCTCCCAATTCTCTACGTTCATACCAAAGGCCAGCTGCGTACCAGGGCCATCCGAAATTTGGAAGCGTGGCTCGCTTTCGGTGTTCGTGGATAGCATCACCAATAAGCGGCCATCCAAGGCCTCATCGGCTAGCTCAACGGGTAATTTGATCTGAAAACTCGGCTCTGAGGGCGAACCTGAGGTTGGAGCAGAACAACTCCAATACCCTACCGTCATGGCTAATAGAAGAACAAAAATGGATGGCTTAAGCATGTGGATTGTGGTTTGCAGCGGTGAATAAGTCAGAAAAGATAAACATTTCCCAAGTGCCGTCAAATCGTTTGCAAAATATCAGATGCTTCTATTTTATAATCATAAAAATTACATTACAAAAAAAATACGCATACTATTGACAAACACTTAAATTATCCGTATCTTAGTAGGGATTTGAGAAAACACATTGAAACGCATCCCTATGAACTCCCTATTCAAATGGCTATTGGGCCGCCAAGAAGAAGATCCTGAAGAAAGGCCCACTTCCTATCTAGACAACGAGCTATGTACTTGCGATCGCTTTGGAAAAGTGTTGGAGCAATACATCGAAAAGCTTCTGCCCGCAGAACAGGCAATAGCACAGCACTTAATAGCGGCATTATTGGAACTGGGCAAAGGCAGTCACCCCCCACAGGATCTCAAGCTATTCATGAAGATGACGCACTGGTCTCGGCATTTGCAATACCACCGGCACCTGATCACTGAATGGTGGCAGCTCTTGAAGGGCTGTGCGCAACTGCACAATCAATATCAGGCACTGAACGCTGATGACTGTTGCCCCATCAATCGCCAAAACCTACCGGCGGCACAGGCTATCACCTGGCTCTATATCCATATTAAAAAAGGAGAAAGTGTGACCAGTGTATTGCCTTTCATGGACGACTGTCTACGCCAATATCCACTCTGCAGTGAAATTGCTGAGCAGCTGGCCTTGAGCGCTGCCAATGCGCTAACCAGACAGCCATTCTACCGATTCCATCGCCACAACATCGCCATTCAATACCCTAATCTAAGTCGGGGACGAATGGGGCGGCAGTTGCAAATTCAGGCGGTACGTTGGGCTTCTTAGCTAGACTTTGCTTTCTTACGTTGAAGCAAGAAAAAGAGAACTATAGCTGGAAATAGCAGTAGCATTGAGAGAGTACCAATGGCAGGTGTGTAGTCAAGTGTAAATCCAACAATACTAACAAGAGCAAACATTAGAAAGAGAAAACTGCACAACAATAGTATTACCGTGAGGAGAACACGTGTATTGCTCTTTGGTGCCAGACGAAAATACAGTAGCCAACCCACCAATAAAGAGCAGGCGGGTAATAGGAACAGCACCTCTTCAAAGACAAATATCATTTCCCAGTGCGACTCGTACTCTCCAACGTAATATGAGTATCCGTAGGGTAAAATGAGCAACATCACACAGAGCAACAATATGAAATACTGCAGCCCATTCAAAAAATTAATACCCATAAAAGCTTGCAATTAGATACTAAAAATGAGGCCTGCTCGTATGTGGCTATCCATCCTCTCTTATCGTTATGAGACAAGTTCTCGGAGAACTCCAAAGTCTCTCCGAGAACTACAAGTAAAAGTCTTACTCCTCCTCGGTCCGATATTTCTCAAACCAAGCCAGCGTGTGTGCAATCTTAGTGATCAGATTACTCGGGCGAGCGGCTATTCCGTGGCTAGCCTCTGGAATTTCTACCAACACGGTCTCTACCTGGCGCAACTTCAACGCATGGTACAATTGCTTTGATTCGCTGGGCGGGGTACGCAAGTCATTCATACCCACCATCACCATGGTTGGTGTTTCTACATTTTCTACCAGAGACAGTGGCGAAAAACGCCAATAATCCTCCACGTTTTCCCAGGGCTGCCCTTTGATCCGGTAATTGGCATAACCGTAGTAGTTATCTGCCACCAGGGTTTTACTAATCCAGTTTACTACAGGCTTAGCCACCACGGCTGCCCGGAAACGGTTGTTCTTACCAATAATCCAGGCTGTCATAATCCCGCCGGCGCTACCGCCCGTCACGTAGAGATGTTCTTCATCTACTAAACCCTGTTCCAACAAGTAGTCTACCCCGTCCATCACATCCTGATAATCTTCCCCGGGATAGTTGTGGTACAAGAGATTGGCAAACTCCTCACCATAACCCGTACTACCCCGCGGATTAGGATAAAACACCAGATAACCGGCGGCAGCGTATAACTGCATCTCAGCGGAGAAACGTGCTCCATAGTTGAGAATAGGGCCGCCGTGGTTTTCTACCAGCAGTGGATATTTTTGCTCGGGATCATAATTCGGTGGTTTCACGATCCAACCCTGAATCGGGCGTTGGTCAAAGCTCGATTGGTAGCGTACTTCTTCCACCTCCCCTAGTTCGCGATGAGCCAATAAATCCGCATTGAGCGCACTAAGCACTTTGGACTCACCGCCATTAGTAGAAACCACAGCGAGAGCAGCAGGCTCGCTGGTTGTACTGTGTGTATAGGCAATACGACCGTTATTAGATAGACTAAACGAGCCACCGGGATAGGGCCGGCCAATTGAAGTTCCCCCTAGGTTACCAGTCACGTCTCTTAAGGCTCCACTTGTGCTCAGGTAAGCAATTTTCGTATCTCCCCAATCGTCGTAGGTGATGTACAGGCCCTGCCCATCCTTACTCCATTTCATAGCCCCTACGCTGCGGTCTAACTCGGCAGAGATTACGCGTTGGTTACCACCGTCAGCATCCATTAGGTATAGATCCGTCACCTGGTAGGCTTGCACTTTATCCTCGTAGCTGCGGTAAGCAATGGTTTTGCCATCCGGCGAAATCATGGGGCTGTTGTCTGGTCCCTGGCGGTCGGTTAAGGCCAAAATATCGCCAGTTGCTACACTGAGGCGGTACACCTCGCTATTGCGAAAATCATATTCCCAATCCTCATTGCGGTTGGCCGAAAAGAAGATATGATCACCATCCGGCGACCAGGATAAGGAACCACCATGATTGAAGTCTCCGCTACTCAGCTGGCGGGCGGTACCACCTTCTGCTGGAACCACAAAAATGTGTGTGAAGCCCGGCTTGAGGTAACCCCGGCCATCCGCTTCGTGCTTTAAACGATCCGTAATTCTTGGCTTCGCTGCCCATTTGGCGCCCTTCGGCTTAGGGGGCATTTTAGCAATAACGGGTGGCGCCACATCAACCTTCATGCTAAATGCGATAGACTCCCCATCCGGTGACCAGGCCATGTTGGAGGGTGATCCCTCAAGGTGAGTCAGGCGGGCCATTTTTCCACTGGCTACCCAGTATACAAATATCTCGGAGCCAGCCTCTCCCCTACTCACAAAGGCGATCCGATCACCACTTGGCGACCAACGAGCGGAAGACTCACTGCCCTCGCGACTGGTCAGTTTCTGATGGTTACCTCCGTCGGCATCCACCATCCAGAGCTGCCCCACGGAACGGTCTTTCATAATATCAAAACCCATGCGACGGTAGACAATCATATCACCGTCGGGAGAAATCCGCGGGTCACGAACGTGCTCTAGCTCAAACACATCCAAATAGGAAAACGAGGGCTTATCCTGCCCCATCAAGAAAACACTTGCCGACACCAGCAAGGCCAGCGTAAAAAATCCACGAAATACCATAGACGTCGTAATTTGGTATAAGGCCCTAAAAATAACAATTAGCCTGGGCTTCCAAGCAGAATTGATCATCATGAACACTGTAATCATCCTCAAAGCTCCTACTAATCAACCCTGGCATGCAGCGAAATTCGTTATCGTGCGATTCAGCAAAGGGGCTATACCTGATGCAATTTTTCACAGCAGATGGACAAAGCAAAACGCTACCGCTGGTGAAGCAGTAGGAATTACTCCCTTAACTGTTCGTAGAAGGAATAAATGAGTAGCTAGGTAGGTCTATTACTAAGTAAGCTGTCTTAATGAGAGGTAGTTTGATTATCCAAGTAAGAGGAGCTGTATAACACTCCGCTAGAAGGCACATCAATACTATCGCTTAACAAACAAAAAACAGCTGCGATGAGCATAAGATCGACACTACTACTCTCTTTTCTATTTCCCTGCCTATTGGCCGCTCAAAGCCTTCCATTGGAGGTTAATTTAACCGAAGATGGACGACTTACCCACGGAGGTAACATCACCGAAGGCTTTTATAAGACGGCAGATATTCATAAGCTTGAAATCACCCTTACCGAACCTGATTGGTTCGAACTACTTGATGGCCCGGGAGGACCCGGTGGCAATGCCGGCGAAACACTGATCGGAGTACTCACTTTCAATGATGATTTGGTGCTAGATAGTGTTCTGGTAAGCATCAAAGGGCAGACTTCAGATCGCCAGAATAATTCGGAGAAAAAGTCCTTCAAAATCGAGATTGACGAAATCCTGGACCAGGATCTAATGGGCTACGACAATCTCAATCTCAACTGTGCCTTCCAGGATCATTCCAGTATGCGGGAAGTCCTCTACTATGATATTTCCAGAGCGTTCGCTCCTGCCCTGAAAGGTTCCTTTGTAGATCTCTACATCAACGGGCAGTACTGGGGGCCTTACAACAATATCCAGCAAATAGAAGGCCGGTACATCCAAGAGTGGTTTACCGACAATGATGGAACCAGATGGCGTGCGGTTTCTCCAGACGGAGTTGGCGGCGGTGGCCCTGGTGGCCCAGGAGGTCCAGGCGGTGCTTTTGGTACCGGCGTATCCACGCTCAATTACAACGGACCGGATTCTACGGATTACAACGAGAATTACACCTTGAAGAAAACCAGCAAGGAGAACCCTTGGGAAGACTTAATTGCCGTGTGTGACGACCTCAATCACCTCCCAATTGATGATCTATACGAGGGGCTCAAGCATTCCTTAGACATCGACCGGACGATGTGGTTCTTGGCGCAAGAGGCCGTATTTTCTGATGATGACAGTTACCTGCACAAAGGTGGAATGGACTACTATGTGTACTGGGACAATGCTACAAACCGCCTTATGCCACTGGAAGTGGATGGGAACTCGGTCCTGGCCAGCAATAATATCACCTGGAGTCCCTTTTATCACGAAACCGATGAGCGCTTCCCCTTACTCAATCGGCTCTTACAGAACACCGAAGTTCGGCAACGCTATCTCGCCCATCTGAGAACGGTATTGGACCTCTACTTCATAGAAGAAGACATCCACGACCGGATTGATGAGTTTGCTGTTATTCTGGATCAAAGAGTGCAGGATGATCCTAAGAAGATTTACTCTTACACCCAATTTGTGAACGGCGTTGAATCGCTGAAGGAGTTGATCTCAGATCGCATCACCTTCTTGCAAAACCATACTGAGATCAACCGACAAGGGGTAGAAATCGCCAACGCCCTAATGGAAACTAGCGCTGGAGTTGGACTTCCTCCCCTACCCGAGGAAGAAGTACAGGTGACAGTTGAAGTCGGTGCCGATGCACAAAGCGTGATACTCTATTACGGTCTGGGACTAGATGGTGCATTTGAAAGAATCCCTATGTACGACGATGGTATGCACGGCGATCAAGCTGCGGGCGACAACATCTACGGCGCCCTCATCCCTGCTTATCAATCGGGAACTTACGTTCGATATTACTTTGAAGCCATTAAAGACGATGAGTTCTCTACTGCCAGCTACTTCCCTAAAGGTGCGGAACACGATGTCTTTGTTTATCGTGTAGAAGCTTCAGTTGTACCATCCGAGAATGTGGTAATCAACGAATTCATGGCGGATAATGAAGCCAGCGTAGCCGATGACGCTGGTGAGTACGATGATTGGGTCGAGCTATACAATAAAGGTATCGAAGCGGTGGATCTGACTGGCTATTTCATGTCGGACAATGAGAGTGAAATCACCAAATGGCGATTCCCCGATGGCACCATCATTGGCCCCGATGAGTACCTGATTGTCTGGGCGGATGAAGACGAAGATCAAGCCAGTGATACGGAACTGCACGCCGACTTTAAAATCTCCGCCGGAGGTGAAGAATTACTCCTGGTGGATGCTGAAATGCAAATCATCGATGCCATTTACTTTGGCGAACAGGAAGAGGATCGCACCTTCGCCAGACGACCCAACGGCATCGGTGATTTTACGGCAGGCGAACCTACCTTCAACGCCAATAATGACGACATCACCTCTACTACCACTGTATCAGACAAGCAGCGTTTATTCATCGCCCCTAACCCCACAAGTAACCACTTCACCGTCGGTTTAGAAGGTGAATTCACCGAAAACTTGGAACTGACTATTTTCAATACTGCTGGTCAAATCATCTTGCGCCAGCAGGTGAACGCCAATGCGCAAGTTGATGCCAGAAATATTGATTCGGGCACGTATTTCATTGTTATTCACGATCCGGAACAGCAGGTCAACTATCGCCAAAAGCTAGTGATCGTGAAATAATTGCGGTAGCAAGAGAAGGTAAGTTCCGCCCACCTGACTGCTTTATTGTCGACAGGTGGGCGATTTACTGCTATAGACCTAGCCGGGAGTTTACTTTTGGTTAACTTACGCCCCCTTATTATCTTTTTTTGCATGATTGATTTATCGTTGTTTCAAACCAACGTGGCCAACCCGACATTTGTCTCCACCGCCTACGCCATGCTACTGGCTTTCCTACTCGGGTGCCTACTAGCGTTTACGTACGAGAAAACTACCGCGGAGATTCGGCTATCGCACCATTTTCTGCAGGCCCTAATTCTGGGCGCTATTGTGGCGGCTACCGTGATGCACGCCATTGGTGACAGCTTGGCACGAGGCCTGGGAATGTTGGGCGCACTGGCCATTATTCGCTTCCGTACCTCCATCAATAATCCGCGCAACATCATCTTTATGTTTGCCTCCCTCGCTACGGGTATCGCCTGTGGGGTATACGGCTTTAATGCGGCCTTTGCCGGGGTACTATCTTTTTGCGGAGCTGCATTTTTACTCCGTTATTCGCCTTTCGGCAAAACGCAGCTGCAAGGCAGTATCCGTTTCAAGCGTGACCGTACGGATCCCCTGGATGAAAAAGAAATTGAAGCTATCCTATTGCAATTCTGCGAACGTATCGAGTTGCGGCAACTACAGCTCTCCGTCGAAGAGTTCACCGAACGAGAGCTCTTCCGTTACGAATACGTCACAGTGATGAAGCCCAAAGCCAAAGAAGAAGACCTGCTGGAGGCACTATTAAACACCAAGGTGTTATTCGATGTGCGGATCAGCCGTAAGCAACAAACCGAAGTACTCTAAGAGACTATAGTCGTATGAAGATCAATCCGATTTACGTTGTCATGGTGCTGGGTTTATTGATTGTGGTTCCGTTTACTCGCCAATTACAACAGCGCCCTACCTCCTTTTACGGTATTGCTGAAAATCAAGATTTGGACCTCAGCCTAGCACATCCAGTAGTGGTACAAGGTATCGCCGTCAGAGAAGGTGAAGCAGTAGAAGCGGGCCAGTTATTGGCAGTTCTAGAGCGTAAAGACATCCCTTTTCAGGAAGCTAGTCTAGAGCAAGAGGGAGAGCAATTTAGGGCAAAGAAAGCAGAGCTCTTGGCGCGCCAAACCAGTGAACGTAAAGAAATCGAAGAAGAGAAGGCCGAAGCTTTATTTCAAATAGAAAATAAGCTAAGGCTACTACGAAGCGAGCAAGCTCAAAATACCGCGCTACTGCAAGATTTAAACAGCACGGAGGGGGTGACACCCGAAGCTATTGCTAATCCGGAGATTGCTGCACTAGAGGCCGAGCGAGCTACGCTAGATGCTAAGTATTTGGTATTGCAGCAAAATCTAAATCGAGAAATACAAGCGGAACTAAAACTACTGGAAACACAGCAACAACAAGTAAGTATTGACCGCCAGGAGATTGACCGGCAATCAGCTGAACTGGAGTTACGAGCACCCGTGAGTGGTGTAATTGGCACCGTTAATTTTATTGCTGGTGAGCAGGTGGGTAGCCGCGAGACCATCCTCAACATCTACCAACTGCACCCCAATCAAGTGACCACGTACATACCAGAAGGACAATTGACTGATCTTCCACTTGGCACTACCCTAACGGTATCCTCTCTGCAAACGCCAGATTACCAGATAGCGGGTACTATTATTAGCCTTGGCAATAAGATTCGAGAGCTCCCTGTGCGTATGCGACGCGATCCGGCAGTGCAGGCTTGGGGGCGCGAAGTACTACTGGAGATCACCGCCGAAAATCAACTCATTCAAGGAGAGCGGGTATTGGTAGAACAAATCACCGAATAGGATGGTCCGATTATTTGCTATTTCGCTCACCGCCTTCTTGGTGTACAGCCTCCCGCTTGCGCTAAGCGCACAAACAGACGATGCCACAGCAATACTGCAATCAGCCTGGGAAGATGAACGTTACCAGGCCTACCAGCGCGAATTGGATTTTTTCACTGACCAAAACGCGCTAAAGATTCCACGGCTGGAAGAGCTCGAGTTTCGGACAGAAACCCACGAGTTCAACCCACAATTACAGGAATATGCGCTGCGTCTGCAACTAAACTCCAGCCGTCAGATTAAGGTCCAAGAACGGATCAACCAGCAAGAATACAGCTTGCTCCTTATTCGCCAGGAAGCCTATCTAGAAGAACTCCTTTTCCGGCGCTACCAATTCCTCATTGATACCCGCTATCAACAACAGCAACTCGCACTACTTGAATCGCGAATTCCAGTAATGGCGGATTGGGAGCGGGTCATACAAACACGCATCCAGGAAGATGGGGAACGCCACTACAGCGATTGGCTTGAATTGGAAGACGACCGTCTGAAACTGCAGCAACAAACGCAGCTCCTACAGCAACAGTTGCAAGCTGGGCGCCAGCAGTACACCTTCTGGACCGAGCAAGCTGCCGATCGATTGGCAGTAGGTACTTGGCCGCGACCAGGCCAACTTGAGCAGAACTGGCAAGCTTGGCAAAATGATACCCTGGCAATCCCCTTAAGCGTACAAGAACAGCAACTCACCAGTACCTTAGTTGAACTAGAATTGGCCGCTGAACAAGCCGAAGAACGAAATCGGCTCAATTTCCTGCAGCTCCGGTATCAAGGAGAAGATGAAGACCCCGTACTGCGGGAGCAGGTAACGCTAGGGGCAGGAATTACCCTGCCTTTCCGTTCGGCCAACAGTGTAAAAGAGCAATATCTGAAATTAGAACAGATTGAAGAGGAAAACCAGGAGTTGGAACGCCAACGCAGATGGCTGCAAAAGCTACAGGACGCCGAGGCCAACATGGCTATACAAGTAATAGCTTACCAGCAACTAGAGACTGCCCTAAATGACTACGAAAGTAGATTTGGCACCGCCGCGTTACAAAGTAGAGGCATCACCCGCCCCGAAACTTATCTGCAAGCCACAATGGGCGTACTAGAGCGGCAAGAATTACTACTAGCACAGGAAAAACGACTATACGAGGCTTATTTGGATGTGCTTCTACTCTCCGGCCGTCTCATTGCTAAACCCTATCGCAACTGGCTAAGTGATCTGCAAACACCATTGCGCCAATAGTGCGGATCAATTCCGCTGTCGCCACCATTTTAGTGCTTTGTATAGCATGGAGCGGCTCATCTGTATCCGACTGTAGGGCACTCGTTCCGCACCAAACTGTTCTCGAATAGCAGCAATAGCGGGGATCATACTGCCTTCAAAATCAAACGTCTGCAATCCTTTTTCGCGAGCGAAATCTAGCGCCTGCGCGATCAACCAAATTCCAGAGCCACTCTTCCTCAGTTCAGGATCATCACCAGATAGGTGGTAATAGGCTGTGGTATCACTCCACATGAGGTAAGCTACCGAATGAATGCGACCAGCCTCATCCACAGCCGCAAATATTTGTCGGCGTCCACGCTGGGCCAAAGCCGCATCGTGTTGGCCAAGAGCCGAATAACTGTACGGAAGGGGCAAGCCTTGTCGCTGAAAACTCAGTTCACTCACTTGGTGAAAGGTTTGCAAATCCAGGTCGAGGCGCAACTGCAACTGTTGTTCTGCTTTGCGAATATTGCGGCGCATATTTCGGTTGATCTGGCTACGCCAATCTTCGTCCGCTCGGAGTTGAATTTGGTGAGTATGGTAGCTACTCTGTTCCCAGGTAGCTGGTAAAGACGAAACGAGAGGCTCCGCGCTAGTACTCCACTGTTGGTCTAAGCCATCCCATTGGGGCGCGGCTGCTAAGAGTGCTTCTACCCACTCTAAGCTCGTTGTGATAGCGGCATCTGAACGGCACAAGATGCTCATATACTTGGTGAACTGGGGCATAGTCACATAACGTAGCCCAAAACGCTTCTTCTCAAAGAACGGCCAGGCGGCACAAGGCGATCCGTCTTGCAGTAGTGTCACCGCTCTCCATACTCCACCTTGGCATACACTGTCTAAATACCAGGGTTGGCAGCAGAGCGGCACTCCAGGTTCTACTTTACAGAAAGCCTCATAGTCAGCTCGTTCCTGACTGCAATCCCAATTCATTTAGGAAGGAAGGATAGAGTTGATGAACTGAATCAACAAGCGAATACCATATCCCGTAGCAGCTTTTCCTTTTGCGTAGGGCGTATCACCAAAAGCTGTACCGGCAATATCCAGGTGCGCCCAGGAAGGGTGCTCATCCGTGAAAAACTCTAGAAATTTGGCGGCAGTGATCGCTCCGGCAATGGGCCGGCCACTGAAGTTTTTGATATCGGCAATATCCGATTTCATATCATCACCGTACTCGTCCCACAGCGGGAGGCGCCAGACGCGTTCTCCAGTTTGCTGCCCAGCTTGCTCCAGGTGATGTGCCAATTGGTCGTCTTTGCTAAACAAGGCAGCTGCCTGGTAGCCCAACGTACGTACACTAGAGCCCGTCAGTGTGGCCAAGTCAATGACAACCTGTGGTTGGTGTTCACGCACGATGTAGGATAGACCATCCGCCAAGATCAAACGACCTTCCGCATCGGTGTCAATGATTTCGATCGTTTTGCCACTGTAGGTACCAATCACATCACTGGGCTTTACTGCTTGTGCGTCCACCGAATTGTCAGTTGATGGAACTACCGCAACCAGGTGCACTGGCAATTTAAGCCGAGCAGTAGCCTCCATGGTGCCCAGTACTGCTGCGGCACCGCCCATGTCACTCTTCATGTAGTGCATGTTATTGGAGGGCTTTAGGGAAAGACCGCCCGTATCGAAGGTGACGCCTTTTCCTACCAGGCCAATCTTGGGCAGGCGACCATTGGCATCCGGTTCTCCTTTGTATTCCAGTACAATCAAAACCGGTGGCTCCGGACTACCCTGGTTGACGGCCAAGAGGCCACCCATCCCCGCCGCAGTAATCTCATCCTTATTCCAAATCTTGGCAGAATAGCCGTATTCTTTTGCGGAAGCAACCGCCCAATCTGCTAATTGCTGCGGATGTTTATGATTAGCAGGAGCATTCACCAGCCCCATGATTTCCGTTTGCGCCTTGGCGATGATCTGTGCCCGGTCCGCAGCGGCTTGCAAGGCGTTAAGGTCTGCCTCCGCACTCACGATCGTAAGTTTGAAATCTTCACCGTATACGGTAGCGGGGTCACCATTAGCGGTCTTATGTTGACCAATCTGATAGCTGCCTTGCCATAAGCCATTCACCGCAGCTTCGCATACTGGTGACAATTGTTCTTGAGCGATCAGTTCGATGTATAGTACGGTATTGCTCCGAAGTGCCCGTTGGTGCTTGCTGGCCAAGTGCTGAAAGGCCTGTAGCAGTTTACCAAAAGCCAAATCCGAACCCAAACCTAAAAGGATCAAATCTGCCTCAGGAGCAGGGAGTACCAGCACTTCTTTATGCTTTGCGGTAAAGCAGTGTTGCAATTTTGCAGTGCTGAGGCCCGATAGTTGAGCGATGTGTTCCCAATGCGCATTTTCTACTTCAGAATTAGCTTGCTGGGCTACTGGAAGCAGGATAATCTGGTTGGTGTTCGTTGGTAGCTGTTGCTGAAAGTGTGTGGTCATGTTTTGTTTTTTGGGATTTTAGGCCTAGTGCTGAGCCGTAGAATTAGGATAAAACAACCAAGTCAATGCTGCGGGAAACTCCTGCCCCCAGCGTGCTTCGTTATGCTCTCCATCGGGATCCACTGAAAGATTAAATTCGGCCTGATGATGTTTTGCTTTGCGTTCAATGGCTCTTTTTAAACGCTCTAAGTTCGGAACCATTGTAGCACTTTCCTTTCTCCCTCCATAAAGATATACGCGCCCCGTGTACGGCCGCGCAAAATTGAGCAGTTGAAAAGGAATATTAGGGGTCACCCAAAGCGAGGGTGAAAAGATCATCAAACGTTGAAACACCTCCGGATACATCATACCCGCGTAGATACTGATCAGTCCGCCCATAGAGCTTCCGCCGATACCGGTGTGTTCGCCGCCAGTAAGGGTGCGGTATTTTTGGTCGATATAAGGCTTGAGTACATCGACCATGAAACGAACGTAAGACCTGCCCTGCCCTTTCCCAAACTGGGTAGTGGCCGTCGTGGGGGTAAACTCCACAATTCGCTTATCCATAGCGTGGTCAATCGCTACAATGATGACATCACCGAGTCCTTGCGACTGCAGCTGTGCCAGACGCTTATCTACCGCCCAGTTGCCGTAAGGTGCATAATCATCAAAGAGATTCTGCCCGTCTTGCAGGTATAAGACTGGATACTGTCGATCTGAGTCATGGTAATTGTAGGGCAGCAGTGCAGCAATCCGCCGGGTGCGAATAGTCTCTGGCAAGGCGATATCATCACCAATTACGTCGATAATGGGTAAATAATGATTGGGGTAGCTAAAGCTATCCTGTTTCCAACGCTCTACCCGATCTACGGCACGCCCTTGGCTGCGTTGCACTCGACGATTGGGCCGATCATTACCATCATTCCCCAACTCAACGTGGTCCCAATTTCCGCGAGCATATTTGTATTCCAATATTTCGGGTAAATCCTCCAGTCGCAGGATAAGCTGGTAAGCTCCTGGACGAGTTGGCTCCATTCGATAAGCAGCATCAGCAACCCGCCACTGATTGAAATTACCTACTACGTAGATGTTGTGTTCCTCCTTCGTAGCAGTATGCAATTCAAGTGTAAAAGTCGATGCAGAAGTCGCTGGTTCGCTGCTTGACATATCTGGTTTTCGTAAAGTCCGTAAAGATACGGTTTTCGATAATGTGTAGTAGCATCTCTGCCTGAAAGGGCGTATTTTTATAGAAAAAGCGATGCTCCGATACCTCTCTCCTATTTTACAACTGTTTCTATTCCTATTAACCCTTTTATTCACATTTGTTTGTTACCAGGAATGGGTAAATTCTGAGCCCCTTATCGGTGGAGCATGGTGCGGTACGGTAAGCTCAACAGCGTACGTCCCCGAAGGCTTATCAGAAGAATATGAGCTGGGAAAATCCATCTTTCGCAACAACTGCGCCGCCTGCCATGCTGGTGATATGAAAACAAATCTTGCTGGTCCAGCTTTAGGTGGTACTCTCGAACGCTGGGAAGCTCACGGCGGGCAGGAGGCGTTGCACGCCTGGATACGTAATTCTCAGCAGATGATACAAGAAGGTGAAAACTTGCGGGCGCAGCAACTGTGGGAAGAATGGGGACCAACTATAATGAACACTTTCATCAATCTTACGGATGAAGAATTAGCGGCTGTTATGCTTTATGTGGAAGCAATATACTCAGATGGTGGTGCTTACATTTCCAGTAACTCCTTAGAGTAAAAGCAGGCTAGAGCAGTAAGTAATCGTACACATTATTGGCTTCACGGGATTCATTCTGCCGTCGATCTCTACTTTGAGTTGTGTGCTGGCACCTATGGGGGCTCCGCCAGCCTCTCCTAAGGTCGAGTCGGCGTCGGGCTATTCGGGGTATTCCCCTGCTATCCCTAGCCCTTGCGCCGTCCCGGCGCCGGGCTCCTGCCAGGGCAGTCGCGCGATTGACCTTTCAAAATTCGTTCTGCTTACAATTTTTACAGCGGAATGAATTCCACAAAACCACAAATAGAACGCATCAGCACTCATCGTAGAATCAGCTATTGCCTTAAAGATTAACACCCCTCCAGGGACTTTTTCCACCTACCCAATTCAAAACTCAGCAATAAACCCTATTCTTGTGTTACTAATGAAAACCTTCGCCAAACTGCCACCGCCAAATGTATCCTGATCTCTCTTACGTCTTCCACGATCTCTTCGGTACGACCCCAGACAACTGGCTAAGCATTTTCAAGACCTTCGGCCTATTGGTTGCACTGGCCGTTCTATCTGCAGCCTACTTACTACGGCTTGAACTGAAACGGCGTGCAGACATCGGACAATTTTCCGGCAGCAAAGCCAAGGTGATTAGCAATGCGCCTTTTACAGTACAGGACTATGTACTGAATGGCCTCTTCGGCTTTATCGTGGGCTTCAAATTGCTCTATGTCACTCAGCATTTGGCGGAAATGCAGGCTGATCCTTCGGCTGTAGTACTATCAACGAAAGGAAACTGGTTGGGAGGCATACTAGGTGCGGGTCTCCTTACGGCTTACTACTATTACATTGATCACGGCAGAAAAAGCGACGGCCCGGAAGAAGTAATCAAAGACATCTTCCCACACGACCGTATCATGGATATCTCTACGGTAGCCGTTATCTCTGGCGTAATAGGCGCCAAACTATTTACCGTAATCGAACAACCAGAGGCCTTTTTTGCCGACCCTATGGGGCAGCTACTTTCAGGCGATGGCTGGACCATCTACGGCGGGCTCATTGGTGGTTTTATTGGCACCTACATTTACCTTCGGCGTAAGAATATAGAGATACTTCCGGTACTAGACGCGGTAGCTCCTGCCCTTATCGTTTCCTACGGCGTGGGCCGCATGGGTTGCCACTTTTCTGGTGACGGTGACTGGGGTATTCCCGCTGGCCCTCAACCCGACTGGTGGTTCTTACCCGACTGGCTCTGGGCACAGGACTATCCACGTAATGTGCTCAACCGGGGTGTAGAAATGGCCGAATGTGTAGGTAGATATTGCAGCCACCTCCCTGATCCAGTATACCCTACCTCCGTTTACGAAACAACCATGGCCTTTACTATTGGATTGATCCTGTGGAGCCTGCGCAAGCGGGTAACGCCCTGGCCAGGCCTACTCTTCACCATCTACCTAATTTTCAATGGTATTGAGCGCTACTTCATTGAAGGGATTCGGGTCAATGACCGGCACGAAGTACTGGGCGGCTTTACGCAAGCAGAATTCATTGCTTTAATCCTGACCGCCATTGGTGTGGTTTGGACGTTGTGGTTACTGCTGGGAAAGAAGAATAAAGCAAACGGGGAGACCGCTAAGTATTCGGACTAAAATTCCTAATGGTCAATTACTGACGTCAAGGCTTCCTCCACTACATCCGTTGCTTTGTCCCAGCTGAATTGTTGGGTCTGTACAAAACCTCGCTCAATGAGTTGAGCACGTAGTTCTGGCTCATCGTAGATTCGTTGCATGGCTGCTGCGATAGCTTCCTGGCTTTTCGGGTCAACCAGCAAGGCTGCATCACCCGCCACCTCGGGCATGGAGCTGACATTAGAAGTGATAACAGGCACACCAGCCTGCATAGCCTCAATGATGGGTACCCCAAAACCTTCAAACAAGGAGACGTAAGTCTGAGCTAGGGCAGCGGCTGTAAGCTGTGGCAGATCCTCATCGGAGATGTAACCCAAAAATTCAATATCGTCCTTAGCAGTGATCTGTTCGTAGGCCTCTCTAATTCCACCACTCTGCCAGGCAAAGCGCCCACCGATAAGCAGTTTCACGGCTGTTCCACTCTGCGCCTTAAATAGATCAAAGGCCTGCATCAGACCGATGATATTCTTGCGGGGATGCAACGCGCCCAAATAGAAGAAGTAGTCCTGGCCATCGGCATACCTTTCCTTTACCTTTTGCTTCTCATCATCAGACAAAGGGACAAAAGCAGGATGAGCCGCATTACAGGCTACTTGAATTTGGTCGAGGCCAATACCGTATTGGGCATTAATGTCCCGACGGCAAAAATCCGAGACGGTGACCAGCGCTTCTGCCCGGCGCAAATAACGCGGCACATAGTACTGATAATACCAGCGGGCAGCCAGCGGTACCTGTTCGGGGTAATGCGCGTGGGCAATGTCGTGAGTCACCATGAGCGTAGGCACTTGCGTTCTAAGCGAACAGTAGTTGTCCATACTTAGAAAAACATCCACTTTTTCGCGGCGCAGGATACGGGGAACGGCCCACTCAAACCACAAGTACCATAGCACTGGATGGCGGCTTGGCGGCTGCACTATTAAAGGCTTCACATTAGATCCGTACAGAAAGCGCTGATCAAAGGGGCGGTCGAAGAGGAACAGGAATTCGTGCTCGGGATGACGCTCCACTAGGCGGCGAAGCACCTCATGCTTGAACCGTCCAATACCCTCCAGGCGGTTGGCTAATAACAAGCGGGTGTTCACGGCAATTCGCATGTCGCGAAGATAACCAATAATTACAGCGGCACCCCATTAGCGGAAGTAGCATTCCAGCCAGTCTAGAAACGCCTGGCGGCGGCTATTAGAGACGGTCAAACTAACCTTACCTTCCAACACCACATAGCCTCCTTTTCCACGAACGTAGCGTTCCAGGTAATCGAAATTAATGATATACGAGCGGTGAATCCGCACAAAACGATGAGGAGCCGATAGGCGGCTCTGCATATCCTGTAGGGTACGGCAAACTAGTAGCCGGTCCCCATCCTGGAAGTGCAGAAAAGTGTAATTGCCCGCGGCTTCGAGATATACGATATTTTCGATTCGCTCAAACCTTAGTCCATCCGTAATAGGCAAAGCAATTTTTGCGGAGGTTGGCGGTAGTGGTAGTGCACGATTAGTTGCAGGTAGTACTGTTTGTTTTCCGGAGATTGCAGTCATGGCACGTTGTTTTTTGTTTTGCATATTAGCTGTGAATTCAAGCTAAAACAACCCAAATAGCAATCAAAAGTCAGGTTCTTGATTTTACTAAAAAATACCTGATGTCTGGTTTATTACTCACTCATTACCTAATTTTAAGACCGCAAGCAAATCCGTAATCGTCTAAATAATAGTATGCCAAAGACGCCTTCCAGTCGATTATTTGACCTCATCAAGTCGCTCTCAGGTTCTGAGAAGCGTTACTTTAAGGTGATAAATAAGATGGAAGCCAATAGTAAATATCGGCTCTTATTTGAGGCAATCGAAGTCCAAGAAGTCTTTAAGGACGAAGCACTTCAGAGGGCCGTCTATGGCAATGAGGAAATTCAAAGCCGTAAGTACTCCGAACTCAAAGCTTATCTCTACGACCTCATTCTGAGAAGCCTCCAGCAGTACGATGAGCAAACTTCTATTGACTACCAGCTTAAGAGTTTACTACAGAGTGTCCGCTCTCTGTATCGCCGCCGGCTCCTCAATGACTGCAAGCACCTGCTGCGACGAGCCAAAAAGATTGCCCTGCAGTACGAGCAGTTTGCCACGATCCTGGAAGTACTTGACTGGGAAAAGAAGCTGGCCTACGCCAATGCCGACATCGACTACTTTGATGCGCACTTACAGAACTTGCAGGAAGAAGAAGAACGTTGTCTACAACAGATGAGCAACATTAAGACCTATCAGGGGCTATTCTATCGGCTATACTTAATGGTGAGGAAAAACACAGTGCGCTCCCAAGGCGGGCGCGAACAAGTGGAAAGGATCAAGCAGCACCCCTTATTAGCGGATGAGGAACAGTGTTTGTCGTTCCGGGCTACCATACTCTATTATCGGGCACAAACGCTATTGGACTATCAACTCCGTGATCGTCTGAGCTTCTACCGCCAATGTAAAACGCTGGTAGAATTGATGGAAACTAAACCTCATTTATTACGAGAAGACGCTTCTGAATATATCTCTGTCCTAAGTAATTATGCGACCAGTTGTGGTTATTTAAAGCGCTATGACGAGACGCGAATTGCCTTGCAAAAGCTTAAATCGATCAAGCCCAAAACCATTGATGATCAGCTGAAGATACACCGGCAGTACTACAACAACTACTTCAGTCTTTGTATTGACACCGGTAAATTTGAGGAAGGTCTCCGGATTCTGATAGACCATCTCAAGGAGCTGAAAAAGCTGGACAAAAACTTATTTGAACGCAGTAGTTTTTTCTTCCAATATTTCTACATCTACTTCGGAGTGGAAGATTATGACCAGGCTTTGACCTACCTCAATGAGTGGCTCAGCTTGCCCCGTTCGGTAGAACAGCAGGACCTGCAGCACCTGGCGCGCTTACTCAACCTGATCATACACTTTGAATTGGGAAATACTATTTTGCTGAGTTCCCTGTTACGTTCTACCCAGCGGAGCCTGCAGAAGAGTGGGCGCTATAATACTTTTGAGCAATTCTTCTTGGCCTGTTTACGCCAAGCTAGCCAAGCACCAGGCCTGAGAGAACGAAAGGCTGTCTTTGAGAACAGCCTTTCGAAGTTCAGTCATCTCGACTTGAACCCTGCGGATCGTGCGATCCTACGTTTCTTCAATTTTGCTTGTTGGCTAGAAGCTAAAGCGCAGAACGCTTCCTTTGCCGAAGTAGTAGAGCAACAAGCGGTAGGGGCCGCCTCTTAACGACGCTCCTTACCAATGCGTAAGGATCTCGTCATGGTGCTACCACCTCCTTGTATCAGCCCTTGTAGACCACCTGCCTGATCATTAAAACGGATATCTACTTCATCCCAGCGAACAAACTGAGAGCCAGCTGATACGCCAACCATTTCTCGATACCCCCCTTTAACTTGACGGAGTTCTTCTTGATTCATTGCTTGAGGGAGCTGCTTGCGGTTTTGAGTTTTCTTCTGGTCCATGTCAGATCGTGTTTTAGCGTATTAGTGAGTAGATAAAAACTATTTTGCCTAATTTAAAAATAACTCTATTTGATAGCAAACCCAAACCCGATTTTGCAAAAAGTCAGGTTGCTAAATAAAATTACTACCCGTTGCTAAAATCGATTTCTGTATTATCCCCGATGTTTAAACTCTGCCGCAAGCCGGTAATAGAAGTATCATTACCCACCACCGACCGCTGTAAGATAACCTCCTTGATACTGGTATAGTTACCAATGATAGAATTTTTGAGGATCGCGTTACTGATATTGACGTTAGAACCCACCGTAACGTGTGGCCCAATAATACTGTTGGCAATCTTGCAGTCCTTACCAATACTGACCGGATGGATAATGATAGAGTTTTCCAGGTTTGGTATATCCTTGGAAGCGAAGCCTTCCCGATCTAAAAAGATAGCATTGGTTTCCAACAGCACCTCTCTTTGCCCACAATCAAACCAATTATCCACCGGGTAGATATCAAAATGCACCTCCTTTTCCACCATGCGCATGAGCGCGTCGGTCAGGGGATAATTATCGTCGGTCTTGATTTTGCGGCTGATATTAAAGTCCAGCGCGTCGAGAAGCACGTCTACCTCTTTGATCTTATAAACCCCCACCATGGCTAAATCAGATTTGGGAATACGAGGTTTTTCAATGAGGCGATTAACGGTTCCGTCTTGCTTGAGCTCGACAACACCAAATTGACGGGGATCGGATACCTTTCTTACCGCCAGACAAGAATGAGGGTTGTTAACGATCTTCTCAATATTGGCATCGATGATCACATCACCAAAGAAGATGATGATTTCTTCCGCATCAGCAAAGGTCTGCCGTGCGGTCCAAAGTGCGTGGCCAGACCCTCTTCGGTCACCTTGTAGTACAAACTCGGCATTGAGCTCGGGGTAGGCTTCTTGAACGTACGATTCAATTTTCTCTCCCAGATAACCGATGATGAAGACAAAATCGGTGACGCCAATACTCACCAACTGATCGATGATGAAGGAAATAATGGGTTTCCCAGCTACCGGGATCAGCGGCTTGGGTTGTGTATACGTCAACGGACGTAGGCGTTTCCCGGCTCCCGCAACGGGGATCACTGCTTTCATAAGGTCCTCAGCAATTTTTGCGTTTGCGTAACGGCCAACTAAGGTAGTGATTTGCTGGGGTAATTAGGATAGTTTTTACAATAACAAATTCAGCAGACTAAAGGTAGTTGCATATCTTTTGTCAGCAGCCAGGTCTACATTTCTACTCTGCTGCGCGTAGCTGGCTAGCTGTAAGTATCTACTGCTTCCAAATCCACTAGGAAATGAGTAGTTTTATTGAAGAACTGATTTAAACTTTTGTGGTGTTGGTGAGCCCAATGCCCTTTAGGTTCTGACGAAGAGGCTTTCCGAGTGCATACCTGCCTGCCCGCCGTACAAGACTTTGGCAGGCGGGGAAGGTATCCCGCAGCAAGTGCGGGAAGGAAAACGCTGAAGCCAGGTTCTGTAAAACATTGATACGTAGGCCATTAGAAAAGTTTAAATCAGTTCGAACGCAATACCACGGCAGAAAAATTAATGCAATGGCCAAGAAAAAGCTTGTCAACGCAGAGACAGATAGAAATGTAGATGAATTCATTGCAGATGTAAGCCCTAAATACCGCCAGGCTGATAGCAAGGTGCTGATCAAAATGATGGAAGAAATTACGGGCTTCCCACCAAAAATCTGGGGCGTTAGTATTGTCGGCTTTGGCAAGTACCCCTACCAACGTAAAATGGTGATGAATACGAATGGTTTAACGTCGGCTTTTCACCTGGTAAAAGTCGGTTAAGCATTTACCTGATGTACGATATCAACGAAGAGACCGAACTACTGGCCAAGCTTGGAAAACACAAAACGGGTAAAGGTTGCCTCTACCTGAATAAGTTAGCCGATATTGACCTTGAAGTACTGAAAGAAATGATCCGCAAAAGTGATCGTTGGCAGCGGTAATCTTTACTTTGCCCAATCAATCAAAGACACACCCGACTATTCATGAATCAATACAGCAAGGTCCTGGACCAAATTGTGATGACTGCCCGTCTTCAACTCCAGCAAGTTAGTAGTGAAGAAATGGCTGCTAAGTCTACACCTGAGAAATGGTCTAAAAAAGAAATCCTAGGCCACCTCATCGACTCTGCCTACAACAACCATCAGCGCTTCTTGCGCGCCGAGCAGCAAGGGAATTTAGTTTTCCAAGGCTATGACCAGAATGCCTGGGTAAAGAAAAATGCCTATCAAGCACGCGAGGTCAGCGAACTGATCCAAACTTGGGCGATGGTCAACTATCATTTGGCTCGCCTGGTGGAAGGCTTACCTGCGGGCTTGCTACAGAAAACTTCCTCAGACCATAATTTCCATATCATCGGAATGAATCGACCCAGTGAGGAATCAGCCTCTTCGCTTGGATATTTAGTCTGGGACTACATTGCCCACCTGGAGCATCATCTGAGTCAATTGATTCCTAACTACCGCTCCATCAACCCTCCCTTTACCAATCATGATGCAATATGAAAACTGAACTCCGATTCACCACCCCTGTGCTACCCAGTGAAGACATCCAGCGAGATATAGACTGGTACGAAAAATACACTGGCTTTGTGGCTAGCTCACATGATAACCTGTACGCCGTGCTCAAACGCGAGCACCTGTACCTACACTTGCAATGGCATGCCGATACGGAGGACGATCCTTTACTGGGTGGCTCTGTGGTACGCATCTTTGTCAAGAACATACAACCGATCTTCCAGGAATTTATCGAAAGAGGAACTGTCCCAACGGACAAACTACGGATGAATACGCCTTGGGGCACGCATGAGTTTGGGTTTTATGACCTGAACAAGAACGCGGTATTTATTGTGGAGGCGGTGGATTAGTTTATTAAACCACCAAGGCACCCAAGAGCACCAAGAAAAAGCTAACCACTACCTACTAATCACTGAAAACTGGCTACTTTTTGAACCACATTAGCCACATAAGAGCACATTAGAATTCCCAAACTAATATGATAATCGAACATTCGAACACTCAAACTGTCCAACTCTCAAACTAACTCAACCAACCAGTGCCGCAGGCACAACTAATTCAACCCAATTCACTAATTCACTCCCTTACCGTTTCCAAACCCACCACCACCCAATTCTCCCCGTCAGGAGCCTGGTAGTGATGCATATCCACAAAACCTACCTTTTGGTGGGCGCGGATGGAACGGGTGTTCCGGGTAGAGATTTCGGTGATGATCAGCTCATAATCAGCGGCCATGCGTTTTTGCATCTCGCGGTAGAGGCCCGTGAAAACACCCTGACCACGATGTGCTTTGGCTACACAAACTTGTCCCATCAGGATATAGGGCACATCTAGCACCGATCTACCATTCCAGTTGAGCGTATCAATTAGTTCGAAAAGGGGGATGAGAATGGGAATCCGGTCACTAAAATCGCGCGTCATACTGAGGACATAGCCGGCCAGATCATCACCCGCTTTTGCGATGGTGTGCGCGCAGGCGTCGTTCATGTCACCTAGTAGAGAAAGGTCGTGCTCAACTGTCAGAAAACCTTGCTCCAAGGCCTCAGCGGCACTGATTGCTTTGGGCAAATTAGCTTGCTGTAAGGCCAGTATCTTAGGAAGATCTGCCTCCGTGGCGGCGGCGTAGCGTATCATTAGTCAAACATTTTGGTTTGTCCGTCACCCTCAAGATCAAACTCAATGCTATCACCTGTACTTAGCTTTTCTGGCCCCTTGGCCGCTATCGCTTTCTCCTTTGCTTTAGCTTTAGGTTGGCGTTTAGGAATGATGATTTTCACATCTTCCAACTTGTTTCCTAAAGACTTCCAGCCTTTCACATCAATGAAAGCAGTTAGCTCTACTTCTTTATCTACTTTGCCTTCTTTGGTGCGGTAGTTGTAAGCCACAGTTGCTGCTTCATCCACGGTTGCGTAAAGCAGTTTGGTCTGCTTATGTTCCGTCAAGAATGGATAGCGCTGCCCGGTCTTTGTCGTCTCCACATTGAAACGCTTGACCATAGTCCACTTACGCTCTCCTTCGTAATAGATCGCTGAAATAGCTGCCTTGGGATCATACTTACCCACATGAAACAGCTCCTTGGGCTCAAACTTCTTATTGAGGTCCAAGTCCATCACCTCGTAGCTACCATCAGTGTAGAGGGCTAGCAATTGATCTCCGGTATCGAAGGCTCCCAGGAAGAGTCCGCGTTCGGCTTTATTGAGGCGACCACTTACTTCGTCCATCCACAGCTTCATAGCGCCCAGAGTAGATTTACCTGCTTCCTTCAGCACTGTCTTTCGTACCCCGTAGCGGGTCATGATATTCCCCTTAGAGCCACGACCCTTGATAGCAATTTCGCTAAAGTCAACATCAAAGTTCTTGATCCGTGCTTTAGCGTTCGGCGAGAGCTGAACATTGATAATCTCTGCCTCACCATTTGGATTAGCACTGAAGTATAACGTTTTGTTGAGCTTGTGCCCGGTAGTCAGATCGTATTCTTTATCTCGGGTAATGGCCGTCACATTGAAGCGCTTGATCATTGCCCGACCAGTCTTGGCGTCCAGGTACACCATATTATAAGTGGTGCGTTCATCTCCCTTTTTCCAGACGGCGACGTGGATGATATTTTTACCCACAAAGGTCTTATCCGCAATCCGGCTTACCATAAACTTACCGTCGCGGCGAAAGACGATGATATCGTCAATATCGGAGCAATCTGTAATGAAGGTGTCCTTCTTCAAACCCATGCCCACAAAGCCCTCCTTTAGGTTGGCGTATAGCTTAGCATTATTGACCACCACTTGGGCGGGCTGTACCTTATCGAAGGTGGTAATCTCTGTTTTGCGCTCCTGTCCTTTTCCGTACTTGGCTAGCAAATGCTCAAAGTAGGCAATGGCGTAAGCCGTCAAATTGGCTAGGTCATGCTTGACTTGGGCCAGCTCTTCTTCGAGTTTAGCAATTTGCTCCTCCGCTTTGAAGGTATTGTACTTGGAAATCCGTTTGATCTTGATCTCGGTCAAGCGCACAATGTCATCTTCTGTGATATCTCGTAGGAGGACGATACGGTCATCTCCCGCCTTCGCCTTTTCCCCTGGTACGCGTACGTACTTGCGTAAACCGGTTTCAATGATTTCCAGCACGGCTTCCCAAGTCTCTGCCTCTTCAATATCGCGATAGATGCGCTTTCCAATGAAGATTTTCTCCAGACTGGCAAAGTGCAGCTTCTCTTCCAGCTCTTTCTGCCGGATTTCGAGCTCCATCTTCAATAACGCCTTAGTGCTTTCGGTAGAGATATGCAGCAATTCCTCAACAGTCAAGAAGTGCGGCTTATCGTCAATAATCACACAAGCATTCGGCGATATCGAAAGTTCGCAATTAGTAAAAGCGTACAGAGCGTCCACCGTTAAATCCGGAGAAACTCCGGAGGCCAGTTCAATGGCAATTTCAATATCTGCCGCCGTATTATCCGTAACGCGCTTAATCTTAATCTTACCCTTATCGTTCGCCTTGATAATGCTATCAATCAGCGAAGTGGTCGTGATGCCGTAGGGCAAATCACGAATGACCAGATTCTTATTATCTACCTTTTCGACATGGCAGCGTACCTTCACTCTACCACCGCGTTTACCGCCCTGATAATCAGCTACATCAACTAGTCCTCGCGTATCAAAGTCTGGGTAGATTTTCACCCGCTTTCCTTCCAGAATTTTGATGGAAGCTTTGATCAACTCAATAAAGTTGTGGGGAAGAATCTTGGTACTCAAACCTACCGCAATACCTTCCGCCCCCTGGCACAGCAGCAGCGGAAACTTCATCGGTAGGTGAATTGGTTCTTTCTTACGGCCATCGTACGACAATTGCCATTCGGTGGTCTGGGGATTAAAGGCTACCTCCAAGGCAAACTTGGTCAGACGGGCCTCAATGTAACGTGAAGCAGCAGCGCGGTCCCCCGTACGAGAATCCCCCCAGTTTCCCTGTGGATCAATCATCAGATCTTTCTGCCCCAGATTGACCAGGGCATCACCGATGGCGGCATCACCGTGGGGGTGGTACTGCATGGTTTGCCCAATGATGTTTGCCACCTTGTGATAGCGTCCATCATCCATCTGCTTCATGGAGTGGAGAATCCGGCGTTGTACAGGCTTCAAGCCATCCAGTACCGCAGGTACGGCGCGTTCCAGAATTACATAACTGGCGTAATCCAGAAAATAATCCTTGTACATCCCCTTTAGGGTGATGATACTATCGTCTAGGCCGTTGGTGGCTTGTCCGTTCTTATGGGGGTCCTGCGTTTCGCTCATAAATCAATGCTTCACGTTGACCAGCGCGGAGAAACTGGTCGGATCTTTTCGTCTCTATTTGGAATAAAAGTCGAAGATAAATAATTCAAGCAAAGTTAAGTAAAAGTCTATTTTTAAACAAAAAATTTATTAAAAAGACAAACTTCTTCCAACTTGTTTAGTAAACCCATATTCGTTCGTCTAGAAAAATCGGTTGTCTATATCAATTTAGGCGCAGTGAGACCTATTTAACAGCAACTATTTCCGCTAATCCTGCATCTTTAGAATATCTCCGACTGTTGTAGCACACTTCTCATCCGCTGCGGTTTAAGCCGTTAGCAGATGGGGCGTGTACTACACCAAAACCTAAGTTATGAATCACCCCACTACACTTTTTTGCGTAGTAGTAACACTACTGCTATGCCACTCTTCTGTATTTTCTCAAACGACTATTCGAGGATCCGTATTTGATGATGAGCAAGCACCACTGTCTTATGCAGGTGTCATGTTACTCAATGCCTCAGACTCTTTACTGGTCAGAGGTGCCGTGAGCGAAGACGATGGTGCCTTTCAGTTTGAAGACATTCCTACCGGAAATTATCTTCTTGGCATCAGCCTAATTGGTTATGATGATCTTTTCTCTGCTGCTTTCGAAATTACCGCTACCGAGAGCGAACGCGACCTTGGCGCATTTCAAATGCAAAGTGGCGCACTCCAGCTGGAAGAAGTAGAGGTAGTAGCCAAAAAACCACTATTCGAACAGCGTATCGACCGCCTAGTGGTCAACGTTGCCCAAAGTGTAACCGCGGCGGGCAGTACCGCACTAGAAGTGCTAGAACGTTCCCCAGGTATCATTGTCAATCGCCAGAGCAACAGTATCGCCATTGCTGGTAAATCTGGCGTGGTGGTGATGATCAATAATAAGGTCAACCGCCTTCCGATGGAAACGCTGATCCAAATGCTGGATGGCATGCCTGCCGATAATGTGGAGCGTATTGAAATCATCACCACTCCGCCCGCTAATTTTGATGCCGAAGGCAATGCTGGGATTCTATCGATTATCCTAAAGAAGAACCTCGACGAAGGCCTGAACGGCAACTTCAACGCCTCTGCGGGCTACGGCGCCAATGAGAAATACGGTAGCAATATCAACTTCAACTATCGCCGTGGGAAGGTCAACATCTACGGCGACTACGGCTACAATTTCAACCATACTGCACAATTGTTTACCAATTATCGCTCAGTTCTGAACGAAGGCGTACTCCTGGAGAACGATAACGTAAGTGAGCGCGATCCCACCACGGCCAGTCAGAATGCGCGTCTGGGCGTGGACTTTCAATTATCAGATCAAACTGTATTGGGAATCCTGGGCTCCTGGTCCCAACGACATTGGCGAATGGACGCCATCAACACGGTTAATCGCCTCACCGACGGCCTACTTTCAGATCAACTGATCGTTGATAATCGCGAAACCAATCTTTGGGGTAGCTGGCTGGGCAACATTAACCTGCAACACGAGTTCAAGGCCGGTGGCCGCCTCACCTTCGATATTGACTATGCTCATTATCAAAACTCCAACCCCACCGATTACGTCAACCGGTACTTTGACCCTACCGGCAACCTGACAGCGGAGGAAGAACTCCGGGTAGGGAAAACAACACCAATTGACATCTACGTTGGTAAGTTGGATTACAGCCGGGAACTAGCCGAAGGAATAACGCTGGAAGCAGGTGTAAAAGGTACCCTTTCCGAATTTAACAATGATTTCAGCGTAGAAGACCTAATCGACGGCGAATGGATAAGTGATCCCGAATTCACCGCTGAGTTTACACTGGAAGAGAAGATTGGTGCCGCTTACACCTCACTCTCCTGGCAGATCAGTCCCAAAACAGGTGCCAAGGCTGGTTTACGTTATGAATACACCGATTCTAACCTGGGCACACTCACCGAACCCAATATTGTAGACCGGGAGTATGGCAACTGGTTCCCCAGCTTATTCTTATCACGTGATCTCACTGATGGTCAGCAACTACAGCTATCGTATAGCCGCCGTATCAACCGCCCGGCCTATACCAACCTTGCCCCCTTCGTGATCTTCCTCGACCCCAATACGTTAATGACCGGTAACGTCGCCCTGCAACCGGCGTACAGCAACAATTTCAGCCTGGGTTACCGTATTCAGACCTGGTTTATATCCCTTAACTACGGCTACACCGATGATGCCATCTCTGGCTTCCAGCCCCAGGTTGATCCCGAAACCAATCAGCAGGTTAACGCTGCGGTAAATATGGACTATCAACAGGATGTAGGCCTGAGTGTGTCCTTCCCAGTTCAGGTTACTTCCTGGTGGTCTATGAGAAATAATCTAGTCGGCTTCTGGCAAGAGAATCAGTTCACCTTTGGTGATGAGACCGTTAGCTTAGCCGGAGCCACCTTCCGGGGAAATACAACCCAGACCCTACAACTTCCCGGAGATATCAACCTGGAAATATCAGGGTTCTTCATGTCGCCGGTAGCTTTCGGCTTGGTACGTTCAAAACCATTTGGTGATATCGCGGTTGGACTACAAAAGCAGATCAGCGAACGTAGCAGCTTGCGCTTAAACGCCGCCAACCTTCTGGAAGGCAACTGGGAATCAGAAGCCAATCAACCCGAAATCAACCTCAATTATCGCGGCCTTTTCGGCTTTGCCGAGCGGCGCATTCGCCTGACCTACTCCTACAATTTCGGTAATACTGGCGTGAAAGCGGCCCGGAATAGGCAGACTGGTTCGTCTGATGAGCAGGGGAGGGTGAATAATTAGGAATTAGAATTAGAGTGAGAATTGGAATTAGAATTAGAATTAGAATTAAGGTGAGAATTATAATGGGATAAGCGGGTACAATTAAACTGGCAATTACAATCGCAACTTCAATGAGATAACTGAACAGCTTCATTTTGATCTTGATTGGCATTGCAATTGAGATTGAAAACGGCTGTAAAATCGAGATATGCAGACTTGAAAAGTCCCAGTTGAAGTAGAAGTCTTGAATATCCAAAAGACATTTTCACTTTAACTGTCACTGTTACTACCCCCATTCTTACTATAATTCTAATTCTCACTCTAATTCCCATTCCCTACTTTTACCCCCGCTAAACCCTTACACATGATCTGGGAGATCACCATTCGCGGTTTTCGGGCGTATTTGAAGTTGGAGTTGGCCTTGTCGGAGCACAGTATCAAGGCCTACGAGCGTGATGTGCGTAAATTGGTGAGTTTCTTAGAACTGCACAGCGATGAGACGCCACCGCGCCATATCAGCCGCGAGCAATTGGAAGGCTTTTTGGAGTGGCTCAATGCCCTGGGATTGGGTGTGCGTTCACAAGCTCGGGTATTATCGGGTATCAAAACCTTCTACAAGTATCTGCATACGGAGGCTCCGTTTGAAAAAGATCCCACAGAATTACTCGAAGGGCCGAAGCTTGGCCGGTACATCCCTGAGGTACTCACTTACGAGGAAATACAAGCCATGCTGGCTACAATTGACTTGAGTACCGACCATGGCTTACGCAACCGCGCGATGCTGGAAATGCTCTACGCAAGTGGCCTCCGGGTAAGTGAACTCATTCAACTACCCTTGCGGAATGTACACTGGCAGATGGAATTTCTGCGGATCATCGGTAAAGGAAACAAAGAGCGCTTGGTGCCAATTGGGGAGGAAGCCCTGAAGCATCTACGTTTCTACATTGAGGGTGTACGGCGGCACCATAATAATATTAAGCCCGAGGCGAATCATTTGGTCTTCCTCAATCGCCGCGGCGGAGGGCTGAGTCGGGTGATGGTCTTCAATATTGTTAAGGACTGCGCCAGCGCCGCGGGAATAGAGAAGAATGTGAGTCCACATACCTTCCGCCATAGCTTCGCAACGCATCTGATTGAGGGCGGCGCTGACTTGCGAGCAGTACAGGATATGCTGGGTCATGAATCTATCCTCACAACGGAGATTTATACCCATTTGGACTCGGATTATCTGCGGGAAACAATCCTACAATTTCACCCCCGCAACCGTCCCAATGCGGACGAAGAGCACTCCACCTAGTCAACCATTGGGAGCAGAAACTTATTTTAATGGCTAAAAAGTGTCATGCTCAAGAAATACGGATGGCTTATCGCTGTACTCCTCGTTGCCGGTTTTTACATCGGCCGCTACCTTTATTTCATGCCGAAGTTTACCAACGGCCGGCCGGCGCCCAACTTTAGTGGCCAGCTGATTGACGGTAGTGACTTTGCCCTGGAAAATCTACGGGGCCAATACGTACTACTCGACTTCTGGGGTAGTTGGTGTGGCCCGTGCCGGGCGGAGAATCCCAGCATTGTGGCCCTTCATAGCAAGTACAATGGAGAACAATTCGACAATGCAGAGGGCTTTGTAGTAGTAAATGTAGGTGTTGAAAGAGACAGCAATCGTTGGTCGCGAGCAATTGCCCAAGATCAACTCAACTGGCCCTACCACCTCATGGATGAATCTTCTAGCCTCAAATTCTTCAACGGCACCATTTCTAGCCTCTACGGCATCAAAGAAGTGCCCACCTCTTATCTCATTGATCCTCAAGGACAAATCATTGGTGTCAATATGGAAGTTGGTCAGGTGGCACGCCTGCTAGATCAGCAGCTGTCAAAATGACGTAAGTACTTGCTTGGCAGAGTAATTGCAGTACAAGGGTGTGATGTTTAAAAAACGTTGACACTTCATGAGTAAAAAGAAGGATAAAGCGCCGCAGGAAGATCCGCTGCAGGACGCCACAAATACTGTTGAAGAACCCCAAGCAGACGAAAGCCAAGACACTGATAATCAGCCAACTGAAGAACAAGCAGAGGGCGATAACGCAGTTGGTGAACGCGATGAGCTACGTAACAAGTATTTGCGTCTGATGGCGGAATTCGAAAACTATAAAAAACGCACTGTTCGGGAACGCGTAGATTTGTTGAATACCGCTGCTCAGGACACCCTGACAGCCCTACTGCCGGTTTTGGACGATTTTGACAGGGCCCTGAACCTACCGGAAGAACAGCGAAATTCACCAGCTTTCCAGGAAGGTATTCAGTTGGTTTACCAAAAATTGAACAACACCCTCAAGCAACGCGGCCTGGAGGTTATGGAATCTACTGGCCAGGACTTTGATCCTGAATTGCACGAGGCCTTGACGGAAATCCCTGCCCCTACGGAGGAACTGAAGGGAAAAATCGTTGATACCATTGAGCGAGGTTACACGCTGAAAGGCAAGATTATTCGCTACGCCAAGGTCGTGACCGGCAAATAAAGAAGCTAATGGCAAAAAGAGATTATTACGAGGTATTGGGTATCGACAAGTCGGCTTCGCAGACGGAGATCAAGAAGGCCTACCGCAAGCTCGCTATCAAATACCACCCGGATAAAAATCCGGATAATAAGGAAGCCGAGGAGAAGTTTAAGGAAGCCGCAGAGGCCTACGAGATACTAAGTAACGAGGATAAGAAAGCACGCTACGATCGCTTTGGCCACGCTGGTGTAGACCCCAACCGCGGCGGTGGAGGTGGTTTTGGTGGTGGTATGACCATGGAGGATATCTTCTCCCAGTTCGGTGACATTTTCGGCGAAACTGGTGGTCCTTTCGGATCCTTTTTCGGCGGTGGCCGCTCTACTCGTAGCCGTGGGGAACGCGGCAGCAACTTGCGGATTAAAGTATCCCTGAGTCTGGAAGAAATTGCCAAAGGTGTTACGAAGAAGATTAAGGTCAAAAAGCAAGTCACTTGTGACCAGTGTAACGGCAGCGGGGCGAAAGACAGCTCTTCTACCTCTACTTGTAATACTTGCCGGGGTTCGGGAATGGTACGCCAGGTGCGCTCGACCATCCTGGGACAAATGCAAACCACTACTACCTGCCCTACTTGTAACGGTAGCGGCCAAATCATTAAGGACCGCTGTAGCAAGTGTAAGGGCGATGGCCGTATGTACGCTGAAGAGACCATTGAAATACCAATCCCAGCCGGTGTAGAAGGCGGAATGCAGCTCAGCATGCGCGGTAAAGGTAACGCGGGACGGATGGGTGGCCCAGCTGGTGACCTTTTAATCAACATTGAAGAAAAGCCGCACGACGATCTGCAGCGAGATGGGATGAACCTCATCTATGACCTCTACGTCAATATAGCTGATGCCGCCTTGGGTACCTCAGTAGAAGTACCAACTATTGACGGCCGAGTGAAAATTAAGATTCCGCCCGGTACACAATCTGGTAAAATCTTTCGCCTTAAAGGCAAAGGCCTAAGTAATGTGCAGGATTACGGTCAGGGTGACCAGTTGATTCACGTCAACGTATGGACACCTAAGAAGCTCTCCGATGAGGAACGGGCAATTTTGGA
Source organism: Bacteroidota bacterium (assembly GCA_039816955.1). Taxonomy (GTDB): domain Bacteria; phylum Bacteroidota; class Bacteroidia; order Chitinophagales; family Saprospiraceae; genus Lewinella. Next base: position 68,294 of record JBCBWU010000005.1, read on the forward strand.
AAAGCTACGCAAAAGCAGCAACTTCCAACCACAGCCCGGTAAAGGGGATCGCGGTTTCTTTGATCGAATGCGCGATTATTTTAAAGGCTAATCATCGCAGAAAGTTATTTACTGATTTTTTGCGTCATAATATTCAGACCTTTACGGGAAGTGTTCTAATCGTTGAACACTTCCCGCTTACTTTTAGGCGTTCTTTTTCCATTATCGCTTATCACCAAGCTTTTCCGCATGTTGAGATTTCTTCCCGTTTTGGGACTATTAAGTGTATTAGCCAGCTGTGGCCCCAATTTCGTTCACGAATCAGCGCTGGAAATCCCAGAGACTGGTTGGACTTATCAGGACAGCCTCACGGCTCAGTTTGAGATTGAAGATTCCCTTACCATCTACAATCTACATTTACTCCTAGAGCACGATGAACGTTTCCCCTTCCAAAACTTTTATGTGCAGGTACACACCAAATTTCCCGACGGTCAGCGGCTCAGCGAACTGGTGTCATTAGAACTCGCCAACAAGGTGGGAAGATGGCTGGGAGAATGTAACAGTACGGCCTGCCAACTCGACATTCCTATCCAGCAGGGCGCCTACTTCAACCAGATTGGTAAATATCAGATTACTATCGAGCAATACTCGCGGCGCAATCCGCTCCCCGGCGTTCGGGAAATAGGTTTCGCACTAGAGGAAACCAAAGAGCGGCGCGGATAAAGGATCACCCTCGCCACACTTCTACGAATTGGTTAACTTGCTGGCATGAAATATGCCAACTGGATCTATGGTGCAGCACTGGCCATTATCGCCCTGGTGCTAAAGACCGTAGAATACCGCTACAGTGTCCGCGACCTCTCCACTGAAGGGCTCGTGCTGGCCATTGCCGTACTTTTTGCGGGTTTGGGTCTGTGGGCGGGCTGGCAACTTAGTCGTCCGCGTCAGGCCATAGCAGCAACCGTCGTAAATCCTAGCGAGCGCTTGCAACAACTGGGTATCTCTAAACGCGAATACGAAATCCTGCAATTGGTCGCCATCGGTTTCACCAATCAAGAGATTGCCGATCAACTGTTCATTTCTCTCAATACGGTCAAAACACACCTTTCCAATTTGTACCAGAAGCTAGATGTGCGCCGACGTACGCAAGCAGTGGAGAAGGGAAAGCAGCTGGGGTTGGTGGAGTAGTTGGGTTAGCCCTCCTTCGCTAAGCTCCGGCGGATAAAATGAATTTGGTGGATTTAGTTGAATTGGTTCGGCCTCCTCCGTCGGCCTTAGTTAGTTGAGTTAGTTGAGCCTGCGGCTCTGGTTAGTTGTGTTAGTTGGAATGTTAGAAGGTTAGAGTGTTTGGAAATTCTAAGGTGCTCTTTTTTGAGGAACTCCACTCCATTGTATACTGACCATATACCTTTACTTTCATTATCGACTATTCTAGTTTCCCCATCTAACCTAGCTTTACGCGAAAGCGGATCATTCTAATCCTAATTCTAATTCCCTCCTCCTCCCACTTTCGGGTGATTTTAGCACCAAACCCCAGAATGGTACTTTCGGGTGAGGGTATAAGTCGATGAAAAGGAGGTACTTGCGAGTAAATCAAAATCACCTATCATGCAACGTACAGCACTTGTTTTTGGCCTTATCGCAGGCGTCATTCTTATTCTTCTTGGCCAATTTGGCTTTTACCTTGGAGAACAGTTTGCAGACTGGGGAGAAGCGATTGGGTATACAACCATGCTCGCTGCGCTTTCGATGATCTACTTCGGTATCCGCAACCAAAGAGATCAAAAGCAGGAGGGCCATATTACATTTGGACAGGGCGTGCAATTGGGGCTAATTATTACACTTATCGCTTCTGTTTTTTACGTAGTAGGCTGGATGGTATATTATCAAAATGGTGGTGGAGTGGAAATGATGGAGGCCTACTGGCAAGGGCAGCTTGAGCAAATCCAGCAGAGTGGAAAGAGTGCAGAGGAAATTGCGGCACAGATTCAGCGTATGGAAGAAATGCGCGCTAGCTACAGCAACCCCTGGGTGATGGCGGGCTTTACCTTTCTGGAGATCTTCCCAATTGGTTTATTGATCACGCTGATAGCTGCTTTCTTACTGCGCACAAAAGAAAATTTTGCGAGCGAAAACGCTTAGATTTTCAAAAAAAGCCCGACCAAAGTTCATTTGGTTTGCCACTTTTTTTGTCTCCTAGTTTGCCTTTGAAAAAATATATTTTGGTGCAAAGGTCCTCATAGCGACTAAATGTTAACTTTGTCGGGCAAATAAGCAATATTCCTTTTTATCAATCTAAAAGTATGATGCGGAAACTTCTACTTCTCGCACTAGCGTGTGCACCTATCTTTTTAATGGCGCAAGCTCAGCGTACAGCTTTGGTAGAGCACTTCACCAATGCTTCTTGTGGACCTTGTGCAATCCAGAATCCAGACTTTAACGCACTACTTCGTGCGAATCCGGACAAAGTAATTTCTATTAAGTATCAGGCTGCTTTCCCAGGGTTTGACCCAATGAACCAGCAAAACCCAGGTGAAGTACAAACTCGTGCCAATTTCTATGGCTTGAGTGGTGTACCAACCGCGTGGTTAGACGGTTTCACTGGCGACGATTCTTACGGCGGTGGTATTGGTGATTGGGACATCGCTGGCGGTGGTTACGCTGGTGGTCCTTACGGTCACAACCAGGCAGTAATCGATTACGCTTCGGACCAATCTACGCCTATCAGCATGGTTGTGACGCACGAACTCAACGAAGACGTTACCGAGGTATCAGTTACTGTTGCGATCACTAATGAAAGTGGTGAAGACTTCACTATGGCCGACGGTCGTTTACAAGTAGTTCTGGTTGAGCGTGATATCATCTACCCTGCTGCTCCCGGATCTAACGGAGAGCTGCACTTCGAAGAGGTAATGCGTAAAATGTACCCAGATGCGGAAGGTACTACCATGGCAACTATTGCTGCTGGTGAGACCTGGGAAACTACTATTACTGGTGCTATTCCTGATTACATCTACGGTTTGAACGAAATGCGCGTAATCGCTTTCGTACAAGACCACTCTAGTCAGGAAATCTGGCAAGCTGCTTACACTGAGCCTGCGGAAATCGCTAACGGTGTAGACGGCTCTGTTGGTGAAAACCTTACTGCCGATCCCGTTGGTTTGTGTGGTGCTTCTATCACGCCAATCGTTGAATTAGGAAACAACGGTAGTGTAGACATTACTCAAGCGGTAGTTGCTGCTTCTATCAACGACAACGTTGTAGAAACTATGGAATTTACTGGAACCTTGGCTCCAGGTGAAACCACTGACATTACGTTTTCAGAGCTAATTTTGGCCGAAGCTAACAATGCGTTGTCATTCGCAATCTTGGAAGTGAATAGTGGAATGGGTATCAACCTGAACACACTTAACGACGAGTCGTTGACTACCGTATACGGTGCGCTTTCTGAGACACCAATCGGTACGGAGTTAGAAGAGGACAATGAAAACTACGATCTAACTTACCCAGAAACGGGTTTAGTTATTCCTAGTATTGCCCTAGGTGAGTTTGGTGGTAACTCTTTCATCGTTTATGATGGTACTCAGCTACCTGCCCAGAACGACGACGGAGGTGCTATTGGTGGCTATGGGCTTTCTGACCGTTCTATCTTCATCAACTTCTACCAGTGGAACCCAGCAGGCACTACTCCTGATGATGCTTCATTGACTTACCAGAAGATCGACTTGAGCGCAGCTGTGGCTCCTGCCTTAGTATTTGACCGTGCAAGTGCCAGCTACCTCGGTGATGGTGTATCTGGTGACCGTCTGCGTATTCAGGTTTCTACTGACTGTGCTGCCACCTTTGAAACTATTTGGGACGCTTCTGGTAACAGCCTAAACACTACTGCTGCTCATGATCCTTACTTCGTGCCTAACGCAGATGAGTGGGTGACTGAAACACTTGACTTAAGCGCCTACATCGGTGAGGAAATCAATGTTCGCTTCCTGGCTACTTCTGCCTGGGGTAACAACCTGTTCCTAGATAATATCAATGTAAGCGATATCGTAGGTACACAGGAATTGACTGAAGTAAGCGAAATCAGTATGTTCCCTAACCCGGCGAACGAAATGCTACGCGTTGACTTCGACCTAGAGCAAGCAAGTCAACTACAAGTAGAAGTATTCAACGCTACTGGACAGCGCGTTCAGCAGTTGGGTGCTGAGAACTACAACACTGGTCGCAACCAGTTGTCACTGGATGTTTCTCAGTTCGCTAATGGTGTATACTTCTTGCGCATGTTCAATGCTGACCGCGAGTTGAATCGCCGTTTCATTGTACAGCACTAAGCCATTACACAGCGCCCATCTTTGGGAGCCGTAATTAAGGCTAATTTCGGGGCTGTCTTAAAAGCCCTCTTCCAATGATTTTGTATTCGGCTCGATGATTTGTATCTTAGGAGAAAGCTAATATTCTTAGGAATGGGCAACAAATCATCGGGCCGCCAAGTGGTATTTAAGCCCTACGTTCAAAACCAGAGTTGGCTGTTTCCACCAGCATTGGGTGATATGATTCCTCCCCATCACAAAGTGCGTTTGATCAACCAGGCCATAGATGGTATGGCCATTGATCAGATATTGTCAACTTACAAAGGAGGTGGTACGAGTTCGTATCATCCCAAGATGCTGTTAAAGATACTGGTGTATGCTTATGTGGAGAAGATCTATTCTTCGCGTATGATCGAAAAGGCTTGCCATGAAAATATCTGTTTCATGTGGTTAAGTGGTATGCAGCACCCTGACCACAATACGATCAACACTTTTCGCAAGCATCGGTTGAACAATACGGTCAAGGAGGTCTTTGCTCAGGTTTTGCTGCTGTTAGTAGAGCAGGGCTATGTACAACTGAAAGATTATTATGTAGATGGTACTAAGATGGAATCAGTAGCAAATCGCTACAGTTTTGTGTGGGCCAAGAATGTAGCACGTTACAAGGCTTCGGTCTTAAACAAGATTGCGGCGATACTGGCGCATATAGATGAGTTGGCCGAACAAGAAGGGTACTCACCTACTCCTCCTGATGGATCGCCTAACAAGGCTGAAATTTTAGAGGATGGCGAGCCTA